>NZ_JAIUIF010000009.1:0-257997 GCF_020165475.1 Mesorhizobium sp. BR1-1-15 | reverse complement strand
CGCGTCGCCGGCACCCGCCGGGTGGAACTCGAGATCGGCGGCGAACGCCAGCGCGTCGAGATCGAGCTGCCCGTCGATCATCCCGCGGCCCAGAAGAGCCGGGTAGCGTTCCGCCCGGGCCGCTGGAAGCTGTTTTTTTCCGACCAGGCAGGCAGCTCATTCGCGCCGGCGGAACAGAACCCTCGCCAAAACGAGAAGACGCTTCCCCCAGATATCAGGAAGCGGCGTATGGCTGACGCAGGCCCGCTGATTTGAATTGTCCGTATGGAGGTGAGGCGGTTGCGAGCCGCCAGCCCAATGCTGGTTTGCCCAAGCAACCTCGGTTCGATCTAGCGACATGCAAAACAAGACCTAAGCGGCTCGCATGAATCCGTTTCGGCGTGCCGCGCTTCAAACAAAACGAGTGAGCTTGTCGCCAGATTGTTCGGCCCGCCACGCATTTGCTCCTGCGCTGGTCAAGGATCGCGCAGCTTCAGCACAGAGGCAAACAGCGCTCGCAGGCACACGGCAAACGCCGGCGGCTTCAGCTTCGGTGACCAGCCTTTCGCTGTGCGCCCGGCAGACATGCGGGACCGATCGGTTCGAAAGTCTTGTAGGTCAGGATGAATTCGCGGTGCCCGAGTTGTTCGGATTTCGTCGCATGGCCATTGGCGACAGCAAGAACCAGATTGAAGATTTCGTCGCCGACATCCGACAAGGTGGCGGCCCCTTCGAGGATACGTCCGGCATCGACGTCCATGTCGCCCGACAGGCGACGGTATGTTTCGGGATTGGCGCAGATCTTTATGACCGGTGCGACCGCCGACCCCGAGACCGAACCGCGGCCGGTGACGAAGAGCGTGAGGTGACAACCGGAAGCGATGAGCTCCACGATCTCGGCATTGTCCGAGATGTTGGGGAAGCCAAAACGCACGTCCCCGTCCGGCACGACATCCATCAGGTAGAGTCCGCCGCCAGGGGGAATGTCGCCCGGCTTGATGAGGCCCGAAATCGGCGACGAGCCCGATTTGGCATAGGCACCCATCGATTTCTCCTCGATGGTGGATAGGCCGCCATCGGCATTGCCCGGAGCGAAACTGCCATAGCCTAGCGTCGCGTAGTATTGCGCTGCCTTTGCCACGGAGGCGCGCAGCTCGACGCCGAGTCCAGGCGTCACGGCACGGCTCGCCATGATCTCTTCGCAGCCGATCAGCTCGCCGGTCTCCTCGAAAATACAGGCTGCTCCCGCACGGACCAGCCGATCGAAGGCAAGGCCGGCGGCGGGGTTGCCGGTCATGCCGCTGGTGCCGTCCGACCCGCCGCAGATCGTGCCGACGATAAGTTCACTCGCATCCATTGGCACTCTCGCGACCGCGCCCAGCTCTTGCAGGCGTTGCCCGACCCATTCGATGCCGTCGGAAATCGTCGACAAGGTACCGCCGTTTTCCTGGATCGTCAGCGTGGCCACCGGCCGTCCGCTTGCCTCGACGGTGCGGGCGAGCGAGAATTTGTTGAAGCTTTCGCATCCCAGTGACAGCAGCAGTACCGCGGCGACATTGGGATGCGTACACAGACGCTCCATCATCCGCTGCGCATAGGGATTGGGAAAGCAGCCTGGAAAGCCGATCAGATGCACGTCCCTGCCGCGGAAATGGGAGACAATTTCGCGACCGACATGATGCGCGCACTCTACCAGATAGGCCACGATCACAATGTTGCGGATGCCCTTGCGACCGTCCGGCCTGAGATAGCCGAGGATGGTGGACTGTTCGCCGGTCATGATCCGGTCTCCGCTATTACGTGCGTTTTGGTGTAGTCGCTCTTCAGATTGTGAATATGGACGTGCTCGCCGGGTCCGATCGACCGCGTCGCCGAGCCGATCGGGACGCCGTATTTGATGACCTTCATCCCCGGGGCGATCGGCAGCCGCGCCAGCTTGTGGCCGAGCTCCACGGCCTTGATCAGAATGCGCGACTCGCCGCCGACGATGATGGTCTCACCGGCTTCGATGCGCCGGCAGGCGACCAGCACATTGTCGTGATCGCAGAGCAGGAGCAGACGAGGATCGTCCATCGTCGGCTCACATGACGCCGAAGGTACGGAAGGCTTCGCAGGCGCTCATGCCGTCGCGGATCGCGGTTGCGACCTTGTTCTCTGTGCTGACCTTCTCGATCGCGCGCTCGATCGCTTCCTTTTCCGCCTCGCGCGGGATCACAAGCACGCCCTCGCGGTCGCCGAAGATCAGGTCGCCGGGCGTTACCAGGATGCCTTCGATCTCGATTGGGCAGCCATAGTCGATCACCTTGCCTCGCGGGCCCTGGTCCTGGGCATAGATGCCGCGCGAGAAGACCGAAAAGCCGAGCTTTTCGATTTCCCAGGAGTCGCGGATATAGCCGTTGAGGACGGCGCCGGCAGCCTTCAGCTTCTGGGCCCTGGTGGACATCAGCCCGCCCCACAGCGCGTAGCGGAAGGAGGAGCCGCTGGCGATGTAGACATCGTTCTCCGTCAGGCTGTCCAGCGCTTCCATCATGAGGCCGAACGGTTTGTTCGCGAGCGGACCGTGCGCATCCGGCGAACCGCCGGAAAACACGTCCGCCTCCAGCACCGGCATCGCGCGGCCGATGACTTTCATCTCCGGCTGCAACGGCACGATCCCGGCCGGCAGGAACTGCCGGCGGTGGCCCATTACATCGAGCACGTCGCCGACGACGGCCGTGAAGAGTTCCTTGCGGATGACTTCGAAGATCGCCTTGTCAGTATCGGTCGTCATCTGTTTTCTCCCTCGAAAAACTATGGTGTCAGAAGCCGTGCAGCGCGCCGCCGTCGACCACCAGTATATGGCCGGTCACATAGGCTGAGGCGCGTGAGGCGAGATAGGTCATGGCCCAGCCGATATCGGCGCCCTCGCCGAAACGACCCATGGGAATGCGGCTGTTGATCTTGCGCGCCCTTTCCGGATCGGCTGCGGTGGCCTGGCGTAGAAGCGCGGTGTCGATCCAGCCTGGTGCCACACCGTTGACGCGTATCCCGCTGGGCGCAAGTTCGGTCGCGAGCGCCCTCACCATGCCGACATAGGCGGCTTTCGCCGCCGAATAGCCGATCACGTTGGGAATGCCGAGGAAAGAGCTCATCGAGGCGGTGAAAAGAATGCTGCCCCTTGCTTCCGTCACCTGCGGCAGGAAGGCGCGCGAGAGGGCGAAGGCGCCGCCGACATGGACGTTCAGCACCGAATTGAAAGCCTCGACGCTCATCTCGCCGAGCGGCTTCTTGACCGTGTTGCCGGCATTGTTGACGAGGATCGAGACGCGTCCGGATTTTTTTGCCACCTCGCTGGCGAAACCCGTGGCACCGGCAGTGTCGGTCACGTCGAAGACATGGCTCGTGGCGGAAGGCCCCAGCGTCTCGCAGGCGGCAGCGAGCTTCGCGGCGTTGGTGCCGACGATCGTCACCTTGGCGCCGGCTTCGACGAAACAGGTGGCGATCGCAAGGCCGAGACCGCTTCCGCCGCCGGTCACCAGCGCATGCTGCCCCTCCAGCCCGAAGATATCCTTGATGCTCATGCGTCTTCCTTCGCTTCGATCCGGACGACGATCTTGGTGAAGCCTCCGGGGTTCTTGTCCCAGGCTTGCATGGCCGCACCGGCTTCCTCGATTGGCACGACGCGTGAGACGATGCGGTCGCCGGCGTCCCGATGTTGCTTCAGATAGCCGATAACATCGTGGAAATCGGCGATCTCGGAGCCGCGCGACCCGCGGATATCCATCTCCTTGAGCAGGAAGAACTTGGTGTCGTAAGCGATCTTGTTCTTGGCGTAGCCGACATAGACGACCCGGCCGCAGGACGCCACGAGATCGATCGCCTGCCGAAAGGTCGCATCCGCGCCGACCGCCTCGATGACGACCTGCGGACCGTCCCCACTGGTCAGTTCCAGGACATGCGCCAGGACATCTTCGCGCGACGCATCGATGGTGTCAGTGGCGCCGAGCACCTTGGCAACGGCGAGTTTGTCGGCGCTAAGGTCCACTGCGATCACGCGTGAGCCCCGCCTGACAGCGCCGAGCAAGGCGCCGAGCCCAATGACGCCGCAGCCAAGGATGACGACGGTTTCTCCAGCCGAAAGCTCGGAGCGGCGGACGGCATGGAAGCCGACGGCAAGCGGCTCGATCAGCGCGAGGTCCCGCTGGCGCATGCCCTCGACCGGAATGACCTTGCCCGCGGGAACGACGACGATCGAGGCCATCGCGCCCTCGCGCTGGACGCCCATCGTCCGGTTGTCCTTGCAGGCGTTCGGCCTGCCAAGGCGGCACGCATGGCACCTGCCGCAATTGAAATAGGGAAGAATAGTCACGGACTGGCCGACCGCAAGCGCGCTGACGCCGTCGCCGAGCGCCGAGATGGTGCCGGAGATTTCATGGCCCAGGACGCGCGGGTAGGAGATCAGCGGATTGAGGCCGCGAAACGACGTCAGGTCGGAACCGCAATACCCCACATACTCCATCCGCACCGCGACTTCGCCCGGGCCCGGTTTTGGTTCGGGCAATTCGACCAGCGAGATCTTGCCGGGTTCCTCGAGGCAGACAGCTTTCATCATGGCGCTCAGGCCTCACAGATCGTGCTGTTGTCGATGGCATCCCAGTCGATCTCGACCCCGAGGCCGGGGGCTGACGGCGGCGCGGCGTAGCCGTCCTTGATCGGCAGCGGCTGCTTGAGGCCGAAGGCGAAGTTCTCCATTGGATAGAGCACTTCGAAGAAGTCGCAGTTCTTGATCGCCGCGGCGCAATGCAGGTTGACGATCTCCATCGGGTGGAAGATGGCGGTATGGATCTCGCAATTGACGCCGAAGGCTTCGGCGAGGCGGGCCGTCTTCATGACGCCCGTGACGCCGCCCGTCCAGGAAACGTCTGCCCGGACGCGATCGACGACACGCGTCGAGATGCATTCGGCGATGCTGTAAGGGTGCTTCGCAAGGACTTCCGTCCCGACGAGCGGGATTTCGAGGGTGCGGGCGAGCTCCCGCAGCGAATGCACGTCCTCGTCGTATAAAGGCTCTTCCAGCCAGTAGAAGTCGAGCCTTTCCAGCTCGCGGCCGAAGCGGATCGACTGCTCGAGATTGAACATCGAGACCGGATCCGACATCAGCGTGAAATCCGGCCCGACGGCGGCGCGGACCTGGCGATGGACGTCGATATCGTAGTCGAGATCGAGACCGGGTGTATGGAGCTTGTAGGCCCGCAACCCTTCGGCCCTGGCGCGCAGCGCCTCTTTCACATAGTCCTGCGGCCCCGACAGGATCATCGAGCTGCCATAGACCGGCACGCGTTCGCGGAAGGCGCCGAGATATTTGTAGAGAGGCTGCCCGGCGGCGGTGGCCGACAGCAGCCAGAGGCAGGTGTCGAATGGTCCGTAGGCATAGATCGGCAAGTGGCCCCACCAGCGGTCGGCCACCCGGAAATCGTGCCATGCCTTTTCCCGGTCGAGCGGGTCACGGCCGATGAAGAACGGACGCAGCGTGTCGGCAATCAGCCTGCCGGCGCCCGCCGCCGAACGACCGGCGAACCCGAAGGCGGTTGCCTCGAGCCCGGTATCCGTCATCATGGTGACGGTGAGAAATTCGAACTTCGCGAAATCCCCGGTTCGAAACGCGCTGGCGGCAAAATCGCCTGGTTTGCGCTGGCAGCAGCGCACCTTCACATCCGTGATTTTCATGGAAAAACCTTCGATAAACCGATCGCAGCGGCATGTGTGGATCCGGGGGAGTCCCGGATCCAGTCATTCTCAGAAGCGGGGCAGGTCGACTTCGACACCCATCCATTTTTTCTGCAGGGCCTGCAGCTCACCTGTCGACTGAAGCATGAAGAGCTCCGTGTTCAGCCAGTGCAGGAAGTCCGGGTCGTTGCGGCGCAGGCCTATGCCCATCGGCGCCTGCGCCACAACGAACTGCTTCTTGAGGTTAGGATCGTGCTCCTCGACGGCGCGGGCAAGCGCGCCGCTGGTCACGATGCCTTCGACCTGGCCTGCGAACAGCGCCTGGGATGTCGACGCGTCATCGTCATAGCGCTGGATCTGTGCGCCTTCGACGGCCTTTTTGGTCATGACGATGTCGTTCGTGCTGGCCCGCGTCACGCCGATCTTCCTGCCCGCCAGATCCTCGATCTTGGTGATCGGCTGGTCGGCGGGACCGACATAGACCTGCTGGTCGACATAGTACGTGTTGGTGAACGCGATGGCCTTGGCGCGCTCGGCGGTGATCGAGAACGAATAGATCACGATGTCGAGCTTGCCCGAAGTCAGGTTCGGGATGCGGTTGGCTGCCGTCGTGTCGACGATGTTGACCTTGACGCCGAGATCGCGGGCGATTGCCTTTGCCACGGACACGTCATAGCCGTCGGGCTGCATGCTGCTGTCCATCAGGCCATAAGGCGGCGTTCCAAGGCCGACGCCGACATTGATAGTGCCGCGCTGCACGATGGCGTCCAGCGTGCTCTCGGCCTTTGCGGGCAATATCATGGCCAGCATCGCGGCGACCCCGACAGCAAGTCTCTTCAATAGCATGATACTTTCCTCCCTGGTGTGATGAACCGGATCTTCAGTTGGCTGCCTGCTGCAGGCGGCGCTCCAGGCGGCGGCTGGCATGGGACAGTATGGAGCAGATGCCGAAGTAGATGGCCGCGACCGTCAGATAGACGGGCAGCGGCTGGAACGTGGCGCTGGAGACGATCTGTCCTGCTCTCGTCAGTTCGATAAAGCCGACGACCGAAGCAAGCGCGGTGTTCTTGACGACCTGAACGGAGAAGCCGACCGTCGGAGGAATGGCGACGCGAAGCGCCTGCGGGATGATGACGTCGGTCATCGTGTGCCGCCAGCCAAGCGCCAGCACGAACGACGCTTCCCATTGCCCCTTGTTGATCGACTGGATCGACCCGCGCCAGATCTCGCCGAGGAACGCGCTGCTGTAGAGCGTAAATCCAAGGCCGGCCGCGTAGATCGCCGGAAGGTCATAGCCGAGATTGGCGACGCCGAAATAGGCGATGAAGAGAATGACGAGCAGGGGCGTTCCCTGGATGACATAGATATAGGCCTGTGCGATCCAGCGCATCCAGGCGAAGCGGGAGAGGCGCATGAGGGCGACAATCGATCCGCCGATGGCGCCGCCTGCAAGCGCAATTCCCGAGAGGACGACCGTCCACGTCGCACATTGCAGCAGAAACCCGACATGATGGAGATTGAATGTCTGGAACATCGTCATCGCCCTGCAAAGCGGAAGGAGAAGAGGGCACGGTCAATCAGTGCGAAGACGCCTTTGAATGCAGCCGTCAGGACAAGGTAGATGGCCGCGACCACGAGATAGGCTTCCAGGCTTCGGAAGGTCAGGCCCTGCACATCATTGGCGACGCCGGTCAGTTCCGGGACGGAGATGACCGAAACGACGCTGGAGGCCAGCATGATCAGGATGAACTGGCTGGTCAGTGCCGGAAAGATCGCTGAAATCGCCGGCAGCAGAACGACATAGCGGAAGGTGAGATACGGTGACATGCCAAGCGTGTGCGCCGCCTCCCGCTGTCCCTTGCCGATCGTCTGGATGCCGGCACGGACGATCTCGGTGATATAGGCGCCCGCGTAGAGCGTCAGGGAGAGGATGGCCGCCGTCACTTCGGAAATGCGAATGCCGACCGAGGGCAGGCCGAAATAGACGATGTAGATCTGCACCAGAAACGGCGTGTTTCGGATGATTTCCACATAGGCGGCCGCGATTGAGGAGAGGACTTTCGAGCTCGAAAGTCTCATCAGGGCGCCGACGATGCCGACGCACATGCCCAGAACCAGCGCGGCGGCCGACAGGCCGACAGTCAGCATGGCGGCGTGCACGAACAGGTCGCCGCGCGCGAATGTCCCGGAAAAATCTAGGTACCCCACACTCGTCCCCGGTCTTCAAACAAGGTTCGGTTCGATCGCTCGCGCAAGGACTTTTACCTGGCGCAAGGTGTTCTGCCGGCTTCTCTCGAGATGTCGCTGAAGCGCCGCGAGGATCTGGCTCTTCTTGCCGGCGACGATGGCATCGAGAATATCCTGGTGCTCCTCGACCGAGCGGCTGTAATCGCCTGGAATCGAGACGAAGACCGTATGCGTCTGGCCGACAATGCGGGAGTGGACCTCGGAGATCATCGGTATCCCCGCGGCGCCGACGAGCGAACTGTGGAAGGCCCGGTCATGGGAGAGCGCCTTCGCCAGATCGTCGAGCGACGACCCTTTGGCGAAGCGCCTGTGGTTTTCGAGGCTGTCCTGGAGCTTCGCCCGCAGCGCCTCATCGAGCCGTCCTGCGTCGAAGGCTGCTTCCACGGCCCCTTTCTCGAGCAGTGTCCTGGCCGCGTATAATTCCTCGACGGCTTCCTCGTTGAAGCTGCGGACCACCATGCCGCGCCGCGAGGAATTGACGAGAAGCCCGTCCGCCTCCAGCCGCAGGCAGGCTTCCTTGACAGGCGTGGGACTGATGCCCAGTTCCGCCGCCAATTCGTTTGGCAACAGGCGCTGCCCGCCTGCCAGCCTGCCGCCGACGATCCGGGACCGCAGCTCCTGGTAGGCCTGCTCGGCCAATGTTGTCTTGATCATGCTCATGGCCCAAGCATCGGTCAGGTTCCGGTTCGGCGCAACAGAAAAATTAAAAATAGAAAATTTTTTATTTTCCGATTTCGATCTTTCGGGTTACAAGCCAACTTCGCAACAAGGAGGAGTTCATGGACGCCAACGGCAGCGCCTTTGTGAAACTGCGCGATGCGGTGAAGATGTTCGGCGGGTTTCAGGCGCTCGATCACGTCAGCCTTGAGGTGGCGAAGGGCGAAAAGATTGTCGTCTGCGGGCCGTCGGGCTCAGGCAAGTCGACCTTGATCCGCTGCATCAACGGCTTGGAAGACCTGCAGCAAGGCTCGGTGGAAATCGACGGCAAACCGCTGGTCGAGAAGTCCCACGGACGTATGGTTCCGCGCCGGGACATCGGCATGGTGTTCCAGCAGTTCAACCTCTTCCCGCATCTCAAGGTGATCGAGAACTGTACGCTGGCGCCGATCCGCGTGCTCGGAAAATCGCGCAGGGACGCTTCGGAGAGAGCGCTGGAGATGTTGCACAAGGTTCGGATCGCCGATCAGGCGGACAAGTATCCGTCCCAGCTTTCCGGCGGCCAGCAGCAGCGCGTCGCGATCGCCCGCGCGCTCTGCATGCAGCCCAAGATCATGCTCTTCGATGAACCGACCTCGGCTCTCGATCCGGAAATGGTCAAGGAAGTGCTCGACACCATGGTCTCGCTGGCCTCCGAAGGCATGACGATGATCTGCGTGACGCACGAAATGGGCTTCGCCAGCCAGGTGGCCGACCGGGTCGTCTTCATGGACAAGGGCCGGATACTCGAGGAGGCCACGCCGAAGGAGTTCTTCGCAGCCTCGAAGCATCAGCGTGCACGCGAATTCCTCTCGCAGCTCCTTCATTGACAAATTCATATCCCCCAAGGGTCATAGATGAAAATCGCCTCCGTCCGCCCGTTCATTCTCCATCTTCCACTCACGTCGGACTCCATTTCGGACTCGACCCACAGCATCACCCATTGGGGTGTCGTGGGTACGAAGATCGTCACCACGGATGGGCTGGAAGGTTATGGCTTCACCGGCACGCATGCCCATCTGGCCGCCGACCGGCTGATAACGTCCTGCATCGGTGAGTGTTACGCGCCGCTTCTGGTAGGCGAAGACGCCTCGGATCATCAGCGTCTATGGACCAGGCTTGCGCGCCATCCTTCACTTCAATGGGTCGGTCGGGCCGGCATCACGCATCTGGCGCTGGCCGCAATCGATATCGCGCTGTGGGATCTGAAGGCGAAACGGGCGGGCCTGCCGCTGTGGAGTTATCTCGGCGGCGCGCGCACCGATGCCCTGGAGGCCTACAATACCGATATCGGCTGGATTTCGTTCGACCTGGACACGTTGCTGCGCGGCTCCGCGAAAGCCGTCGAGGAGGATGGATTCACACGCATCAAGATCAAGGTCGGCCATGACGACCCAAATATCGACGTCGAGCGCCTGGCGGCTGTGCGCAAACGTGTCGGATCAAGGATCCGGATCGCAATCGACGGCAACGGCAAGTGGGATCTTCCGACCTGCCAGCGGTTCTGCGCGCTGGCGCGCGACCTAGATATCTACTGGTTCGAGGAGCCGCTCTGGTATGACGATGTCGCCAGCCACGCGACGCTCGCGCGCAATACATCGATCCCGATCGCGCTCGGCGAGCAGCTCTACACGATCGACGCGTTCCGCTCCTTCGTCGATGCAGGAGCCGTCGCCTACGTCCAGCCGGACGTCACGCGGCTCGGAGGAATAACCGAATACATCCAGGTCGCGGACCTGGCACTGGCGCATCGGCTTCCCGTCGTTCCGCATGCAGGGGAGATGAGCCAGGTGCATGTGCATCTGAGCTACTGGCATCCTGCATCGACGATCCTCGAATACATCCCCTGGATCAAGGATCACTTCGAGGAGCCGATCCGCGTCGAAGGCGGCATCTACAAACGGCCCGAACGGGCCGGTGCGAGCACGACTGTCCTGGCCGAAAGCTTTGCCCGCTACGGCAAAAGCCTGGGCTAGGGCATTCCAGGAAAATCGCCCGCGGCATCGGGGCGGCGCTATTCCTTCACCGCGCCGGTCATCGAGGAGACATAGTGCTCGACGAAGAACGAATAAAGCACGACGACCGGCAGGGATCCGATCAGCGCGCCCGCCATCAGGGCACCCCACTCATAGACGTCGGAGCGGACGAGTTCGGTGAGCACCCCGACCGGCACGGTCTTGTTTTCGGACGACTGGATGAACGTCAAGGCATAGATGAACTCGTTCCATGACAGGGTGAATGCGAATATGCCCGCCGAGATCAGGCCTGGCACCGACAGGGGCAGCACGATCTTGCTCAGGATCTGCCAGCGGCTTGCCCCGTCTATGAGCGCACATTCTTCCAGTTCGAACGGGATGGAGCGGAAGTAACCCATCAGCAGCCAGGTGCAGAAGGGGATCAGGAAGGTCGGGTAGGTGAGGATGAGCGCGAAGGGTGTGTCGTAAAGCCCGAGGTTGAACACCATCACCGACAAGGGGATGAACAGTATCGAGGGCGGCACGAGATAGGCGAGGAACACCGCGAGGCCGACCTGCCGTGCCCCGGAGAACCGCAGCCGCTCGATCGCATAGGCCGCGAAAACCGACGCCACCAGCGACAGGAAAGTGGCGGCGGTCGAAATGATGATCGTGTTGAGCAGCCAGCCCGGATAGGACGTCTCGAAGAGAAGATAGCGGATGTGCTCCAATGTCGGATGCACGACCCAGAGCGGGTTGAAATTGGCATAGTCGGTCATTTCGACATTGGGCTTAACCGCTGTGATCGTCATCCAGTAGAACGGGAACAAGAGCACGATGACGAACACGAGCAGGGGGAGATAGACCGTCACCACACGGCGCGGCACGCTCTGCAAATAGCCCATGCCGCCTTCGTCGAGCTGCGGCTGTTTTGTCTTCCTGGTGGCAGCCATGTCAGTCTCCGCCCCCCTGCTGCCATTTGCGGCGCTGCAAGCCGAAATAACTGAACAGGATCGCGGCAAGGAGGAAGGGGATCATGGCGACCGCGATCGCGGCGCCCTCGCCGAGCTGGCCGCCCGAAATGCCGCGCTGGAACGACAGCGTCGCCATCAGATGGGTGGCATTTACCGGTCCGCCGCGGGTCAGCACATAGATCAGCTGGAAATCCGTGAAGGTGAACAGCACCGAGAACGTCATCGTGATCGCGATGATGGGGGTGAGCAGCGGCAGCGTCACATGGCGAAACAATTGCCAGCGGCTGGCGCCGTCGAGCGTGGCGGCCTCGTAAAGCGATTGGGGGATTGTCTGCAAGCCGGCAAGCAGCGTGATGGCTACGAAAGGGATGCCGCGCCAGACATTGGCCGCGATCACCGAAGCACGCGCGTTCTCCGGATCGCCGAGGAAATTGATGCGATGGTCGATCAGGCCCATCTGCTGGAGTGCCCAGGACAGGATCGAGAACTGCGAATCGTAAATCCACCAGAAGGCGATGGCCGACAGCACCGTCGGCACCACCCACGGCAACAGGACAATCGCGCGGAAGAACGATTTGAAGGGAAGGTTCTGGTTGAGGATGAGCGCCAGCCAGAGGCCGAGCGCGAATTTCAGGATCGAGGCGCTGACGGTGTAGAGCAGGGTGTTGAAGACGGAGAGCCAGAAGACGGCGTCGCTCCACAGATATTCATAGTTCTCGATGCCGATGAAGATGCCGGGACGGCCGATGCGGGCATCGGTGAAGCCGAGCCAGACGCCGAGCCCAAGCGGATAGGTCAGGAAGACAAGCAGCAATGCCGCCGCCGGCAGCATGAAGCCGAAGCCAAGCGCGTTCCTGCTCTCGGCCAGGCGCGACAGCATCGAGGAACGCGGCTGAGCGGCGACGGACGGCACGGCCATGGGGCGGGCTCCCTGCAAGGGTCTCGTTGATCGGCCTGGCGGCCGCCCTGCGCTTCCGGAGGGTCGGATAGCGCGGGGCAGAGCCGCCAGGCTCAGCTGGCATGGATCAAACGCGATAATACCGGTTTGCGCGCTTCTCCGCCTCTTCCATTGCCTCCTGGGGCGTGGCCTGCCCCGTGACGGCCTTGGCGAACATGTCGACCAGGACATAGTCGGCCATGGTCGCCGCCGAGGCATAGCCGAGCGGCCCGGCATAGCCGTTGGGCCGCAGCGTCGCCGAAGCCTTGGCGTAAGCGGCATTGTTCGGATCGGCTGTCCACACCGGATTGTTGTCGAACGCCTTGAGCGTCTGGCAGCAGTAGCCCGCCGAGGAGGTGATCCAATCTGGCATTTGCGGGTCCTCGAACATGAATTGCAGATAGGCTTTGGCCGCGTTGGGGTAGGGCGTGTAGTCGAAGATGACGGCTGTGGTCACCTGGAACAGTTCGACGGATTTGCCGACAGGACCGATCGGCAGGTTGGTGGTGCGTATGTCCTTGGCCATTTCCGCCAGCTTCGGATCATTGTCCTTGTTGATCTTGGCCGTGTTGTAGGCGGAAATGCCATTGGCGATCACACTGAGTTCGCCGGCCAGGAAGGCGCGATTGTTGTTGACGTCGAGCCAGCTTTCGGTGCCTGGAATAAAAGTCTTGTAGAGTTCCTGCGCGTATTCGATCGCCTTGAGGGTCTCGGGGCTGTTGATCGTCACCTTGCCGCTCTCGTCGACCATCTGGCCGCCATGGCTCCACAGCAGCCAGTGCGCGTAGTTGTTGCCGTCGCCGACACCATGGCCGTGCGTGAAGCCGGCCGGATGCCCCTTCGCCTGCAGGGCCTTGCAAAGTTCGAGGAAGCCTTTCGTATCCTTGGGGAACTCCGAAAAGCCGGCCTCTTTCACCCAGCTTTCCCGATAGACGATGGCATTTCCGATGGTGGCGAGCGGCAGGCCGATGAATTTGCCTTCCCGGGTCGCATATTGCTTTGGTCCGTCGTGCCAGCCGCCATATTTCGACCCCAGATACTCGCCCAGTTCCGTCACGTCGTGCAGCTTGTCGGGATACTGATGCGGGTCGTCGAACCAGACGAACATCAGATCCGGACCTGAACCGACATTGGCGGCGACCGCTGCCTTGGGGCGAATGTCTTCCCAGCTTTCCTTGTCGACACGTACCTCCACGCCCGTCGCTTCGGTGAACCGCTTGGTGTTTTTCAGCCACTGGTCCTCGTCACCCTGCACGAAAGGCGACCAGCGCAGCAGCCTGAGCTTCGCACCGTCCTCCGGCTTGTACTTCAGCCCCTCCTGGGCGAATGCCGGAGAGCCGGCGAAGCGGCTTCCCAAAACGCCGGCAGCAGCGCCGGCCGTCGTGCGGATCACGTCACGTCTGGTGAATTTCATGCTCGTTCCTCCTGTTTGTTTCTCTTGCCCTTTGGTCTCTACAGCTTGCTGCGCGTTTGAAGCCGCTGCCCGGTTTCGCCGTGGAAGAGATGAATGAGGCCGGGTTCGGCGGTGAGCCGGATGGTTTCGCCCGGCGTGAAGGAATGACGTTCCCGGAAGTTGGCCACGATCTCTTCACCGCCGGCTGTCCGGCCGATGAGCTGTACCTCCGACCCGGTCGGCTCGATCACCGCGATGGTGACCGCAATGCCCTGGTCGGACAGCCGCAAATGCTCGGGCCGTATGCCCAGCACCACCGGCTCGCCGCCTTTGACGGACGATGCTGCGTCCAACGGCACGGAAATTCCGCCCGCGCCCCGAAAGGACGGCGACCCGTTCGTCGCGATTTCGCCCCGCAGCAAATTCATGGCGGGCGAGCCGATGAAACTGGCGACGAAGAGATTGTCCGGCCTGTCGTAGAGTTCCAGCGGCGGCCCGATCTGCTCGACGATGCCGTCATGCATGACCACGATCTTGTCTGCCATGGTCATGGCTTCGATCTGGTCATGGGTAACATAGACCGTCGTGGTTTTCAGGCGCTGGTGCAGTTCCTTGATCTCGGCGCGCATCTGCACCCTGAGCTTGGCGTCAAGATTGGACAGCGGCTCGTCGAACAAGAAAACCGCCGGATCGCGCACGATCGCCCGCCCCATGGCAACTCGCTGGCGCTGTCCGCCGGAAAGCTGGCGGGGATAGCGCGCCAACAGCGGCACGAGCCCCAGAATCTCCGCTGCGCGCTGGACGCCGGCGCCGCTCTCAGCCTTCGAAACGCCCTTCAGCATGAGCGAAAACGCCATGTTCTCGGCGACGGTCATATGCGGGTACAGCGCATAGTTCTGGAAGACCATGGCGACGTCGCGTTCCTTCGGCGCAACGTTGTTGACGACACGCTCGCCAATCGCGATCTGGCCCCGCGAAATCTTTTCCAGGCCCGCGATCATCCTGAGCAGGGTTGATTTTCCGCAACCCGACGGCCCGACCAGCGTGACGAATTCGCCGTCGTCGATGTTCACGCTGACGCCGTGCAGAACCTCGACGGTCCCGAATGATTTGTAAACCTCGCTAATCGCGACAGACGCCATCGATCCTCCTCCCGAACGATTCCCGCGACGTCTCTTCGAAGGAACCGCTGACCTCTCCCGGCGACGGCCCTCCAACCTTCATGTGGTCACGCGATACGGAGACGGTAGCGCTACCAAACCTGCCTGTAAAGCAGGCGCTTCGATAAACATCCAGGCTGCATTCCCGGTTGCTCACTGGACTGCCCACCACATGGCTGGAGACAGCAGGGAGATCGGCCACGGGATGAATATCAACCACTTGCACCGTCCGCCGGCCTGGGCAGCCGCGCATGGAATTCGCCGACGATGCCGCGCCGGAAGACGAGCACGCAGACCATGAATATCAGGCCGGTGGCGATGGTCACCGGAAAGCCTGAGGTGGCGAGTGTGTTTTCAAGGCCGACGACGAAGCCGGCGCCGACGACCGGCCCGACCATGGTACCGATGCCGCCAAGCAGCGACATCAGGATCACCTCGCCCGACATCTGCCATGTCACGTCGGTGAGCGTCGCGAACTGGAACACGATTGCCTTGACCGCGCCGGCAAGCCCCGCAAGTGCGGCCGACATGACGAAAGCGGCGAGCTTATACCTGGCGACGGAATAGCCGAGCGAGATGGCGCGGTTCTCGTTCTCGCGGATCGAGCGCAGGATCATGCCGAAGGGCGAGTTGACGATCCGCCAAATGGCGAAGACGCCGATCAGGAAGATGGCCAATACGACATAGTACATGTTGACCGTAGCGTTCAAATCGATGATGCCGAAGAGGTTGCCGCGCGGAACGCCCTGGATGCCATCCTCGCCTTGCGTGAACGGTGCCTGCACGCAGAAGAAGAAGAACATCTGCGCCAGCGCCAGCGTGATCATGGCGAAATAGATGCCTTGCCGGCGGATGGCGAAGAAGCCCATGACCAGCCCGAGCAGGGCCGCGCCGGCGGTACCCAGCAGAATGCCTGCCTCCGGCGGCCAGCCCCATACCTTGACGGCATGCGCGCAGAAATAGGCGGCGCCGCCGAAGAAGGTCGCGTGGCCGAAGGACAACAGGCCGGTGTAGCCGAGCAACAGGTTGAAGGCGCAGGCAAACAGCGCAAAGCACAGCATCTTCATAAGGAAGAACGGGTAGACGAAGAACGGCGCGGCGATGAGCGCCAATACCGCCAGCGCCACCAGCGCGCGTTCCAGCCGCACGGAGGCCGCGGCGCGCTTTTCGTGAAGCGTCAGCTCGCTCATCTCAGGCGTCCCTTCCGAACAGGCCGGCCGGCCGCAGTAGAAGCACGATCGCCATGATGACGAAGACGACAAGGTTCGACGCCTCGGGATAGAACACCTTGGTTAGGCCCTCGGCGAGGCCGAGCATGTAGCCGGTGACGATGGCGCCCAGGATCGAGCCCATGCCGCCGACCACGACGACGGCGAAGACGACGATGATCAGATCCGACCCCATCAGCGGACTGACCTGGTAGACGGGAGCCGCCAGGATCCCGGCAAGACCGGCAAGTGCCGCACCCAGTCCATAGGTGAGTGTCAAAAGCAGTGGCACGTTGACGCCGAAAGCCTGGACCAGTTCTGGATTTTCGGTCGCGGCGCGCAGATAGGAGCCAAGCCTGGTCTTCTCGATCAAAAGCCATGTGCCCAGGCAGACGAGAAGCGATGCCAGCACCACCCAGCCGCGATAGTTGGGCAGGAACATGAAGCCGAGATTGGTGCCGCCCGCAAGTAGCGCCGGCACCGCATAGGGATTTCCCGAGACGCCGTAATAATAACGGAAGACGCCCTCGATGACCAAGGCCAGGCCGAAAGTGAAGAGCAGGCCGTAGAGAGGGTCGAGCTGGTAGAGCCGCGAGAGCGCTGCACGCTCGACCGCAATGCCGAACAGCCCGACGGAGAGCGGCACCAGGATCAGCGCCGGCCAATAGCCGATGCCGAGATGGACAAGCAGCAGATAACCGATGAAGGCGCCCAGCATGTAGAGCGCGCCGTGGGCGAAATTGATGATGCGCAGCAGGCCGAAGATGACGGCGAGGCCAAGGCTCAGCATCGCATAGAAGGAACCGTTGATCAGCCCGACCAGCAGCTGCCCGAGAAAGGCCTGGATGGGGATGCCGAAGATCATCGTCATGGCGCGATCATACTCCGAGCACCTCGTGAAGTTGAGCGTCGTGGGCGGCCAGTTCGCCGACCGGAAACCCGCTCAGCATCTTGCCGTGCTCCATCAGGTAGAAGCGGTCGGCAATGCGGGCGGCGAAACGGAAATTCTGCTCCACGAGCAGGATCGTCATGCCGCGCTTTTTCAACGTCGCAAGCAATTCGCCGATGCGCTGGACGATGACCGGCGCCAGGCCTTCGGTCGGCTCGTCGAGGAGCAGCATCCGGACACCCGTCCTCAGGATGCGGGCGATCGCCAGCATCTGCTGCTCGCCGCCGGATAGCCTGGTGCCCGGGCTGTTGCGGCGCTCCTTCAGGTTGGGAAAGAGCTCGAAGATCTCCTCGACGCTCATGCCGCCCTTGGCCACCACCGGCGGCAGGATCAGGTTCTCGTCGACTGTCAGCGTGGCGAAAATGCCGCGCTCCTCGGGAACGAAACCGATGCCTTGGTGGGCGACACGGTGCAAGGGCAGGCCGATCAAGTCGTTGCCGTTGAAGACGACACTGCCGGTGCGCTTGCGGATCAGCCCCATGATGGCGCGCAGCGTCGTGGTCTTGCCGACGCCGTTGCGGCCAAGCAGCGTCACGGTTTCGCCGCGGAACACATCGAGGTCGACGCCGTGCAGCGCGTGGCCCTCGCCGTACCAGGCATGGAGATCGCGCACGGCAAGCAGCGGCTCACTCATGCTCGGTTCCCATATAGGCTATCCGGACGCGTTCATCCTGGCTGACCGTCGGATAGTCGCCCGCGGCGAGCACCTTGCCGCGCTGCATCACGGTGATCCAGTCGCAAAGATCGGCAACGACGGTCAGATTGTGCTCCACCATGAGCACGGCCCGATCGCGGGCCAAGGCGCGGATGATCCCGGAGATCATGCTGACATCCTCGTGCCCCATGCCGGCCATCGGCTCGTCGAGCAGCAGCACCTTTGGATCGAGCGCCAGCGTGGTGGCGATCTCGAGCACGCGCTTGCGGCCATAGGAGAGATCGCCGGCGAGCCGGTGCGCCGCGTCGTCGAGGCCGACCGTGCCGAGAAGCTCGCGCGCCCGCGGCGTCAGTTGGTCGAGCGCCGAAAGCGGGCGCCAGAACTGGAAACCCAGCCCGCCTGGCCGCTGCAGCGCGACGCGCACATTGTCGAGCACGCTCAGATGCGGAAAGATCGCCGATATCTGGAACGAGCGCACGAGGCCCATCCGCGCCACCTTGGCCGGCGGTGTCCGGGTTATGTCGGTGCCGAGCAGTTCAATCGTGCCGCTGGTCGGCTGCAGGAACTTGGTCAAAAGGTTGAAGATCGTGGTCTTGCCGGCGCCGTTGGGTCCGATCAAGGCGTGAATCCTGCCGTGATGAACGTCGAGATCGACATCCTTCACCGCAACGAACCCGGCGAAATCGCGCCTGAGGCCGCGGGCGGAAAGCACCACCCGCGGCACGGCTCCATCGCCGTCAGGCCTGACGGCCGCGGCGGTTGCCGTCGTCACTTGCTGACGAGCGGGCAGCCGCTATCCGTGGCCTTCATGAAGGCCTGGTCGCCCGGAATGGTCGCAAGATAGGTGTAGTAGTCCCAATCCTTCTTGCTCTCCTCGGGCTTCTTGACCTGATAGAGGTACATGTCGTGCACCATGGAGCCGTCGGCCTGCACCTTGCCGTTGGCGGTAAAGACGTCATTGACCGGCATCGAATGCAATTCCTTGGCCACCGCTTCGGTTTCGTCGGTGCCGGCCTTGTCGATGGCCTTGAGATACTGCGACACCGCCGAATAGGTCCCGGCCTGGATCATGTTCGGCATCCTGCTGGTGCGTTTGAAGAAGCGGTTGGCGAACTCGCGGCTCTTGTCGTCGCGATCCCAGTAATAGCCTTCGGTCAGCACGACGCCCTGGGCCGCCTGCAAGCCAAGGCCATGCACTTCGGCCAGCGTGAACAGAAGCGCCGCGAGCCGCTGGCCGCCGGCGACGATGCCGAATTCGGCAGCCTGCTTGATCGAGTTGGAAGTGTCGAGACCGGCATTGGCAAGGCCGACGATCTTGGCGCCGGAGGATTGCGCCTGCAGCAGGAAGGATGAGTAGTCGGTCGAGCCGAGCGGATAGCGCACTTCACCAAGCACCTTGCCGCCGCGATCCTTGACGAGCTTGGCGGTCTGCTCCTCGAGCGAATAGCCGAAGGCGTAGTCGACGGTGATGAAATACCAGCTGTCACCGCCTTGCTGCACCAGGGCACCGCCTGTGCCGACGGCCTGGGAATGGGTGTCGTAGGCCCAATGGAAACCATAGGGCGAGCACTGCTTGCCGGTCAGGTCGGTCGCAGCAGCGCCGGTGACGATGTCGATCTTCTTCTTTTCCTTGGAAAGCCCCTGCACGGCGAGCGCCACCGAGGAGGTGGTCAGTTCCATTATGGCATCGACCTGCTCGGTGTCGTACCACTGGCGCGCGATGTTGGAGGCGATGTCCGGTTTGTTCTGGTGGTCGGCGCTGATGATCTCGATAGGCGCATTCTGGACCTTGCCGCCGAAATCCTCGACAGCCATCTTGGCCGCCTCGACGGACCATTTGCCGCCGAAATCGGCATAGACACCCGACTGGTCGTTGAGGATGCCGATCTTGACCTTGCCGTCGGAAATTTCGGCTGCCGCCGCTGGCATCGCGGTCCCCACAAGCAGCGCGGCTGAGATGAGATAGGATGCTTTCACTGGTATTTCCTCCCTTGTGGCCACTGTCGAAAACGCCCATTGCGGCCCTGCGACGGCTTCGAGTGCACCGTCTGGTCCCGCGTGAAGAATACGTCCTGTGCTCGCCACAGTTCCAAAGTGCCCGGACACATGGTCACAAGCGCACATTCGGAATGCACAGAGATTCGTAACATCGACATGGAACGTCGAGAACCACTATTTTCGTATCAGCCGCACCGGTAGCGGTGTGCGCTGCTGGCTAGGACTTGTCGCGCGCTATCAGCACGATCTTTGCCGGATCGAAATCGACCGCGACGACGCTGCCTTCCGGCAGGGCGGGTGTGACGACCGGCGACGTCGCAAACAGCTCGACCGCCGGATCGTTTATCGCGACGCGGTATTCCATGTGGTCGCCGAGATAAGAACTCTTGACCACGCGCCCTCTCATCCCGCCGGCTGCCGGCTGGCCGGCGACGAGGCGCACGGCATTCGGCCGGACGGCCAGCACCGCCGGCCCCGCCGCGATGCCGCGATGCCGCATGTCGAGCCGCAGCGGCCCGACCTTCACCTCCGCATTCGTTTTGTTGCTGGCGAGAACCTCGACGTCGAGCAGGTTGGCGTCGCCCATGAAGTCGGCGATGAAAGGGTTCGTGGGTTCGTTGTAGAGGTCGCGCGGGGTCCCGTCCTGGGCGACGCGGGCCGCGTTCATGACGATGATGCGATCGGACACGGCGAGCGCCTCCTCCTGGTCATGCGTCACATAGACCACGGTCAGCGCGAGATCCTGCTGCAGACCGCGGATTTCATCGCGCACGCGCCGGCGCAGCTTGGCATCGAGATTGGACAGCGGCTCGTCGAACAAAAGCACCTTCGGCTCCAGCACGATGGCGCGCGCCACGGCCACGCGCTGCTGCTGGCCGCCCGAAAGTTCGCTCGGCTGGCGCTTCTCGTAGCCGGACAGGCCGACCTGTGCCAGCTTCTCGGCGGCGCGCCCTGCGGCCTCAACCTTGCCGAGCCCCGTCGCCCGCAGGCCGTAGCTGACATTTTCCATGACGTTCATGTGCGGGAACAGCGCATAGGACTGGAAGACCATGCTGACGTCGCGCTCTGCGGCTGACAGCAAGGTGACGTCCTTGCCGTCGATTACGATGCGCCCGTGGCTTGCGTGCTCAAGCCCGGCAATCAGCCTGAGCGTCGTCGTCTTGCCGCAGCCGGAGGGTCCCAGCAGCGTCACCAGGCTGGCCGGTGCGATGTCGAAGCTGACATTGTCGACGGCAGTGACGGCGCCGTATTTCTTGGTGACGCCCTCGAAACGCACTGCCGGTCTGTCCACCACGCCGGGGGCAGCGTTCTTCGCCGTTTGATCCATACGCTTCTCCCGATCAGATTGGTGCCACCACGGCTTGCGCCTCGGCCCGGCGCCGGCCAAGCCGGCGTTCCCCGACCAGCAGCTGGATGGCGATCAGAATGATCATCATGACGACGATCAGCACCGCCGAATAGACGATGGCGATGCCGTATTCGCCGACATCGGCTCGCCCGACGATGTAGACGGTGGCGAGATTGAAGCGGCCGGTCGCCAGGAAGATGACGGCGCTGACGGCGGTCACCGCACGCACGAAACTGTAGATCATCGCGGTCACGATCGCCGGCTTCAGGATCGGCAGGATCACCCGCCGCAAGGTGGCGAAGGAACGCGCGCCCAGTGTCAGCGATGCCTCGTCCAGGCTCTTGTCTATCTGCCCCAGATTGGCGAGGCCGGCGCGGATCGCCACCGGCATGTTGCGGAAGATGAACGAGATGACGATGATCAGTCCGGTGCCGGTCAGTTGCACCGGCGGCACGTTGAAGGCGAGGATATAGCTGACGCCGACGACCGTGCCGGGAATGGCAAAGCTCATCATGGCGAGGAATTCGAACATCGTGCGCCCGGCGAAATGCTGCCGGTCGAGCAGATAGGCGGTCAGGATGCCGAGCGCGGCGGTGAACGGCATCGCCACCAGCGCAAGGCCGATGGTCATCAGCAGCGACGGCCAGGCCGACCCGCTCAGGAACCAGCCATTGACGCCTTTCTCGACGGAGAAAGCGGTGAGGAAATATTCGAGCGTCGGCGTGTTGTCGCGGCCGATCGATTGCACGAAGCCGCCGCCCAGGATGATGCCATAGACCACGACGGTCAGAAGCAACCAGGGAACGACGGCGGCGTAGCAGCCGATGCGCAAGCCCTTGGGCAGCGTGGCCGGCACACCGCCATCGCCCTTGCCGGCGACGGTGACGTAGCTGCGGCTGCCGATCCAGCGGCGCTGGATGACGAAGGCGGCGAGCGTGAATCCCAGAAGCACGATCGCCAGCACCGCCGCACGGCCTTGATCATGCGCAGCGCCCACCACCGCAAAGAAGATGTCCGTCGACAGCACGTTGAAGTTGCCGCCCAGCACCAGCGGGTTGGCAAAGTCGGCCATGCTCTCGATGAACGAGATCAGGAAGGCGCTGGCCAGCCCCGGGCGGATCAGCGGCCAAGTGATTGTGCTGAAAGTGCGCCAACGGCTGGCGCGCAAGGTCTGCGAGGCCTCCTCCATGCTCGGGCTGACGCCCTGCAGCACGCCGGCCAGGACCAGGAAGGCGATCGGCGTGAAAGCCAGCACTTGCGCGATGGTGATGCCGGCCATGCCGTAGATCCAGCGGCTGCGCGGAATACCGAGATGTTCTGACAAAAGATTGGTGACGATGCCGGCCCGGCCGAACAACAGGATCAGCGCCAGGCCGATGACGAAAGGCGGCGTGATGATCGGCAGGATGGAGAGGCCGCGCAGCAGCCATTTGGCAGGCAGCCTGGTGCGCAACGCAATCAGCGCCAGCGCCAGGCCTAGCGCCGTGCAGAAGAATCCCACCATCACCGCGATCGCCACCGTATTCCACGCCACCCCGCAGGAACCGTCGCCGTAGAGGCAGCGCAGGCTCCAGATGTTGGCACTGAACAGCTTTTCGGCAAACAGAGCCGGCACGACATTGCCGTCATTGTCCTCGATGGCGGAAGCGAGGATCGACAACAGCGGATAAGCCACGAACAGGATCAGCGAAGCGATCACGATCAGCAGCGAGCCGACGACAAAACGGTCGCCCTTGCACCAGCCACGCGCGGCCAGCGCCTCGGCGATGAACATCAGCATCGCCACCGCGTACAGCACGGCACCCCAGCCGAGACCCGGCTGCACCGGCCCCGGCGTACTGGCGAGATGCCCAAGCCAGGCAAATCCCCAACCCGAATGGATGATGGAAAAACCCTCGACCGCCAGCCAGGCGAGACCGGCAGCGCCCGCCGCCGCCAGGCCGGGGAGGTTCCGGCGCGCGACGAGCCAGCTTGCCAGGAGAAGTGGCAGGACCAAGGGGAGCAGCCAGAGCCGGCCGTTCAGCGACAGCAGGATCGCTGGTGCCGCCTCCGCCGGACGCGCCAGCCAGTCAAAGGAAAGCAAGCCGCCTTCGACTTGGTACCATGGCAGCACAATGAAGCTCGCCCATGCCAGCGCCAGCCATCCGGCGGCACTGCGCCCCGGGAGGTCATTGGCCATGGGATAGGGCGAAGCCCGTGCCATTCGACATCTTCCTTTGGTATGGTCGGGGTTGCGCCCGCTGCCCCGCAGGCAGCCGGCGGATCGGCCGTACGGACCAGATCAGCCGCCGTTGCGGACCTCATCGGTGAATTTCTTCAACAGCCGCTTGCGCTCCGCTGACGATCCATATTTGGCGAAGTCATAGTCGATCAGCTTGATCTTGCTGAGGTCCGGCGCCTCGGGCGGCACCGGGGTGCCGGTGTTCGACGGGATCTGGTAGCTGCCGTTCGGAGCCGCAAGTTTCTGCGCGTCTGGCGTCAGCGCCCAGTCGTAGAATTTCCGCGCCTCGTCGATATGCTTGGCCCCGGCAACAATGCTCATCGACCCGATCTCGAAGCCGGTGCCTTCACAGGGCGAGACCACCTTGACGGCCGGATTCTGCTTGGCGGCGTTGATGACGTCGTGCTGGAAGGAAATGCCGACCAGCGTCTCGCCCTTGCCCACGGCGAGCGCAGGTGCGGCGCCCGCCTTGGTGTATTCGGCGATGTTCTTGTTGAGCTGCTTGAGATAGTCGAAAGCCTTGTCCTCGCCCATCAGCTGCACGATTGTCGCCAGCATCGTCCAGGCAGTACCCGAGGAATTGGGGTCGGCCATCTCGATCTCGCCCTGGAAATCGGGCTTGACCAGATCCGCCCAGCAGGCCGGCGCCGTCAGGCCGCGCTGTTTCAGGTCTTCCTCGTTGTAGCCGTAGCCAAGCGCGCCGAGATAGATGCCGACGGTGCGGTTCTTGGCGCGTTCAGCCTGCCTCAAAGCCCAGTCGCGCAGGTTCGTCAGCTGCGGCGACTTGTATTCCTGGGTGAGACCTTCTTCCGCCGCCTGAAGATGCGGGTCGCCGGTGCCGCCCCACCAGATATCGGCTTGCGGATTGTCCTTCTCGGCCCGCAGGCGCGCATAGATCTCGCCGGCGCTCATGCGGGTCATGTCGACGCTGACGCCGGTTTCCTTCTGGTAGGTCGTGGCCATGGCCCGGCACCAGGCTTCGTCGACGCCGCAATACATCACGAGGTTGCGATCCGCCGCATGGGTGCCGCCGGCCAGACCGAAAATGGCCAGCACCGCAAGGCCAAGCCACGTCCTGCCTTGTCTGCGATCAAATGGACCTTTCATCGATATTCCTCCCTTTCATGCTCTCTGGAATTGGTTATTCGTCGTCGAGCGGCACTCCGATCACCTGGGACAATCTCGCCGCCACACCCGGCGCCGCAGCAAGCACCGGATTGCCCTTCGCCATGCCGTCGCCGTCGAGAAAGCGGTTGACGCGCCCGCCGGCTTCCTCGACCAGCAGCAATCCGGCCAGGCAGTCCCATGCATTGATATGAAGCTCGGCATAGGCATCCGAGCGGCCGTCGGCCACATAGGCAAGGCCCAGCGCCCCCGAACCGGAGCGGCGCACATTGGCGCCCAGCGACCAGACCAGGGCCACCTTGTCCAGATAGTCGCGGTTGGGAATCCGCGGCGACCAGCCGAACTCCACGGAGGCGCGGTCGAAGGCCTGGGTGCGCGAAACATGGATCGCCGCGCCGTTGCGCGTCGCACCGTGCCCGCGGCGGGCAAAATAGACCTCCCCGATCGCCGGATTGGCGATCCCGCCGATCTCGCTGCGGCCGTTCTGAACGAAGACGATCGAAACGCAGAAATGCGGAATGCCGCGCATGAAATTCGCCGTACCGTCGATCGGGTCGACGACCCACATGCGATCAGAGCCGCCGCTGCCGCCGGTTTCCTCGCCCAAAAACCCGTCCTCGGGAAAGGCCGCGGCCAACGTCGTACGGATGTGATGCTCGACCTTGCCGTCGGTCTCGGTCAGGAAATCCTGCGGCCCCTTCATCTCCACAGGCTGCGCTGCGTCGATTTGGCTGTAGCCCTGCATCGCCATGTTTCCCGACGACAAGAGCAGTTGCCGGCAAACATCGGCGCGCCTGTCGAGTTCGGCTTCGGACATCCGGCTGGCTTTCGGCTGCACCGCCATGCTGTTCACGCTGTCCGTCCAGGCAATGGCAGCTCCGATGCGGTCTGCGAAGAAATGGGCAAGGTAGCCTCCGGCGCCGGCTTCATGCACGGCTGTGCAAAGCTGTTTCATTTACGCATGTGTGTCAAGGGCGGCGGTGACACCTGTGACCGGCTTGCGCTATGCTGCACGTGCGTGCAAGGAATCGGTAAACGGCAGTGGGAGTGTGCATGACGACGCCAAGAGGCCGTAATGGCTTTTCCAGTGCCCAGCAAGTCGCGGACCTTGCCGGCGTTTCGCGCTCGGCCGTGTCACGCACGTTCACGCCCGGCGCCAGCGTTTCGGAAGAAACCCGGGAGCGGGTGCTGCTGGCGGCCGAGCAGCTCGGCTATCACGTCAACCACCTGGCGCGCGGTCTGATGCGGGCATCGACGGGCATCGTCTGCCTTGTCGTCGCCGATGGCGACACGCCCTACCAAGCCCGTATCCTGCGGGCGCTGACACAGCATCTGAGGGATGCCGGCAAAGTGGCCATGGTTTTCAACACGTCGGGCCCCAGCCACCATGTCGACCAGGCGCTGCGCAACACGCTGAACTACCGTGCCGATGCGACGATCGTGCTGTCCGGCACGCCGCCGCAGGAGCTGATCCGAACCTGCCTCGAGAACGGGCAGCGCCTGATCCTGATCAATCGCGACGACCAGTTCGACGGGCCGCATAACATCGGCGTGGACAACGCCGCCGCCGCCGAGGCGGCACTTCACGCCTTTCTTCGTGCCGGTTGCACCAGGCCTGCCCTGGTGACGTCGGCAGCCGGCACGCCCAGTCTGGTGGCGCGCGAGACGGCGTTTCTTGCCGCGGCGCGGAAGGAACGGCTGGAGGTGATCCAGTGGCGCGAGGGCCGCACGGGTTATGCGACTGGGGCAGAAGGCGCAAGGCGCCTGCTGTCGGGCCGGCAGCGACCGGATGCGGCGTTCTGCGTGACCGACCTGATCGCCTGCGGTTTTCTGGACGCGGCGCGCCACGAGTTCGGCGTCGACGTCCCGCGCGATCTCTGCGTCGCCGGCTTCGACGACATCGAGCAGGCTGACTGGGCTTCCTACCGGCTGACGACCTTTGCGCCGCCGATTGAGGAGATTGCCACGCACGCCGTGCGACTGGCCGCCGGTTCGCGCGAGGAAGCAGGCGCCGGCAGTCGCCTGACCTGCCACGCGCCGATGGTCTGGCGCGGCACTGTGAGGCCAGGTCGGGGCTGATGCCGATCGGACTATAGTCCCGGTCGGTGAGCGTCTCGTGTGCTAGATCGCAATGCTGCCGATCGCGGCATCGACGGCGTCGCCCAAACGGTCGACGATAATATCGACCGTGCCGTCGTCGACGATGAATGGCGGTGCAAGCAGGACGTGATCGCCAGCCCGCCCATCGACGGTGCCGCCCATCGGATAAACCATCAACCCCCGCTGCATCGCTTCCGATTTTATCCGGGCATGGACCTTCAGGCGCGGATCGAACGGGGCCTTGGCCGAGCGATCCGCGACAAGTTCGATGCCCTGGAAAAGGCCGCGCCCGCGAATGTCCCCGACATGGTGATGGTTGCCGAAGCGCTCACGCAGCCGTCGTTCGAGCGTGGCGCCTCGCGCCGCGACATTGGCAATCAGACCATCACGCTCGATGACCCGCTGCACGGCGAGGCCGGCCGCACAGGCGAGCGGATGGCCGATATAGGTGTGACCGTGCTGGAAGTCGCTGCCTTGCGAAAAGGCATCGAATATCCGCTCGGACGCCAGCACCGCGCCGAGCGGGGCGTAGCCGCCGCCGAGTCCTTTGGCGACCACCATGATGTCGGGAGCGACGCCCTCCTGCTCGCAGGCATGCAGTGTTCCGGTGCGACCCATGCCGCACATGACTTCGTCGAGGATGAGCAGCACGCCGTGGCGATCGCAAATCTCGCGGATGCGCCTGAAATAAGCGGGTGCGGGTGGCACGGCGCCGAGAGTCGCTCCAACCACGGTCTCTGCGACAAAAGCAATGACCGTTTCCGGCCCGAGTTCCTGCAGCTTCGTCTCAAGCGCATCGGCGGCGCGCAGCCCGTAGGCCTCGCTGCCTTCATCCGGCCGCTGATGCCGATAGGCATAGCATGGTTCGATATGATGGTTTTCGATCAGCATGGGCTCGAACGGCGCCTTGCGCCAGGCGTTGCCTCCCACCGAAAGCGCGCCCAGCGTATTGCCATGATAGCTCTGCTGACGGGCCACGAAGCGGCGGCGCTGCGGCTCGCCGCGCTCGACGAAATATTGCCGCGCCATCTTCAGGGCGGTCTCGATGCCTTCCGATCCGCCGGAGACGAAATAGACGTGATGAAGATCGCCCGGCGCGTGAGCGGCAAGTTCGTCCGCCAGTTCCTCCGCCGGCCGGGTGGTGAAGAAGCTGCTATGCGCATAGGCGAGCCGGTCGAGTTCGGCATGCATCGCGGCAAGAACAGCCGGATGCTGATGGCCAAGGCATGAGACGGCCGCGCCGCCGGAGGCGTCGATATAGCGGCGTCCCTTGCTGTCGATGACGGTGACGCCATCGCCGCCGACGGCAACGGGATAGTCGTGGTGGATCTGGCGATGGAGGATATGTGTCATGACCGTTGCCTGGTTTCGTAGATATGGGTGGAAAGGGTGTCGAACTGACGTTCGACGTCGCGCATGGCGGCCAGCGCGCGATCGCCGGCGGCGGCCGCCAGGATCGCGGCCAGCGTTTCGGCGATGGCAAAGGCCGGCGCCATGGTGTGGAAAAAGGACGGGCTCTCGGTTGGCACGATGATGACGGCGCCCGCCCGGTTGACGAGCGGCGAGACCACGCTGTCGGTAATCGCCACGATTTCGAGCGCGCGGCTGCGTGCATAATCGACGAGTTCGACGGCGGCGCGCGTATAGGGCTTGACGCTGATCGCCAAAAGCACGTCGCCCGCTCCCGCTTCCCACAAAGGATCAGGTCCGGTTCCGCCGACGCCGTCAAGCAGACGCACCGCGCCGCCGGCGAGGCCATAGACGTAGGCGAAATGGCAGGCGACGGGGTAGCTCGACCGATAGCCCAGCGCATAGATGCGCTTGGCGCCTGCCAGCACCGAGGCTGCCCGGGTCACCGCCTCCAGCGTCGCCGGATCGCAAAGCTTCGCCATATGGCGCTCGAGCGTTTCGGCCAGCTCGAAGGCCAGCGCGCCGTCTCCTCCGCGCTTCCGCCGCGCCATCAATGCTTCGGCCTTGCCCAAGAACTCCTTCTCGCCGCGGCGAAGTTGCTCGGCGTAGAGGTCGCGCAGGCTATCGTAGCCGTCGAAGCCCATGCGCTGGGCAAGCCGCGTCATCGATGCCGGGGTCACCCCGGCGCGCTGCGCCTGGACGCGCATCGACAGGAGGGCAACGTCACGCGGATTGTCGAGCACCCATTGCGCCGCCGCGCGAAGCTGGCGCGGCATCGTCTCGAAACTCTCGAGCAGGCGCGAGCGGAAGGCGGGTTCCAACATGGCGCGAATTTACGCCGGCCGTTGACGAGCTGCAATGAATATTTCAATCTGCCAGAAATGAGCGTAGTGTTTCATTCAATCAGAAAACAAGAACAGGGGAAATTCGCATGAAACAGACCATATCCAGTCATTTGGGAGCGCTGGCGGCACTCGCGCTGGCTTCCTTGCCGTTCGCAGCCGCACCGGCTCTGGCCGAGGATCCAATCGCGCTAGGCTGGGTGGGGCCGCTGTCGCCGCCCGGCAACTATTCCGGCGGCCAGGAAATGCAATGGGCGGTGCAGCTCGGAGTTGACGAGGTCAACAAGGCCGGCGGCGTGCTCGGCCGTCAGCTGAAGGTGAGCTACGAGGACACCAAAGGGCAGCCGGCCGACGGCAGCGCGGCGGCGGTTCGGCTCATCACCAAGGACAACGTCGCCGCAATCTTCGGCGAATTCCATTCCTCGGTCGCCCTCGCCGAAATCGAGGAGGCGCACAAATACGGCGTCGCCTGGGTCGGTACAGACGTATGGGCGGATGCCATCACGGCCAAGCAGTATCCGGAAGTCTATCGTCTCGCTCCGGCCAACTCGCTCGTTTACGTTAAGGCAGCCGACTGGACGGTCGAGCAAGGTTTCAAGAACATCGCCATCATCGCCGAAAACACGGACTTCGGCCAGGGCGGGGCCAAGGTCATCGCCGATGAGCTGAAGGCCAAGAACGTCCCCTATACGCTGGCAACGATCGATCTGAACCAGCAGGATTTCACGCCCGCGCTGCTGCGCCTGATGAACCAGAGCCCGAAGCCTGATGCGATCCAGATGGTGATCGCCGGACAGGCACAGTATCAGCTGGTCAAGCAGGCCTGCCAGCTCGGCCTCGCACCGACTGCCGAAACGGCCCTCATCGGCTCCTCGGGTCTGCTGCAGAAGGAAGTGTGGGAAGTCGACGGCGAATGCGCCAACAATCTTCTCATCGTCAACGTCGCGCAGCCCAAGTCGCAATGGAACGACAAGGCCAAAGCATTCGTGAAGGCGTTCACCGAACGCTACAATAGGGCACCGACCGGCGTGGCCATGGAGGCCTATGACACGTTCGGTGTCGTCGTCGAAGCGATCAAGAAGGCAGGCTCGGCTGACCGCGCGGCGATCGTGAAGGCACTGGAAGAGATCAAATATGAAGGGGTGAACGCCACCTACACCTTCCCGACCACCAAATCTCCCGACTGGGCTTTCCATCAGTTCGTCGACGTGCCGTTCACGATCATCCAATACACGGCCGTGAACCAGGCGCCGGAGGATGCTGCGATCGTCTATCCGAAGAAGTGGGCCACCACCGACAAGGTCATGCCCGGCAAATGAACGGCACGCCGGCGGCTCCATAGCCGCCGGCGGCCGCTTCACTGGACAGGCGGCCGACAACGAGGTGATGTGAACCCATGAGCTATTTCCTCCTCCTGGCCGTCAACGGCCTGGTCATCGGCCTCATTTTCGCGCTGACGGCGGCGGGGCTCACTTTGGTCTTCTCGGTGTTGAAGGTCGTCAATTTCGGCCATGGATCGCTCTATATGCTGGGCGGCTATGCGTCCTACTACATCATCGCCTGGTTCCATGCGCCGCCGCTTGTCGGTGTCGCCGGCGCGATGGTGGCCCTGTTCATCTTCGGCGTGCTCTTCGAGAGGCTCGTCATAGCGCCGATGTATACCGACAAGGTCGAGCGCAAGGACGAATACGCCATTATCGTCACCTTCGGCCTCACCATTCTGATCACCAATCTCGGCCTTGTCGTCTTCGGTCCCTTCGCCAAGGCGCCGCCGTCCTTCATGACAGGAGCGCTGATCCTCGGTCCGTTGATCCTGCCTTACGACCGGCTGATCGCTGCGGTCGCTGCCGTCGTCCTGCTTGTCGGTCTGACGCTTTTCCTGAAGCGCACCTCGCTTGGCCAGGCACTCGATGCGGTGAGCCAGAGCCGCGAGTCCGCCGCGGTCATCGGTATCGATCCACGCCGCATGTACACCATCGCTTTCGGCATCGGCTCGGCGCTTGCCGGCGGGGCAGGGGCGTTGATCGCGCCGATCTTCGCCCTGTCGCCGTCGATGGGTGAGTTGCCGGCCGTGCAGGCCTTCATCATCATCGTGCTCGGCGGCATGGGTTCCGTCGGCGGAAGCATTACCGGCGGCATCCTGCTCGGCCTGGTGCAAGGGCTGGGTGTCGGCTATCTGCCGGATCCCAATCGCGCGCTTGCCTATACGCAGGCGTTCGGAGCGCTGCTGCTCGTCATTGCGTTGCTCTTCCGGCCGACCGGCCTGTTCGGCCGCTCGCATCTGCGGCTGGAATAGGGGCACGGCAATGATCCGTCCAACATTCTCGCAATCGGCTCAGGCGATTCTGCTCGTGGTGGCGTTGCTGGTGCCGCTCGGCGTCGGACCATACTGGACCCACGTCGGCGCCATCGCCTGGTACTATGCGCTGCTTGCCGCGAGCTGGGCGCTGCTTGCCGGTTTCGCCGGTCAGTTCTCCTTCGCCCATGTGGCTTTTGCCGCGCTGGGCGGATATGCCTCGGCCTTGTTCGTTGGCCAGATCGGCATGCCGCTGCCGCTTGCCATTCTTGCCGCCATCGCTCTTGCCGTCGTGGCCGGCGCCCTGATCGGCGCGCTCGTCCTGAGGCTTTCCGGGCCTTATCTGGCCCTCTTCACGCTTGCCATTTCGGAAATCTTCCGCCTCGTGCTGGTCGCGGAGGAGGACATCACACGCGGCATGCTGGGCTTGCCGGTGCCCGGCCTCTTTTCCGGTCGATCGGACCTGCCTTATTACTATTTCGGTCTTGCGCTCGTCGTCCTGGCGGTATTGGGAATGAATGCCTTGTTGGCGACCCGCGTCGGTCTTTTTCTGCGTGCCATCCGGGAAGACGAGGGCGCCGCGCGCGCCAGCGGCGTGGATACCACGCGCTACAAGATCCTCGTCTTCGTGGTAACCAGCGTGATCGCGGCGATAGCCGGCATTTATTACGGCCATTTCATCGGCATCCTGACGCCCAACATGGCTATCCTGCCGGAGATGGGTCTGGTTATCGCGATGGCGGTGATCGGCGGCATCGAAAGCCTGCCCGGCGCCGTGGTCGGTGCAGTCGTCGTCTTCCTGCTTTCCGAGACGCTGCGGTCCTACGGCGAATGGCGTTTCGTGCTGATGGGTCTGGCGCTTATCCTGGTGCAACGCTTCGCGCAGAACGGCCTGTATCCGATGGTCGAAAACTGGGCGCGCTTCCGCGCGCGGCCACGGGAACAAGCGCCTGTTCCAACTGCTACCACCGAGGAACCCCATGCCGGTTGAGAAGGACACCGCTTTTTTCTCGGTCAGTGGTCTTGCCAAGCATTTCGGCGGCATCCATGCCGTCGAAGGCTTATCCTTTGCCTTGGCCCGCGGCGAAATTGTCGGGTTGATCGGTCCCAACGGCTCGGGAAAGACAACCACCATCAACATGGTGACGGGCGCGCTCAAACCCGACGGCGGTGCCATCCTCGTCGAGGGCACCGATATGGCGCGCTCGCCGGCCAATCTTTTCGCGCGCCGCGGTGTTGCCCGTACTTTTCAGGTTCCCCGCCTGTTCCGCCGCATGACCGTCCTGGAAAACCTGATCGTGCCGGCGCTTTCCGATCCGGCGGAACGGCGCGCCGCGGCAGAGGACCGCGCCCGTGGGGTTCTTGCTTTCCTGAGGCTCGACCATCTCGCCGACAGTTATGCAAGAGCGCTTTCCGGCGGCCAGCAGAAGCTGCTGGAACTCGGCCGGGCGTTGATGCTCAAACCGAGATTGCTGCTTCTGGACGAGCCCTTCGCCGGCGTCCACCCGCGCCTGCTGGAGGAGATCATCGAGCACATAAGGAGCCTCAATCGCGACGGTCACACCATCGTCGTTGTCGATCACAACCTCGAGGCTATCCAGTCGGTCGTAACGCGCGTCATGGTGATGGCGCAGGGGCGCAAGATCGCCGACGGCGCGGTCGCCGAGGTGCTGCGCAATCCCGAGGTCGTGCACGCCTATACGGGATCCCGCGCAACGCATCGGGAAGCACGATGATGGAAACCGCTTCCCTGCCATCGACCCCGCCGCTGATCGCCTGCGAGAACCTTGTCGCCGGCTATACGCGCGACATCGACATATTGCGCGACGTTTCGGTCAGAGCCTGGTCTGGCAGCATTTCCTGTGTGGTCGGGCCGAACGGCACGGGCAAATCGACGCTTCTCAAGGCGTTGTTCGGCTTCCTGAAACCGAGTGCCGGCCGGGTGCTTCTGCGAGACGTGGACATCACCGGAAACCCGCCCTTCCGGATGCTGGGCCTTGGCCTGGCCTACCTGCCGCAGCGGCCGAGCCTCTTTCCTCATCTCTCGGTCGAATCGAACCTGAAACTCGGTCTCTGGCATGCCAGGCCGAAGAAGACGGTGCTGACCGAGAAACTGGAACATGTCTATGAGCGGTTTCCCGTCGTTCGGGAGAAACGCACGCAGCCTGCCGCCCAGCTCTCGGGAGGCCAGCAGCGACAGGTCGAGATCGCACGCAGCCTGATGGCCGATCCGTCGGTCTACCTGATCGACGAACCGACCGCCGGCGTCGATCCGCAGACCAGCGAGACGATCTACGACATCGTCCGCGATCTTGCCCGCGAACTCGGCAAGGCCGTGCTGCTGGTCGACCAGGATATTCGCGCCGCGCTTGCCATCACCGACTACGTCTATGTGGTCAAGAACGGCACGGTTTTTTCCGAAGGCGCGCGCGCGGATTTCGGTGCCGACACCGACGCTCTTGTCGCACGTTGGCTGTATGCGAGCGGTGAATGAACGGGCAGCTTACGGCGTGGCGTAGCCCGGCGGCTGTTCGAACAGGCCGCCGCGCCGAATCTCGAGCGCCCGCCCGATCCTCAGCGCCAGCGGATCCTGGAAGCGGCGAACCGCGATCTGCAATCCTGCGGGCAGACCATTGACGAGACCGATGGGGACGCTGAGCGCTGCCATGTCGAGGAGGTTCACCATGCGGGTAAACGTCCCAAGCGGCGTCGTTGTCTCATCGATGTCGGCCAATGGCGGCGCGGTAATCGGCGCCGTTGGCGTCAGGAACGCATCGGCGCCTTCGAGATCGCGATGAAACTCGATCTGCGCGGCTCGGCGCCTTGCAATCAACTCGTGATAAGCGGCGAGGCCGATTTCCCTGCCCTTGAGAACCCGCATGCGGATCGCCGTGCCGACGCCGCTGTCCGCGGGTTCCACGTAACGGCCGAGATGATGCCAGGCTTCGACGGCCATGATGTCGCCGGCCAGGGCCTTGTAGGTGTCGTAAGATTGCGGCATCGGCATCCGATCGACATTGGCACCGAGCGCCTCCAGTTCAGCGACGGTGGAGTCGAAGCGGTCCAGGATGCCGGGGTCTACGCCGGCAAGGTCCACGGCCGAGGGGATGCGCAGGCGAAGGCCCGATATGCTCCGCTCGAGCCCGTCGAGCGGCGAGGTCGGCGCCACGCCAAAGGTGGCCGGATCGCCGGGATCGGGACCCTCGAGCGCGGCCAGCAGAAGGGCTGCATCCTCCACCGACCGGGTCATGGGACCGATGCTGTCGAAGGACATGGCAAGCGGCAGCAAGCCGCCGCGCCCGATAAGGCCGAAGGACGTCTTCAGGCCCACGATTCCGCACATGGCGGACGGATTGCGGATGGAGCCCGTAGTGTCGGTGCCGAGCGCGACCGGCACCAGTCCGGCGGCGACGGCCACGCCCGAACCGCTCGACGATCCGCCCGGCGCGCGCGGGATGGCGCTGTCACGCGGGTTCAGGGGCGTGCCGGCGACCGGGTTGGTCCCCCAACTGCCAAAAGCAAATTCCACGGTGTGCACCTTGCCCAGCAGGATCATCCCGGCCGCGACAAGGCGTTCGATTGCCGTTGCCGTGGCGGTTGCGAGTTCGCCCGCAAGCGCTTTCGAGCCTGCCAGGGTCGGATAGCCTTCGACGTCAAGCAGGTCCTTGGCCGCGAAAGGGATACCGTCCAGCGGCCCTTTCGAGACGCCGCGACTGCGACGCTCGTCGGCTTCGCCGGCGGCCTGGAGCGCAGCCCCAGGAAACAGCCGGACGAACGCATGCAGCGAATTGTCATGAACGTCGACACGATCCAGCGCGCGCCGGACGATCTCGGTCGAGGATGTGTTGCCATCGGCGAGCGCGCGGCTGAGTTCGGCGGCGGTGGCGAAGGCGGAAATCCCTTGGGCGGTGGCGTTCATGCTGTCCTACCTGTGCGAGTCGGTGAAATGAAGCATGGAAAACCACGTTGCGGGAGAGCCAATTGGGCCCGGAGATGAAATTGAAGCCGTTGCTGATCATGGTTGCGCCGAACGGGGCGCGCAGAACGAAGGCCGATCATCCGGCTCTGCCGATGACCGCCGACGAACTTGCCGAAACGGCGAGGCAGTGTCTCGCTGCCGGCGCCGCCGCCATCCATGTGCATGTCCGCGATGCTTCAGGCCGGCACACGCTTGACGCCGCGCTTTACCGGGATGCCATCGCGGCGATCCGGGAGCGGACGCAGGGCGTCATGGCGATCCAGATCACGACTGAAGCGATCGGGCTCTATTCGCCACGCGAACAGATGGACCTTGTTCGGGCGCTTCATCCGGTTTCCGTCTCGATCGGCTTGCGTGAGATAATCAGCGATGGCGAGGCGGAGCCGGCCCGCTTCTTCGCGTGGGCCGGTCGGGAAGGCATCGCGGTCCAGCACATTCTCTATGATCGGGCCGATCTCGACCGTTTCATCGATCTGCGGCGGCGAGGCATTCTGGCGGAGCCCACAAGCCCCCGGCTGCTGTTCGTCCTTGGACGCTATGCCGCCGATCAGGAAAGCCGGCCCGAAGACCTCGATGTCTTCCTTGAAGGGCTCGATGCGCATGGTCTTGAAGGCGCCGTATGGTCGGTCTGCGCCTTCGGACGGGGCGAGACCTTGGCGCTGACGGCGGCGATCGCGGCGGGAGGGCACGTGCGGGTCGGCTTCGAGAACTCTCTCTGGCACGCCGATGGCAGCCTCGCCCGCGACAATGCCGAACGGGTCGCGGCAATCGTCGAAGCCGCTGGCCGCACGGGGCGCCCGATTGCCTCTGCCGCGCAGGCGCTTGATATTCTCGGAATTGCCCGCCAGCAGTGAGGGCCCGCGCGCCTTGTTAGGGGATCGGCCGCGCGCCTGCAAATTCGCCAGGGGAGGACGGGCACGGTCTCGAACGGACCCGTCATATCCTTGCATCCAAATCGGGCGGCTTGCCTTGCGAGCCGTCTTCCTTGTGCGTTTTATCGCGGATGGCCCGGAACAATGGCCCCGATGAGGGGTTTGGTCGCGACATAGCGAGCGACGGAGCCAGCGATGTCCGAGCATGTTCCCCCAAACTCCTCCAGTCTCAGCAGACGAAGCTTTATGACCGCGACCGTCTCCGCGGCTGCGGTGACTCCGCTTCTGGCCTCGACAGCCAGGTCCGAGGAGCCTCCGGCTGTTGCCGCCAAGCCAAACGAGCCTGTCATGACAACACTGACCATCAACAAGCAGCCATACAATCTGGCGCTCGACAGCCGAACCAGCCTGCTCGACGCCTTGCGCGACCATGTCGGCCTGACGGGCACGAAGAAAGGTTGCGATCATGGCCAATGCGGTGCCTGTACGGTGCTGGTCGATGGCCATCGCGTGCTCTCCTGCCTCAGCTTCGCGGTGATGAACGAGGGCAAGGCGGTAACCACCGTCGAAGGGTTGGCGTCGACGGATGGCGGCCTGCATCCGATGCAGCAGGCCTTCATCGATCACGATGCGTTCCAGTGCGGCTATTGCACGCCCGGCCAGATCATGTCCGCGATCGGCTGCGTCCACGAAGGACATGCCGGTTCAGAGGACGACATTCGCGAATATATGAGCGGCAACCTTTGCCGATGCGCGGCATACCCGAACATCGTCGCGGCAATCGTCCAGGCCCGCGACCAGATCAGGAGGGCCTGAGATGCATCCTTTCGTCTATGAGAGGCCCGCCAGCCTCTCCGCGGCGGTCGCCCTCGCCTCGCGCTCGGCCACCAGGCATCCGCCGACGCAAGCCCCCGCGCAGTTCATTGCCGGTGGCACCAATCTCGCCGACTATATGAAACTCGGCGTCGCCCGGCCGGAACGCTTGCTCGATTTGAACGGTCTCTCCGAACCGGCATTGCGGCGGATCGAGACCGATGGTGAGGGTCTGCGCCTTGGCGCTCTTGTGCGGATGGGCGACGCGGCCGAGAATGCCGAGATCAAGCGTCGGTATCCGGTGATCGCGGAGAGCCTGCAACTGGCGGCAAGCGGCCAGCTGCGCAACATGGCAAGTCTTGCCGGCAACATCCTGCAGCGCACCCGCTGCGAATATTTCCGCGAAACCTCATGGCCATGCAACAAGCGCGAGCCAGGCTCGGGCTGCGCCGCGATGGACGGGTTCAACCGCCAGCATGCCGTGCTGGGGACCAGTGAGAACTGCATCGCGACCTATCACGGTGACTTTGCCCAGGCCCTGATCGCGCTTGACGCCACGGTTCATGTCCAAGGCCACAACGGGCGGCGAAAGAATCCGTTTGCCAGCCTGCATCGCCTGCCCGAGGACAGCCCTCACATCGAGACCGACCTGGCACCCGACGAGATCGTCACCGCCATAGAGGTGCCCGCCGGCGCATGGACCAGGCGTTCGCGCTATCTCAAGATCCGCGATCGGCAATCCTATGCGTTTGCCCTTGCATCGGCCGCGGTCGCCCTCGACCTCGACGGCGAGACCGTGAACGAGGCGCGCATCGCGCTTGGCGGCGTGGCGACCGTACCCTGGCGGGCAAGAGCGGCGGAGGAGATCCTGCGCGGCAAGGTGCTCGACGAGGCAGCGGCGGCCGAGGCCGCCGAAGCCGCGTTCGCCGAGGCCCAGCCGCGTCGGCACAACGCATTCAAGATAGAACTCGGCAAGCGAACCTTGATCAGGGGGCTGCTCGAAACCCGTGACATGAAGGTGTGATCATGAACGTCGCCGCTCCACAGCCGAAGGAAAACATGGGACAGCCGCTGCCGCGTATCGATGCGCGGCTGAAAGTGACCGGCCAGGCCGAATACGCGGCGGATCTCCCGGCCGCCAACATTGCGCACGCCGTGCTCGCGACGAGCAGCATCGCCAAGGGCAAGGTCGCCAGGCTTTACCTGGATGACGCGCGCTCGGTGCCCGGCGTCCTCGACATCGTCACCTATGGCGACCTCGACAAGGTCGAGACGCCGAAATTCGGAAATACCGGCGCGAGTTCTATCGGGCCGCTGCATGACAAGGCGATCTTCCATGACGGTCAGATCATTGCGCTGGTGGTCGCCGAGACCTTCGAAGCAGCCGAGGAGGCGGCGCAAAGGATCCGCGCGGACTATGCCGAGGAAAAGCCGACCGCCAGTTTCGACATGCCGGGGACAAAGACCATCGACGCCGCCGGCAAAAGCCCGTTGTTCAAGGAGGACGTCAAGGCCGGCGATTTCGATGCCGCCTATGAATCGGCCCCGATGAAGATCGATGCGCGGTATTCGACGCCGACCCAGCATCACAACCCGATAGAGCTGTTCTCGACCACCGCTGTTTGGCAAGGCGACCAACTCACCGTTTACGAGCCCTCCCAGAACGTGACCGGCTGGAAAGTCGAGTTGGCGCGGCAATTGAGGCTCGACCCAGCGAATGTGCGCATCGTCTGCCCCAACGTAGGCGGCGCATTCGGCTCGAAGGGGCCGATGACGGCGCGAACGGCCATCGTGGCTGTGGCCGCCAGGCGGCTTGGCCGGCCGGTGCGCTGTGTGGTCAGCCGCATGCAGGCGTTCGGCACCCAGACCTATCGGGCCGAAACCCGGCACCGCATCCGCATCGGCGCCGGCAAGGACGGCCGCATCACTGCTTTCGGCCATGAGGGCTGGGAGGTGACCTCGAGACCCGATTCCTATGTCGTCGGCGGGACTTCGGCCACCGGTCGCATGTATGCTTATGGCTCGGTGCTGACGCATGTCTCGCTGGTGCAGGCGGATCGCAACACGCCCGGTTATATGCGCTCGCCGCCCGAGACGCCCTACGTCTATGCCCTCGAGAGCGCCATGGACGAAATGGCCGTCGCACTCGGCATGGACCCGATCGAATTTCGCCGGATCAACGAGCCCCAGAAGGAGCCGATCGGCGGCAAGCCGTTCTCCAGCCGGTCGCTAATGAAATGCTACGATCAGGCCGCTGATGCCTTCGGCTGGACGAGACGGGATGCGAAAGTCGGCTCGATGCGCGACGGCGACTGGCTCGTCGGCATGGGCTGTGCGACGGCAGTCTACCCGACCGCTGCCGCGCCATGCGCGGCCCGCGTGCGCCTGACCGCCGAAGGAGACGTGCGCGTGCAGTGCGGCTCGCATGAAATCGGCACAGGTGTGCGAACCGTTGCCGGCCAGATGGCGGCGGAACGTCTCGGTGTCGACATCGGCAAGGTCGCCGTCGAGATGGGCGACAGTGCCTTGCCGCCGGCGCCGGTATCGGGAGGTTCGATTTCCACTGCCAGCGTCTGTTCGGCCGTGCTCAAGGCGTGTGATGCTGTGCGCACGAAATTGTTCGCCGCAGCGGTCGCGGAGGGTGGCCCTCTTGCAGGCTCGCACAATGAGGAACTGGACCTCCACGGGGGACGGATCCTCACCAAGGGCGGGGCGTCGGCAAGCACCGCCGATATATTCAAGGCCATGCAGGTAGGCGCCATCGAGGAATATGCCGAATTCGCGCCGAAGGGCTCGACCCCCGAAGCGCTCAAGAAGCTCTATGCCGGCCAGTCGGAATTCCACGGCGGCGAGTCCGACGCGGATTCGGTGAAATATGCGTTCGGGGCCGAATTCGTGGAGGTGCACATCAACAGCTACACGCGCGAAATCCGTGTGCCGCGCATCGTCGGGGCGTTCGCGGCCGGCCGCATCATGAACACGCGCACCGCGCGCAGCCAGCTGATGGGAGGCATGATCTGGGGCATTGGCCAGGCCCTGCATGAGGCGACCGAGATCGATACCCGCTATGCCCGCTATGTGAACCGCGACCTGCAGGATTATCTGGTCCCGGTGAATGCCGATGTCAGGGACCTTGACGTCATACTGGTTCCGGAGATCGACCATGAGGTCAATCCGGCTGGTGTGAAGGGCCTGGGCGAACTCGGCAATGTCGGCACCGCCGCTGCCGTCGCCAGCGCTGTCTACCACGCGACCGGCAAGCGGATCCGCGACTTGCCGATCAGAATTGACGATCTGATCGTTTGAGGACCGAGACAAAGAGGATTGCTCCGCCGCAACAAGCGTGGGTTTGTCCTCGCCCAGTTTCACTGCCTTGCGGATCGGGATGCTGATGCGTCAGGAACCGACTGTTTCATGCCAGGTGATCCGGAACAGCCGGAACCCTTCTCGCCCCATCGAACGGAACTGACCGTAGGAGCGCTCAGCCTTGGCCGCGCAGGATGCTGACGACGAGCAGCGTCAGCGCCGTATTCCACAGCGCCGGCTCGGCCCGGTATTTGCACCGGCAGCCACCACGCCCTGCGCCTGGTCGATGGCGTGTCCCAGCAGGCGCGGAATGAAAAGCTGCAGCGTCGCGGCGATGAAGGTCGAGACGATGGTGATGGCGACCTGCCAAGGGTGGCGCAGCGTCATGCGCATGATACGTAGCAAGGTGCCAGGGCCCTTGCCCCAGGAGGCTTGCGCCACATGGGCAAACGATTTGCCGCGCCCCGCCGCGCTGCCGATTGCTTGCGTGTTCAAGGACCTATCCAAACCGATCCGGACTTTAGCCCGGACGAATGAAACAGATTCAAATTCAAGTGCCACGATGTTACGCGCCTCCCGCGCGGCCGTTCAAGGGCCAATGACAGCTTCGCGCTGTGCCTGAAATGACACGCCGCTGTTTCGCGCAATGATCGCGCTCATCGTCAGGCTGCCCGCCCAAATAGAAAAATTGTTCGTCCCGGCGGCATCGAAAAGCCGATCGTTCCTTTCCCGGCGCACTGAACTCCGTGAGATTTGGGGCATCGATGGCGGCTTCGGCCGCTGGAAAAGGAGCAGCACATCCACGGGCCCGGGTTTCCGGGCGAAGTTTTCAAGCAGCACCCGGAAAGAACCCGAAAAGGAGCTGACATGCCCAGAATAGTGCCCGTGCTCGATCTGAGCCGTCTCGAACAAGGCGCATCGGAGCGCCGGACGTTTCTGGCGGATCTGCGCTCCGCCTCGCGCGATATCGGTTTTTTCTATTTGGCGGGCCACGGCATCCCATGGGCCGACATCAGCGAGACGCTCGCCGCTTCGCGGCGTTTCTTTGCCTTGCCGGAAGCCGACAAGCTGTCGATAGAGATGGTCAATTCCTCGCAGTTCCGCGGTTATACCCGCGCTGGCGGCGAACTGACCAAGGGCAAGGCCGACTGGCGCGAGCAGCTCGACATCGGCGTCGAGCGCCCGCCCATCGCGCAAGGCCCGGGAATTCCTGCCTGGACGCGGCTGCAGGGGCCGAACCAGTGGCCGTCGGCGTTGCCGGAGCTGAAGCCGGCGCTGCTGGCCTGGCAGGCGAAGGCGACGGCCGTGGCCATTCGTCTGCTCAAGGCCTTCGCGCTGTCGCTCGACCAGGCCGAGGACGCTTTCGATCCGATCTATGGCGGCGAACCCAATCATCGCATGAAGATCGTGCGCTACCCCGGCCGCGAAGCGACCGGCGGCGACCAGGGCGTCGGCGCGCATAAGGATGGCGGCTTCCTGACGCTGCTGCTCCAGGACGACAACAAGGGCCTGCAGGTAGACTATGACGGAAGCTGGGTGGACGTGGATCCGATTCCCGGAACGCTCGTCGTCAACATCGGCGAGCTGCTGGAGCTCGCCTCGAACGGCTATTTGAGAGCCACCGTGCATCGCGTCGTGACGCCGCCCGCCGGCGTCGAACGCATCTCGGTGCCGTTCTTCTTCAGCGCCAAGCTCGATGCCACGATACCGCTGCTCGAGCTTCCCGAGGAACTGGCGGCGCAGGCGCGCGGGCCGGCCAGCGATCCCGACAATCCGCTGTTTCGCGATGTCGGAACCAATGTGCTGAAGAGCAGGCTGCGCTCCCATCCCGACGTTGCGCGGCGTCATTATGCCGATCTGTTTGAGCCCGAGACCCGGGCAGGCTGAGCCATTCGGCAGGTAGAAATTTTTGTAGGGCGGCAAAATTTTAGAATTCTATTCGTCGCCAGCGCGCGAAAATGGGCTCAAGATAAAATTATCGTTCGAGGTTTCCTCCCATTCCTCCGAACGGTGTTCCCCTCTGAAGGTTATGACCTTCTTTCTGGCCGGGCCGTCTTCGCGCCCGGCCATTTTTCTTTGCCGGGAACAGTTTTTGCGGCCTGGGAAGCGCGCCACGACGACACCCCATTTTCTTGGAAATGCTTTCTCTTGCGTTCCACTTGGGAAGGCGCAACCCTGTCCAATCCAGTCACCACCGCGAAAGAGAGATGCTCATGACATCCAATGTCGCCGTCATTGCCGGAGCGGGATCCGGATTGAGCGCCTCGCTTGCGCGCCTTCTCGCAAGGGAAGGTTTTCGTGTCGTGCTGGCCGCCCGCAACGTCGAGAAGCTCGACCCGTTGCTGGCGCAGACCGGCGCCCAAGCCGTGGCAACTGATGTCTCCGATGCCGCGTCGGTGCAGCGCCTGTTCGAGGTCGCTGACAAGGCCGGCCCGCTGTCGCTCGTGGTCTTCAATGCCAGCGGACGCGCCCGTGGCCCGATAGCCGAACTCGATCCAGAGGCTGTCAGGCAGGCCTTGCTGGTGGGGGCCTATGGCGGCTTCCTGGTTGGCCAGCAAGCAGCCAACCGGCTGCTTTTGCAAGGCTCGGGCTCGATCTTCTTCACCGGCGCGACGGCAAGCGTCAAGGGATTCGCCGGCTCGGCCGGTTTCGCGATGCCCAAATTCGGCTTGCGTGGACTGGCGCAATCCATGGCTCGCGAACTGGCCCCCAAGAACATCCATGTCGCGCATTTCGTCATCGATGGTGCCATTGCCTCGACCGTGCCGGGAGAGGCTCCCGACCCGCAGGATCGACGGCTATCGCCGGACGCGATCGCCGAGGCCTATCTCGGCATCCATCGCCAGAACCGCAGCGCCTGGACCTGGGAACTCGAGCTCAGGCCCTGGGTCGAGACCTTCTGATCGGCACGGTGACCTATGCGGCTTTCGCGGGGCTTCCATGCAAGGCGGCGGAGAGAGTCGACATTGCATGGGGATGTCACTATATAGCGGCGGCTTCGATGGCTTGTGCCTGGAAACGGCAACGTCATCGGGCAGCTGTTGTGACAGCCATTGAGATGCAAACGGACCTGAAAACCGTAAGAAGCAAGTAGAAGCAGCCTCTCGAGGCGGGACAGGATTCCCGCCAAACGATACCCGCCCCCCAGAAACAGAAAATGTTCTTCAATCCTCTATTTCCTTTGGCTCTGTGGACCTTGGACGACATCGGCTTGCCGTCCGGTGGCGACTCGGCTGGAATGGGGACATGCATCCTTCACCGGATGCCGACGTTTATGATTACCAACCGGCTTCGCCGCCAGGGAAAAGCAATATGAGTGAGCACGCCATCGAATTCTTGCAGGGATGGATTGGCGAAAAAGTCCATTGCCAGTCCCACGCCAGGATCGAGAAGCAGGCCGAGACGCTGGCCAGGGAATGCGCTGCCAAGGCGGCCGAGGTCGGCATACCGCTGGAGGATATCCAGGAAGAAGTCGGCGATATCCAGGAACTCATCGCCTCCCGGCTCGAGGAAGCGGCCGAGGCCGACGAGCACCAGCAGGCCGCGAGCAAGGCTGCGGAATAATTCAGGAGCAATCCTGTATGAATACGCGGACCATTCGGTCCGCGTATTTGTCTCAGCCGAATTTCTCCTTCAGCCACGCCTTCGGCAGCGCCGGCACGAAATTGCCGTCGCGGCCGGTCATGTCCTCGTTGGCGACCATCGCATTGAGGACGGCTTCCTCGACGCCCTGGACCACGGCATCGAAGAACGGATCGATGTCGCTGTCGGGGATGAACTCGGCGCGAGCGATCCGGCCCGGCGGCGCCAGGGCCGCGTCGGGATTGGCGGTAGAGAAGGCGAGGAAGATGTCGCCGGAACTGTGATAGCCGAAGCCGCCGGTCATGGCGACGCCGAGCGGCACACGGCGGGCCAGCCGCTTCATCTGATGCGGCAGGAACGGTGCGTCGGTGGCAATAACGGCGATGATCGAGCCTTTTTCGGCACGTGGCGTGCCTTCGCGGATCGCGGGTTCGACGAGCTCCGGCCCGGCGCGCAGGCCTCGAAGCGTGAAATTGCGCCGCTTGCCGAAATTCGCCTGCACGAAGGCGCCGACAGTATAGGCACGCCCTTGCCATTCGGTGATGCGCGACGCGGTGCCCGAACCGGCCTTGAAGCCGAAGGCGATCATGCCGGTGCCGCCGCCGACGCTGCCTTCCTCGATCGGTCCGCTGGCGGCACCGTCGAGCGCCTCGGCAACATGCCCTGATGTCACGTGGTGGCCGTTGATGTCGTTGAGGAAGCCGTCATAGGTTTCAGCTGCCACCGGCAGTCCCCAGCCGCTGTCGAGTGCGGCTGGCAGCACCTTGCTCATCCAGCGCAGCGTACCGTCGCGCGAAACGCCGCAGGAATGCGTGTTGGTGACGGTGATGGGGAAGTTGAAGGCGCCGGTCTCCTCGACGATATGCGAGCCGGTCAGTTCGCCATTGCCGTTCTGGCTGAAGATGCCGGCGAAGACCGGTGTGGCAAGGTCGGCCCGCGGCCTGGGCAGGATCGCGGTCACGCCGGTGCGCACCGGTCCCTGGCCTACGACGAGCGGGCCGTCGCCTGAAATCAGCGTGGAATAGCCGACCGACACTCCAGCCACGTCGGTGATCGCGTTGAACGGGCCGGGCGTGCCGTCGAAGCCGATGCCGAAGCTTCGCGCGCGCGGCTTGCCGGAGGGCGTTTTGTGATGATGCGGATTGTCTGTCATGTCACGGTTCAGAATAGGGAGCCCTGGCTGCCGGGCTCCTTGGCCTTGATCGCGGTTTTGGCGGCCGGTCGTGGCCGCGCCGAGCCGCTGGTCGCGACCGCATCCGCCGTCCCGTCGGCGAACTCCAGGGACAGCGCCATCCCCGCCGACAATTCCGCCGCACGCTTGACGACGGCGCCGTCGGCATCCTTCACCAGGGCGAAGCCGCGTGCCAGCACGGCCTTGTGCGACAGCGTCGCCAGCAAGCGGTCGGCCTGGGCGACGCGACTGCGCAGCCGCTCCAGCCTCAGCGATGCCGCATGCGTGCTGCGCCGCGTCAGCGCGGTCAGGAAATCCCTTTGGGTCCGCTGCCGCCGCGCCGTGGGCTCTATGGTGATGCGGCCCTGCAGCGCCGCCAATTGCTGCCGGTGCCGCTGTAGCGACGCCCGGGCGCATTTCGGCAATTGATCGGCGGCGCGATTGAGCTCCGCGCGCCGGGCTCTCGTCAGCGTGCGCAACGCGCCCTGTGCCCGCAGGAGATTGCGCTCGTTGGTCCGCCGCGCCTCGGCGATTCGCTGCGACAGCATTGCCGGCGTCAGTTTCAGGGCGAGGAAGCGTCCCCGCTTGCGTTCGGTCGAAACCATGAGGCCGCGCCCGAGCCGGCTCGCCGCCTCGTCGAGGCGACGACGTGGCAGCGCCAGCAACTGATCGGGCGAGGGCAGCGCACGCGCCGCCGCGCGCACGGACTGGCGCTTGCGCTCGAAATTGCGCGAAACCGCAGCCTTGAGCCGTGCGCCGAGACTGGCGAGCGCCGCTTCGAGGTCGGCCTTCACCGGAACGGCGATTTCGGCCGCCCCCGTTGGCGTCGGCGCCCTCACATCCGCGACGAGGTCGATCAGCGTCCAGTCGGTTTCGTGGCCGACGGCCGAGATCACCGGAATGGCGGAGGCGGCGACGGCACGGGCCAGGGCCTCGTCGTTGAAGCCCCACAAGTCCTCGAGGCTGCCGCCGCCCCGCGCCACGATCAGCAGGTCCGGGCGCTCGATGGTGCCATCCCTTGCCAGCGCGTTGAAACCGGCGACGGCGGCGGTCACCTCGGCGCCCGCGGTTTCGCCTTGCACCCGCACCGGCCAGACGAGCACATGCAGCGGAAAACGATCCTTGATCCGGTGGATGATGTCGCGGATGACGGCCCCCGTCGGCGAGGTGACGACGCCGATGACGCGCGGCATGAAGGGCAGCAACCGCTTGCGGCCCCCCTCGAACAGGCCTTCGGCCTGCAGCCGGCGCTTGCGCTCCTCCAGCAGCGCCATCAAGGCTCCAGCGCCCGCCGGTTCCAGATTGTCGATGACGATCTGGTAGTTGGATTTGCCGGGATAGGTGGTGAGCCTGCCGGTGGCGATCACCTCCATTCCTTCTTCGGGGCGGAATTTCAGCCGGCCCATCGTGCCTTTCCACACCACGGCGTCGAGCCGCGCGCGGTCGTCCTTCAGCGTGAAATAGGCATGGCCGGAGGAGTGCGGCCCGCGATAACCCGAGATTTCACCGCGCACCCGCACATTTCCGAAGGCATCCTCGACCGTGCGCTTCAGGGCGCCTGATATTTCGCTCACCGTATATTCGGTGGCGTTGCTGCGTGATTCGGATGCTGCTTCGCTCATCGGCCGATTGGGGGGTGGTTGCGCGCCGGCGTCAAGCTGGCTGTTTTCAGGTCGGCGTTCAGGTGCGTCTGATCGCTTACCAGCCCGGCAGGATCTGGTTCGGCTTGGTTCGCCGCATCTTGCTGAAGGCGAGTGCCGCGAAATCGAACGTTCCCGCCTCTTCGCCAAGCGGCACCGAGATGTTGTCCAGGCTTTCGGAAATGTGCCGGGCCAGCGCATCGACGATCTCCGGCCGCGAGGTTTGGCCGCGCATGATGCCGATGCGGCAGTCGGGCAGGGCGCCGAAGCCGTCGGCCTCGCCCAGCACCCGCATGCCGGGCCTGAGCGCGCATTCCGGCAGCACCGAGATCGCCAGGCCCGACAACACCGCGGCGGTGATGACCGTTGCGGAAAAGCTGGTGAACAGGATGCGATAGTCGCGGTTCTGCTGGTCAAGCACGTCGACGGCGGCGCGCCGCCAGATACAGTTTGGCCGGCCAAAGGCCATAGGCAGCGTTTCCTGCTCGTGCGTGGCATGGTTGGCCGAGGTGACCCACAGCAGCGGTTCGCGCCGCACCACCTCGGACTGGCCGCGCACGTCGTTATGCGTCACCAGCGCCAGGTCGAGATTGCCGCGCTTGATGTGTTCGACCAGCCCCGGCGTCGGTTCGCAGACGACGGTCAGTTCGACGCGTGGATTGGAACGCGTGAAGCGCGCCATGATCTCGGGCAGGAAACGGTCGGCGTAGTCGTCCGGCGTACCGATCCGGATCGTGCCTTCGAGCCGCCGGTCGTCGAAGGCGGCCAGCGTTTCGCGGTTGAGATAGAGCAGCCGTCTTGCGTAGGAAAGCAGCTTGTCGCCTTCCTCCGTCAGTCTGTTGCTGCGCCCTTCCTTTTCGAACAGCGGCTTGCCGATCCGCTCCTCCAGCCGGCGCATCTGCATCGACACCGCCGACTGGGTGCGGTGCACCTCTTCGGCCGCCCGGGTGAAACTGCCAGTGTCGGCGATCGAGATGAAGGTCTGCAACTGATCGAGATCGAGCGGCGCTTTCATCGGCATGATCCATCACTAGTGTTGATGCTTAAGATTAGAAACATTCGTTGGATTAATCAATCGAGCAATGGCAAATTACTGATGTCCACATGAAGGCATGTGAATCGAAGCCGGAACGGCCGCTGTCGCCAGCGCCGATCGCTTGGTTTTGCCCATTCGAGTCTGAAGGAGACCGACATGGTTACGTTTGATTTCGCCACCGAGACCTCGCGCATCACCACGCGTCCGGCCGTTGCGACGCGCGTGATCAATGCGGTCTCCAATGTCTACCAGGCCTGGAAAAACCGCCGTGCCTTCTATCGCCTCGGCGAGATGTCGGACGCCGAGCTTGCCGATATCGGCCTGACGCGCGCCGACCTGCACGTCGCCATCGACGTGCCGTTTGGCCGCGATCCGACGGCGATGCTGCGCGAAATCGCCAGCGATCGCGTCGAAACCATCGAGGACATCGCCCGCAGGGTGGCCTGATCGGTTGAATTTCGGTCCCGCTGAACCTTTTCATCAGTCAGCGCGACCAAGGTTCATGCAGGCTTCCCACTCCCTGCCGGTCCCCCGCCGGCCTGCCTGCACGCTGCCCGGTCCTCCCAAGGACCGGGCTTTCTTTTTGCGCGAGGCAAAAGCCAAAACCTGGGCGACGGCTACCGCCGATCCATGCCGCGCTTGAACTGGTCGAAAATCGACTCCATGCCTTTCTGGTAGTCGTCGCGCTGCTGCGCTCCGGTCTCGAACATCTTGCCAAACAGATCGTCGAACGGGTTCGTCGGCCTGCCGCTCGGATTGGCCTGCGGCTGCGGCGCCTGGGGCTGCCGCCGAGCTTGGGGCTGCGGCGCCGGCTGCTCGCCGCCTGATGCACCGCCACCCTGCCGCAGCATCTCCTCGAAGATCTTGCCTAGCGGACTGTCGCCATAGGGGCTCTGGGTCTGCTGCGGCTGAGGCTGGTCCTGCGGCGGCTGCGCGCCACCGCCGAACATGTCCTGCAGCACCTTGCCGAGCGGATTGTCGCCAAAGGGGTTCTGTGTCTGCTGCGGTTGTGGCTGGGATCGGCTTTGCGGCTGTGGCGCGCCGCCGCCGAACATGTCCTGCAGCACCTTGCCAAGCGGGTTGTCCATCGGGTCTTGCGATGGCGGGCTCGGCTGCGGCGCCGGCGCCTGGGCGCCGCCCAGGCCGCCTCCCTGGCGCATCATCTGCTCGATGATCTCGCCCAGCGGATTGCTGCCGGCGGCGCCGAAGCCGCTGGCCGCCTGCATCTGCCCCCCGGCCAACTGATTGGTGGTCTGCTTGAACAGCCCGCCCATCATCATCGAGGCCAGGGCCGGCAGCATCTGTTGCAGCACCTGCTGGCTGATACCGGTCGCTTGCGCCGCCTGGCCGGCAACCGCGCGCGACAGATCCTTCGAGCCGAACAGATGCCCCAGAATGCCGTTGCCCTCATTGATGCCTTGCGGCGAGAAGGCCCGGGTCGCGTCCTCGAAATACTTGGCGTGCTGACCGCTCGCCATCGCCGTCATGAAGGCGCCGAGCCCATAGGGATCGGCGGTGTTGCGCCTCAGTCCTTGCGAAAAGGCAGGCAGCAACGCCTCCACCGCAGATTGCGTCTGCTGCATCGAGAGCCCGTATTGTTGGGCAAGCGCCTGCATGCCGCTGCCGTTCTGGGCTTGTGCCAGCATGTCGAACAAGGAAGGCATTGGTCTCTCCTCCGGAAATCCCCGCCGGAGAAGCCTAATTCGTTTCCACCGCCGATTGAAGCGGCTTTTGCAGGAGCTCGGCCGCCTCAAAGCCGAGGGTCAATAGGCGTATTCCATGAACACCGGCTCGATCGAGCCGCCCCAGCGTGTGTGGTAGGCCGACAGCATCTCCTCGGCGCTGGTGGTGCCGCGCGCCACGACCTCGTCGAGCGTGTTGAGGAACGAGGTCTCGTCATAGCCGTCGCGGTTCTTCTTGCCGCGGTTCTTCAGCCCCATGCGCGAGATGGTAAGCACGTCGCGAGCGATGTCGCGCAACGTGGCGTTGCGGAACGGCGCCGAAATGCCTTGTTCGGGCACGGCGTTGCGCATCGCCAGCACTTCCCCGTAGGTCCAGCTCGAGGTCAGCGCCTCCGCCGCATCGAGCGCTGCCTCGTCATAAAGCAGCCCGACCCAGAAGGCCGGAAGGGCGCAGATGCGCCGCCACGGCCCGCCATCGGCGCCGCGCATCTCGAGAAAGCGCTTCAGCCGCACGTCGGGGAAGAGCGTCGACAGATGGTTAGCCCAGTCGCCCATCGTCGGCAATCCGTCCGGGATTTCATTGCGGACGGCCCCGGCCATGAACTGACGGAAGGTGACGTGCGTCATGTCGTGGTACTGGCCGTCGCGGATGACGAAATACATCGGCACGTCGAGTGCCCATTCGACATAGTCGGCAAAACCGAAATCGGGCGAGAAGCAGAATTCGAGCAGGCCCGAGCGTTGGTTGTCGGTGTCGCGCCAGATGTCGCCGCGCCAGCTCTGCAAGCCGTTCGGCCGGCTTTCCGTGAAGGGCGAATTGGCGAACAGCGCCGTCGACAGCGGCTGCAGCTTCAGCGACACCTGCATCTTGCGCCGCATGTCCACCTCGCTCTCGAAGTCGAGATTAACCTGGATCGTGCAGGTGCGGTACATCATGTCGAGGCCCTTGGTGCCGACCTTGGGCATGTAGCGCGTCATGATCTCGTAGCGCGACTTCGGCATTTTCGGCGTCTCGGCCAGCGACCATTTCGGGCTGCCGCCAAGGCCAAGGAAGCGGATGCCCATCGGCTCGGCGATCTCGCGCACCTGCGCCAGGTGGGCATTGCCCTCGCGGCAGGTCTGGTGGATCGTCTCCAGCGGCGCGCCGGAGAGTTCGAATTGGCCGCCGGGCTCCAGCGAAATCGCGCCCTGGCCGGTCGGCTCGACCAGGCCGATGATGCGGCCGTCATCGATGATGGGGTCCCAGCCGAGCTTTGACTGCATGCCTTCGAGGATGGCGCGTATGCCGCGCTCGCCGCCATAGGGCACGGGCCCGTTGCCGTCGACGTAGAACGGGAATTTCTCGTGCTCGGTGCCGATGCGCCACTTGTTCCGCGGCTTGTTGCCCTCGGCCAGATGCGCGACGAGTTCGTCCATGCCTTCGATCGGCCGGAAATCGGTTGTGTCGCGCGCCATCATCAAGCCCCTGCGGCGCTATGATCCCGAAATCGACCTCGATTTTCGGGATATGCGCCAAAATCAAAGTACTACAGCGGCCTTTGCGCGTCGACGCGCGGCACTGCAGGGCGGCCGGAAGACCGCCGGCGCTAGATGGACGAAATGTCAGTAGCCGATCAAGCGAAAAATCCTGAGCCAGAGGTCAACAGGAATTGAACGATGCGGCTCTTCCCATCTCCACAAGAGGGGAGGAAGAAACCCTCACCAATCGCCGATTGTGGCCTGCATCACCGCCAGTGCGGCCACGGCGGCCGTATCGGCGCGCAGGATGCGCGGGCCGAGCGGAATGGCAGTAACGAAAGGCAGAGCGCGCAACAGCTTGCGCTCCTCATCGGAAAATCCGCCTTCCGGCCCGACCAGCAGGCCGAGCTTCCTTTCGCTTACCGCTTGCAGCGCGGGCAGGGGATTGTTGGTCGAAGCGTCCTCGTCGCAGAAGACCAGCCGCCGCTCCGTGTCCCAGCCGGTCAGCAGGCGTTCGAACTTTTCCGCTTCCCGCACCTGCGGCACCGCAAGTATGCCGCACTGCTCGGCCGCCTCGACGACATTGGCGCGCAAGCGGTCGATGGAGGGTTTGGCCACTTGCGTGTGCTGGGTGATGACCGGCTGCAGCACGCCGGCGCCCATTTCGACAGCCTTTTGCACCAGATAGTCGAGCCGGCCTTGCTTCAGCGGCGCGAAGCAATAGACGAGATCGGGCAGCGGCGGCTGCGGCCGTTGCCGCGCCAGCACCCTCAGCTTCACCGCCTTCTTGGATTTGGCCGCGATGGCCGCCGACCATTCGCCGTCGCGGCCGTTGAACAACAGGATCTCGGCGCCCTCGCCAAGCCGCAGCACATGCAGAAGATAATGGCTCTGCTGGTGGCCGGCGTCGAACTCGATCTCCGGCCCGAGATCGTCGGGCACGAACAGGCGTTGCATCTTGTAATTGGCGCGCATGGCCGAGGAATGGGCGAGCCGGCGGTTGCCGTCAAGCCTTGGCGGAAGGATGCCAGACGGGTTCGTAGCCTCGCCTCAGCACCCCGATCGTGGTCGGCGGCGTCAGCAGCCGTAGCGACCGATGAGCGAGGTCGTTGAAATCCTGCGCTCCGCAATATCCTGCGAACGACCAGCGCAGCGCCTTGCCGCGACGCAAGGCGTAGGCATTGCCTCCACCCTCGACCATCGTGCCGTCGGGCAGGCCTGCAAGCTCGTCAGCCTCCACCACCGGCGGCTTGCCGCCCGCGGCCAGCCGCTCCTTGTGCAGCCGCTTGTCGACCTGCGGCGCGCGCGGCTCCGTTATGCCGAAGGCTTCGCCGAAGCGACCCACAAAATCCCTGGCCCGTTCGCGCCGGCAGAAGAAGCAGGGCCGATGGCCCGCCGCCAGCGCCGTCACCTCGTCGAGGAAGAACAGTTCCGTCCAGCCCGCCTTGGGTCCCGATAGATCATCACGTCGCCGGTTGCGGCCCATCGGCTCGCGCCGCACGTCGCCGAAGTCGCAGACGCAGATGATCCAGGCGTGAAGCGCCCAGCGTTTTTTCAACAGCGTCCTGGTCTCGGGATCGTGGATGATGCCGCGATTGCCCATGAACAGGCCGCGCTCGGGCACGGCGTGGATAGCGCCGAACGGATCGACCCGGTTTTGCAGTGGCATAGTTTTCTCCGCGCGCCCGCATCTTGGCTGAAATGCCGGCGCCATGATATCGCTCGTCGCATCGTTTTCACGTCAGCAGGGTTTTGCGATGCGGGTGCTGGTGGTCCAGAACTACGACAACACCGGCCTCGGCCAGGTCGGCGCGGCACTTGCGGAAGCCGGTGCCGATCTCGACATCCGCCTTCCTTACAAGGGCGATCCGCTGCCGGATGATGCGAACGGCCACGACGCCATGGTGGTGCTCGGCGGCGGCCAGAACGCGCTGGCCGATGAGGAATATCCCTATTTTCCGGCGCTGCTCGAACTGACCCGCGATTTCGCCGGCAAGAACCGCGCGGTGCTCGGCATCTGCCTCGGCAGCCAGCTGGTTGCCCGCGCCTTCGGCGGCGAGAACCGCATCGGCGGCGCCAACGAATTCGGCTGGCGCGGCGTTTCGCTGACGCCGGACGCCAAGGCCGATCCGGTGCTGGCCGAGCTTCCGGAAAAGTTCCCGATCTTCCAATGGCACGACGACACCTTCGTGCTGCCTGAAAACGCCGTGCGGCTCGCCGGCAATGATGTCGCCGAGAACCAGGCGTTCCGCGTCGGCCGCGCCGTCTACGGCTTCCAGTTCCACTTCGAGGCCGATCGGCCGCTGGTGAAGGACTGGAGCACCTCTTTCGCGCCGATCATTGCAGCGCGCCACCCCGACTGGGCCGGCAAGCTCGAGGGCGAAATGGCCCGTAACGGACCGGATGCCGATGCTGCCGGCCTTGCCATCGCCCGCGCATGGGTGGCGACGATCTGAGCATCATCTCTGCGGACCAGGGCGTGGCATAATTGGCACGCGGCGGTGAATCCGCCTGGGGAAAACCGGTTTCGTCCTTGGCTTGTGTACGCCCGCCATCCTAGAAGGCGCGCGCTCTGCATCACCGGTGCAACCGCGACGGACCTTTGTGTGGCCCGTGCGACACACCGCCGATACAGAACGTGCCTAGAAGCGCGAAATCGTCGAAACTTTGAGACGTATTTTCGGTTTCAACGCATTGGTAACCGCCTCGTGCACAGATGCAGGAAGCTCAACAAGAGATGACGTCCGTGAAAGCAGCGCTTCTGTCCTTTGCCATGATGTCCGCCATCGTGATTTGCGGTCTCGGCATCTATGCGGCCGATGCCGCCAACAACCACAACGCCGTCGACGGCTACGGCGTCACCGCTTCGCTGCGCTGAATAGCCGGACCGTTCGCGTCGTTTCCGCGACGCGCGCCACTCAAGCTTCCCTTATTGTCATTGTCAGAATGCGTTTGTCGGCGTCCTCGACAACGAGCGCGCTCAGCATGCCTGATTGCCAGGCGAGCGTATCGACATTGACGCGGTTGGCCATGACCTCCGCCTCGGGAACGGGCGTGTGGCCGTGCACCACGATCTTCGGGAAAAGGCCGGCGTGATCGTGGAAAACGTCGCGGATCCAGATCAGATCCTGCGGATTCTGGTTCTCCAGGGCAACGCCTGGCCGGATGCCGGCATGGCAGAAGAAGAAGTCGCCGAAGCTGATTGAGAAGGGTAGCGAACGCAGGAAATCGATATGGTGTTGCGGTACTGCTTCGAGCAGAGCCTGATGCCCCCGTCTCATCGTCTCCATCCTGCCGAACCAGCCGGCGTCGGCCGCGAGGGGCACACCGTAGGATAGCGCCGTCTGGACCCCGCCATAGCGCATGAAAAGCCCGTCCGGGTCAGGGGTATCGAGAAAATCGAGAAATCCGAGATCGTGATTGCCGGCAAGCATCAGGTTTCGCGGATCGCGTTTGCGCGCCTCGATCAGGAAATCGACGACGTCCTTGGAGTCCGGCCCACGGTCGACATAGTCGCCGAGGTGGATGACGCGCCAGTCGCGAGCCGGCTTCCATTCGAGCTCGCTCTCGATCCGCTGATGCATGGCGGCCAGCAAATCGAGCCGGCCATGGACATCGCCGATTGCGTAGAGACGCATGCCGTCCGGTCCGCGCGCGTCCAGGAAATGAATGTCGGGTTCTGCCAACGTATCGCTGTCTCCGTGATCAGGCCGTCGCCGACCTGGCTAGCGCCGGATCTGGTCCTTGCCCATGTCGGTCACCAGACGTTTTCCGCACAGGGCCAGTGTGATGTCCATCTCCTTACGGATGATTTCCAGCGCCTTGGTAACGCCTTCCTTGCCGAGCGCGCCCAGGCCGTAGAGAAACGGCCGGCCGATATAGGTGCCCCTGGCGCCGAGGCACAGTGCCTTCAGCACGTCCTGGCCGGAGCGGATGCCGCCATCCATGTGCACCTCGATCCTGTCGCCGACCGCGTCCGCGATTTCCTCCAGCGCCATGATCGACGAGGATGCGCCGTCCAACTGACGCCCGCCATGGTTGGAAACGACGATCGCGTCGGCGCCCGTTTCAGCGGCCATCAATGCGTCTTCCTTGTCGAGAATGCCTTTCAGGATCAGCTTGCCGCCCCAGCGTTCCTTGATCCAGGCGACATCCTTCCACGACAGATGCGGGTCGAACTGCTCCGTCGTCCATGACGCCAGCGAAGCCACGTCGCCGACGCCCTTGGCGTGGCCGACGATGTTGCGGAACGTGCGGCGCTTCGTGCCGGCCATGCCCATCCACCAGCGCGGACGGACCGCGATGTTGGCCATGTTGGCCAGCGTCATCTTGGGCGGCGCCGAAAGTCCGTTGCGGACATCCTTGTGCCGTTGGCCGAGGATCTGCAGGTCGAGCGTCAGCACCAACGCCGAGCATTTCGCCGCTTTTGCCCGGTCGATCAGGTCAAGCACGAAGTCCTTATCGCGCAGCACGTAAAGCTGGAACCAGAACGGCTTCTTCGTCACCGACGCGACATCCTCGATCGAGCAGATGCTCATCGTCGACAGCGTGAACGGCACGCCGAATTCCTCGGCCGCCTGCGCCGCCAGCATCTCGCCGTCGGCATGCTGCATGCCGGTCAGGCCGGTGGGGGCCAGCGCCACCGGCATGGCCACCTTCTCGCCGATCATGGTCGATTCCAGTGAGCGGTTGCTCATGTCGACCAGCACGCGCTGGCGGAACTTGATCTTCTGGAAGTCCTCCTCGTTGGCCCGGTAGGTGCTCTCGGTCCATGCGCCGGAATCGGCATACTCGAAGAACATCCTGGGCACACGCCGTCGCGCCAGGTCCTTGAGGTCGGCAATGGTGAGAATGTCGCTCATCGTGTCCCCGCTTGATCGATATCGTTCAGGAGCGTTTGCGCGCCGGTTCGGCATCGCCGGCTTCAGAGCGTTGCCTGAGCCTGAGCCGCGATACGCGCTGCCAGTCGCCGCTGCGCTCGGCTTGCGCCATCGACCGCTCGACATAGATCATGTGGTCCATCGCCGCCTGCCGCGCGCCGGCCGGGTCGCCGGCCTTGACCGCGATGTGGATCGCCCGGTGCTGGGCCAGCAGCGCATCGCGCGCGCCGGGCACCGTGAACACCAGCAACCGGTTCTGGAACACGCCTTCCGACAGCAGCCTGTAGCAGGAGCGCAGCGTATGCAGGAGCAGGATGTTGTGCGCGCATTCGCAGATCGCATGATGGAATTCGACGTCGATCTCGGCTTCGTCGTCGAAATCCCCGGTGCGGTGCGCTTCGTCCATGCGTGCCATGATGCGGTCGAGCAGGGCCAGGTCCTCCGGCGTGGCGCGCCGCGCCGCATATTCGGCGGCGATCCCCTCCACCTCGCGGCGATACTCCAGGTAATCGGCCACCGCCTTGCGGTGCGTCGAGATCAGGTCCGCCACCGGCTTGGTGAACAGCTGGCCGATGATGTCGGCGACATATGTGCCGCCGCCCGGCCGCGTCGTCAAAAGGCCGCGTCCCTCGAGCGCCTTCAGCGCGTCGCGCAGGATCGGCCGGGACACATCGAACTGGCGTGCCAGCTCGCGCTCGCCAGGCAGCCGGTCGCCGGTGCGCAGCACGCCTTCGAGGACGAGGCTTTCGATCTGCTGCACCACCTCGTCGGCGGTTCGCGAGTGCTCGATCCTGGAAAAAATGTCGCTCAACGGCATGCCTGGGAGTGTTGAACCGGTGTCGCGCAAGATAAAGCCAGCGTCGCCAACTGGTCAAATTATTTATCCAATTGGCCGAAGCGTGTCGGCTTCCCCGCTCGCGCCCCTATCCTCTTCGGCTAAACTTTGCTGTTTGCGTCAGGAGCCTATTGGCTCTAGAGGACGCAACTGCAAGAGGGTTCAAAGAAACCCGGGGAACAAGCCGTGTCGCACGACCCGTCCAATCTCGAATTTCAGCCGCGCGCCAAGGGCAGCGTGCTCGGATTTCCGGCGCATGAGGGACGGCCCGGCGCGCTGGGCGAAGTCCATGCCCGTCCGCACCCGCTGATCGAGAAGCCGCGTGTGCTGATCCAGCTCGCCTTCATGACCGAGGGTGGCGCCGGCGTCGATCATTCGGTGCTTTCCGAGTTGTCGCGCCGGCTCGGCATAGCCGCGCCCGACCGTCAGGCCCGCCATCACGCCATGAGATGGGGCCAGGGCTCGTTGCGCTGGGAGCGGCATACCGAATTCTCCACCTATCTGTGGGAAGGGCCGCTTGCCGAAGGCGGCAAGGGCCAGGAGGATTCGCCGTTCGGCAACGGATTTTCTCCACCCGGAACCGTTATTTCAGGCATCCGGCTCGAGATCCGCAAATGGACGCAGGCGGGCGAGCGGTCGATCGCCGGCTTCGATCCGACCAGCCTCTGCTATTCGCTGGTCGAACGCGGCAATGCTGCAATCGTCACCGATTTCCGCCAGGATGGCGACGGCCTGACCCGTATGCTGATCCTTGACCGCGGCCTGACGCCGGCCAGCACCGGCGCCTTGTCGCAGCGGCTGATCGACATCGAGACCTATCGCACGCTGGCCATGCTCGGCCTGCCGCTGGCGCTGGCCTTGTCCGGCCGCGCCCGCCGTATCGAGGACAGGCTGGCCCAGATCACGCTGGAGATGAAACTCGCCGAGACCCGCGACAGCCAGAAATTGCTTGCCGACCTGACCGAACTCGCGGCTGAGTTGGAAGCTGACGCGGCGTCGAGCCTCTACCGGTTCGGGGCCAGCCGTGCCTATGACGGCATCGTCGGCGAAAGGCTGGAAGCGCTGGAGGAAGAGGCCGTACAGGGATATGACACCTGGGCGGGGTTCCTGCGGCGGCGCATGGCGCCTGCCATGCGCACCTGCCGTTCGGTCGAGGAGCGTCAGGCCAATCTGTCGCGCAAGCTGACGCGCGCCACCACGCTGCTGCGCACCTGGGTCGATGTCGAGGTCGAGAAGCAGAACCGCGACCTGCTCGCCTCGATGAACAATCGCGCCCGGTTGCAACTGCGCCTGCAGCAGACCGTCGAAGGCCTGTCGGTCGCGGCCGTTTCCTACTATGTCGTCGGCCTCGTCGGCTATGTCGCCAAGGGCGCCTCGATCTTCGGCCATGCCTTCGCGCCCGAAGTGGTCACGGCGGCGTGTGTGCCGCTCGCCATCCTGCTGGTCTGGTGGGGCGTGCGGCGGGTGCGGCGCATGCATTCCGAGCCGACGAAACATCCGGGCGAGTAGGCGCGCCTTTACTTCCCACAGCGTAAAGCGCGCCAGCGGCAGATTGCCGCTACGGAAGGCGTCCGTTGCGTCCGTGTCCGCTCTCGGTCAAAGCGGGGTTTGCAACCGACGCCCTTCACTGGTAAAAGATTTTGACCAGTCACGCGAGATGAGGCTGCCGATGTCCGGCCTTGCCATGCCCAAGCCAGACGACGCCACGATGCGCCGGCGCGGCGAGATCGTCGCCGACATGCGCATTATCGTGCCGGGCGAGGGTGTGGTCGACGCGGCCAACGAAATGCGCGCCTTCGAAAGCGATGGCCTGACCGCCTACCGGCAATTGCCATTGGTCGTGGTGCTTCCCGAAACGGTGGCACAGGTTTCGCGCGTGCTGAAATACTGCAATGACCGCAACATCCGCGTCGTGCCGCGCGGCTCCGGCACCTCGCTGTCGGGCGGCGCGCTGCCGCTGGAGGACGCGGTGCTCCTGGTCATGAGCCGCTTCAACCGCATTATCGAGATCGATTTCCCCAATCGCATCGTCGTCGCCCAGCCGGGCGTCACCAATCTCGGCATCACCACCGCCGTCGAGCAGGAGGGTTTTTACTACGCCCCCGACCCATCTTCCCAGATCGCCTGCTCGATCGGCGGCAATGTCGCCGAAAATTCCGGCGGCGTGCACTGCCTCAAATACGGCCTGACCGCCAACAATGTGCTCGGCATCGAGATGGTGCTGATGAGCGGCGAGGTGGTGCGGCTCGGCGGCAGGCATCTGGACGCGGAGGGCTACGACCTGCTCGGCGTCATGACCGGCTCCGAAGGCCTGCTGGGCGTCGTCACCGAAGTCACCGTGCGCATTTTGAAGAAGCCGGAGACGGCACGTGCGCTGCTGATCGGCTTCCCGACCAGCGAGCAGGGTGGCCAATGCGTCGCCGACATCATCGGCGCCGGCATCATTCCGGGCGGCATGGAGATGATGGACCGCCCGGCGATCCACGCGGCGGAGGATTTCGTCCATGCCGGATATCCCCTGGATGTCGAGGCGCTGCTGATCGTCGAGCTCGACGGGCCGGGCGTCGAGGTCGATCATCTCATCACCGCGGTCGAGGCGATCGCCATCCGCAACGGTTCGACCACCTGCCGCATTTCGCAGTCGGAGCAGGAGCGGCTGAGCTTCTGGGCAGGGCGCAAGGCAGCCTTCCCCGCGGTCGGCCGTATCTCGCCCGACTATTATTGCATGGACGGCACCATCCCGCGCAAGGAACTGCCGCGCGTGCTGGCCGGCATGCGCGAGCTCTCCGAAAAATACGGGCTCGGCGTCGCCAATGTCTTCCATGCCGGCGACGGCAATTTGCATCCGCTGATCCTCTATGACGCCAACGTGCCGGGCGAACTCGACAAGGCCGAGAGTTTCGGCGCCGACATATTGCGGCTGTGCGTCAAGGTCGGCGGCGTCTTGACCGGCGAGCATGGGGTGGGCGTCGAGAAACGCGACCTGATGCCGGAAATGTTTAACGGGATCGACCTCGACCAGCAGATGCGCGTCAAATGCGCCTTCGATCCCAATCATCTGCTCAACCCGGGAAAGGTGTTCCCGCAGCTGCGCCGCTGCGCGGAGCTGGGGCGCATGCATGTGCATCGCGGAGAGTTAGCGTTTCCGGACATTCCGAGGTTTTGAGGGTTATGTCAGCGCCTGAACGCCCCCCTCTGTCCTGCCGGACATCTCCCCCTCACGGGGGGAGATTGGCAGCTTCGTCGCTTCGCCCTTCCGCCAACGCTGGAGATTGGCGAAACCCGGCGCGGCATCCAATCTCCCCCCTTGAGGGGGAGTTGTCCGGCAGGACAGAGGGGGGCGCGAAGGAACGCGGCATTCCCGCATATTGCGCATCGGCGCCATGACCACCTTCACTCCCATCACCCCTTCCGAAGTTCTCTCCACCGTCGCCTGGGCGGCGGCGGAAGGCTCGCCGCTCGAAATCCTCGGTCACGGCTCCAAGCGCGGCATCGGCCGTCCGCTGCAGACCGAGCACACGCTCGACCTGTCGAGGCTCGCCGGGGTCACGCTCTATGAACCAGCCGAACTGGTGCTGTCCGCAAAGGCCGGCACGCCGCTGGCCGAAATCGAGACGCTGCTGGCGCAAAACGGCCAGCAACTCGCTTTCGAGCCGATGGATTACGGCCCGCTGCTCGGCGGCGAGCCGGGCAAGGGCACGCTTGGTGGTGCGCTTGCAGCGAACCTCTCCGGCCCGCGCCGGCTGAAGGCGGGGGCGGCGCGCGACCATATCCTGGGCATCAACGTGGTGTCCGGCCGCGGCGAGGCATTCAAATCCGGCGGCCGCGTGGTCAAGAATGTCACCGGGTACGATTTGTCCAAGCTGATGGCCAACAGCTGGGGCACGCTGGCGGTGTTCACCGACGTCACCTTCAAGGTGCTGCCATCGGCCGAGACCGAGGTCACGCTCGCTGTCCGCGGCCTGCTCGACGATGCGGCCGCCGCGGCGATGGCGCTGGCGCTCGGCTCCAGCGCGGAAGTATCGAGCGCCGCGCACCTGCCGGAGCGGATTGCCGCACGGGTTGCCGCAGGCGTGCTCGGCAACGATGCGGCCACGCTGCTGCGGGTGGAAGGTTTTGGCCCCTCCGTCGTCTATCGCATCGCCGCGCTGAAGACGTTGCTCGGAAATGCCGGACCACTCGAAGAGATTTCCAGCGAAGCGTCGGCTGCCCTGTGGCGTGACGTGCGCGATTGCAGGCCTTTCGCGGACAACAGCGACAAACCGGTCTGGCGCGTATCGATGGCGCCTGCCCAGGCGCACCAGATGGTTTTCACGCTGCGCATGCAGGCTGCCGTCAGCGCCTTCTATGACTGGCAGGGCGGACTGGTGTGGCTGCGCATGGAGGAGGGTGACCCGGAAGCGACGCTGCTGCGCGGACTTCTGAGAAAACATGGCGGCGGCCATGCGACATTGGTGCGCGCGGCTCCTTCGCACCGTGCCGCCCTGCCGGTGTTCGAGCCGCAGGCTCCCTCACTGGCAGCGCTCAGCCAGCGGCTGAAGCACGAATTCGACCCCAAGAACATCCTCAATCCCGGCCGCATGGCCTAGGACATCAAGAGATGCAGACCAATTTCTCGCCCGCACAGCTTGCCGACCCGCATGTTGCCGAGTCGGAAAAGATTCTGCGCAAATGCGTGCATTGCGGTTTCTGCACCGCTACCTGCCCGACCTATGTGACGCTGGGCAACGAACTCGATTCACCGCGCGGGCGCATCTACCTGATCAAGGATATGCTGGAAAACGGTCGCCCCGCCGACAAGGAGATCGTCACCCATATCGATCGCTGCCTGTCCTGCCTCGCCTGCATGACCACCTGCCCGTCTGGCGTCAACTACATGCATCTGGTCGACCATGCCCGCGCCCATATCCAGCAGACCTATAGGCGGCCGCTGCTCGATCGCCTGACCCGCGCCATGCTGGCCCTCGTCCTGCCCTATCCCCAGCGTTTTCGCGCCGCGCTCAAATTGGCGAAACTGGGCAAGCCGTTCATCGGCCTGTTCGAGAAGATCCCGGCATTGAAGCCGCTTGGCGCAATGCTCAAGCTCGCGCCGGAATCGATCCCGGGAGCATCGCCGATGGCTTCGCCGGGCACCCATACCGGGCAGGGGGCGAAGAGGGGCCGCGTCGCCATCCTCACCGGTTGCGCGCAATCGGTGCTCGATCCCGCCATCAACGACACGACCATTTCACTGCTGACGCGGCTTGGCGTCGAGGTCCTGGTGCCGCCGGGCGAGGGCTGTTGCGGCGCGCTCGTCCATCACATGGGCCGCGAGCAAGCCGCCCTTGCTTCTGCAAGGCAAAATGTCGATGCCTGGACCCGCGCGATTGAACAAGGCGGGATCGATGCCATCATCATCACCGCGTCGGGCTGCGGCACGACCATCAAGGATTACGGTTTCATGCTGCGGCTTGATCCGGCCTACGCCGAAAAGGCTGCACGTGTCTCCGCGCTGGCCAAGGACATTACCGAATACCTGACCGCCATCGACCTGCCCGAACCGGTGCGCAAGCCGGGCACGGTCGTCGCCTATCATTCGGCCTGTTCGATGCAGCACGGCCAGAAGATCACCCGCCAGCCTAGGGAATTGTTGGCCAAAGCCGGTTTCATCGTTCGCGAGCCGCGCGAAGGGCATTTGTGCTGCGGTTCGGCCGGCACATACAACATTCTGCAGCCGGATATTTCGGCCAGGCTGCGCGACCGCAAGGTGAAAAACATCGAGGCTACCGGCGCTTCGGTCGTCGCGACCGGCAATATCGGCTGCATAACGCAGATCGCGTCTGCCGCGAAGCTGCCGGTGGTGCATACGATCAAGCTGCTCGACTGGGCCTATGGCGGGCCGAGGCCGGAAGGTGTCGCGGAACCCGGCCTGATCGCCGCTGAGTAGGGGCCGCCCCGGCGTTATTCGGCCGCCAGCCTGTCGATCGTGCCGTAGGTCGCCTCGTAGAGCGCGCGCTGGCGGCTGAGCGCCACCATCGTGTTGCGCAGCAGGATCGCAACGGTGATCGGGCCGACGCCGCCCGGCACCGGCGTGATCCAGGAGGCCACGTCCTTCACGCTGTCGGTGTCGACGTCGCCGACGATACGGGTGGAACCGTCCGGCAGCGTCTCGGAATTGATGCCGATATCGATGACGGCCGCACCCGGCTTTACCATGTCGGCCTTGATCAGGCGCGGCTTGCCGACGGCGACGAACAGCGCATCGGCGCGGCGCGCGTGCGCGGCGACCGAGCGCGTCATGTGGTGACAGACCGTGACCGTCGCGCCTTCGCTCATCAACAGGAAGGCGATCGGCTTGCCGACGATCTCGGAGTGGCCGACCATCACCACTTCCAGGCCCTTGAGGTCGAGGCCGGTTTCCTTGAGCAACTCGACCGAGGCGGCCGCCGTGCAGGGCGCCAGATCGAGCTGGTTGTAGACGATGTTGCCGATCGAGGCCGGATGCATGCCTTCGACGTCCTTCAGCGGATGCACCGCCGCCTGCAACGTCCTGATCGGGATATGTGCCGGCACCGGCCGCTGGATGATGATGCCGGTAACGCGCGGATCGGCGTTCAGGCCGTGGATCGCCGCTTCCAGTTCGCCCGCGGTGATGGTGGCGGGAAAGCGCCGTTCGTCGAAATCGATGTCCGCCAGCTCTGCCTTGGCGCGCTGGTTTCGTACATAGACATCCACCGCCGCCGTATCGCCGACGGTGATCGACACCAGTTTGGGCGGGAACCCTTCGGCCCTTGCGATCGCCGCATCCTCGCGCACGGCGGCGATGATGCGCCGGGCAACCGGGCCGCCCTTGAGATAGCGGCTGTCGTCGGACAGTGACATGATCGGACTCTTCTGACCTGAGCGTTGCCTTGCCATAGCAAAAGAACAGCGGCAATGGCAGCACGAATGCGAACCGTCATGCCTTTTGCGCGACGTGCGGGCGCGGCAGTGCTTCGTCCGAAACGGAAAGGGCAGCACGGTTTCCCGTGCCGCCCTTTCTGACCGGCCGCATCCCCATACGGCCCGTCCCCCGTTATTCCTTCCGATCCCGGGAAGCGCTGCGCTTCCGGATCGGGTGATTCGCAGCAACTATTATATCACCTCGACAGTGGTTCCGACATCGACCCGTTCATAAAGGTCGACGACATCCTCGTTGCGCATGCGGATGCAGCCCGACGACACGGCGCCGCCGATCGTCCAGGGCTGGTTGGTGCCGTGGATGCGATATTCCGTACTACCGAGATAGAGCGCGCGCGCGCCGAGCGGGTTCTCCATGCCGCCGGCCAGGTAGGTTGGCAGGTAGCGCCCCTTGGCGGCCTCGCGCTTGATCATCGCGGCCGGCGGGCGCCAGTCCGGCCAGACCCGCTTGTTGGTGATCTTGTGCGTGCCCGACCATTCGAAGCCCGGCTTGCCGGTGCCGACGCCATAGCGCCGCGCCTTGCCGTCCTTCTCGACCAGATAGAGGAAGTTCTGGGTCGTATCGATGACGATGGTGCCCGGCTTCTGGGAGCCGTCATAGGCGACTTCCTGCGGCAGGTAGATCGGATTGATCTGCGGGCGCGCGACCATGCGCTTGGCCGGGGCCTGCACGGCCGCCGTTTGCACGCGGTCGGGCTGCGCATAACGCGGGCGCGGCTGCTGCGCGACCTGCCGGTTCTGCCGCACGATGCCCGGCGCATGGCCAAGCTGCAGCACCCAGGGCGCGGAAAGGTCGGGGCTCACCATCACCGGCGGTCTGTCGGCATAGCGGTCTCCGGCCGTGGAAGGTGTGACGCCGGCAGCAACCGCAGCCACGGCGCCGAGCACGGGAAACAAAACTCTCTTCATCGGGAAAGCACCTTGATCGTCTGACAAACCGGGTGGAAACGACCTCCCGGTTCAGCGATCATTGGCGCGGGAACAGCAACCGAAACATGAATCGGAATGTGTAAAATGCGGAACTGTCGGTAAACCTTTCGGTGTGGTTACCGCCGCGTTCAGGAATCTGGTAAAGCCAAGGTAAAGCAGCGCAACCAGCGCGTTAACGAATGGAATTCTCGCCATGGACAAGGAAAAAACCGGCCTTCTCGCCGGACCCGACGGTGTCGCGCGCTGCTTCTGGCACGGCAATCTGCCCGACTACCTGCATTATCATGACCATGAATGGGGCCGCCCGGTGGCGGACGACCGCCGGCTGTTCGAGAAGATCTGTCTCGAAGGCTTCCAGTCGGGCCTGTCCTGGCTGACCATCCTGCGCAAGCGCGAGAATTTTCGCGCCGCTTTCGCCGGATTCGATTTCGACAAGGTCGCCGCCTTCACCGACAAGGACGTCGAGCGCCTGCTCGGCGATGCCGGCATCATCCGCCATCGCGGCAAGATCGTCTCGACCATCAACAACGCCAAACGCGCCCGCGAAATGGCCGATGAATTCGGCTCGCTCGCTGCCTGGTTCTGGAAGTTCGAACCCGGCAGGGAGGAACGGCCGCAGGTCGTCGACCTCGCCCATCTGCGCGCCAATCCGACCACGGCGGTCTCGATCCGCATTTCCAAGGATCTGAAGAAGCGCGGCTGGACCTTCGTCGGCCCGACCACGGTCTACGCCTTCATGCAGGCGATGGGTCTGGTCAACGATCATCTCCAGGGGTGTGTGTGCCGCAAGGAGGTCGAGAAGGAGCGGAAGGCTTTCAAACGGCCGAAATAGCCTCAGGCGCCGTTGGCACTACCCAGGAACAGGCCGGCGACGATCGCGACCACGGTGGCGACGGTTGGATAGATCACCAGCAGGCCGGTCACCAATGCGTCGCGCAGGGAAGGTCCGGTATCGGCGTGTACCTCGAACGGTCCGGCCGGCTGGCCGATCATGCTGGGAGCATGGACATCTGCGGCGCGCAGGCGTGCCGGCATGTCGCCCGCATCCCTGTTGTCGTGAAATTCCACCGCGCTCATCATGTCCCGAACCCCTCCATTGCGGTGCGCTGTATCGGCCTCGATTATGTCGGCACGATGCCGCGCCGATGGCGGGATTGTTTCATTTTCGGTGCGTTTTTGTTTCGGCGAACGCCCGCGTGCCTTCTCGCATGCATGGAGACAGCGCCTGCCGCCGGCCTTGCCCGGTAGGACCTGTTCGGTTAGGACACGCCCGTTGCGAAAATCGCAACGCTGTTGAGTTTTCAGCAACACGAAACACCGGGCGAATCCATGGCCGACAAATCGGAAAAGACGAAAGCGCGGCTGCCGCGCGGTTTTGCCGACCGCAGCGCCGAAGATATCCGCGCCGTCGAGAAGATGATGGCGACGATCCGCTCGGTCTACGAACTCTACGGTTTCGAGCCCGCCGACCAGCCCCTGATCGAATACACCGATGCGCTCGGAAAATTCCTGCCCGACCAGGACCGGCCGAACGAAGGCGTGTTCTCCTTCCAGGACGACGACGACCAGTGGCTGTCGCTGCGCTACGACCTGACCGCGCCGACGGCGCGTTTCGTCGCCGAGAATTTCGAGCGCCTGCCAAAACCCTATCGCAGCTACCGTTCCGGCTGGGTGTTCCGCAACGAGAAGCCCGGTCCCGGCCGCTTCCGCCAGTTCATGCAGTTCGACGCCGACACGATCGGCACGCCGGGCGTCGCGGCCGACGCCGAGATGGCGATGATGATGGCCGATGTGATGGAAGCGCTCGGTATCAAGCGCGGCGACTACGTCATCCGCGTCAACAACCGCAAGGTGCTGGACGGCGTGCTCGAGGCGATCGGCCTCGGAGGTGAAGGGAATACGAGTCGTCGGCTGACCGTGCTGCGGGCGATCGACAAGCTCGACAAGCTCGGGCCGGAAGGCGTGCGGCTTCTCTTGGGACCAGGGCGCTGGGACGGCGGCAAGGAAGGCGAGGGCGACTTCGCCAAAGGCGCCGGGCTGAATGATACGCAAGCCGAGGCGGTTCTTCTGGCGACGGCGCGAAACGCGCAGGCCGGCCAGGATGCCAGCGTCGGTGCGAACGCCGTCTACCAGGAGGGCGTTGGCGAACTCGCGACCATCGAGGCCCTGGTCAGGGCGGCGGGATACGGCGAAGATCGCGTCGCCATGGACCGCTCCGTCGTGCGTGGTCTCGAATATTACACCGGCCCGGTCTTCGAGGCCGAGCTCCTGGCCGAGATTCCCAACGAGGATGGCCAGATCGTGCGCTTCGGTTCGGTCGGCGGCGGCGGCCGCTATGACGGGCTGGTGTCGCGCTTCCGCGGCGAGCCGGTGCCGGCGACGGGCTTCTCCATCGGCGTTTCCAGGCTGATGACGGCGCTGAAGAACCTCGGCAAGCTCGACAGCACCGACGTGATTGCGCCGGTCGTCGTGCTGGTCATGGACAGGGACACCGAAAGCCTCGGCCGCTACCAGAAGATGGTCAGCGAACTGCGCGCCGCAGGCATCCGCTCGGAAATGTATCTCGGCGGCGCAGGCATGAAGGCGCAGCTCAAATATGCCGACCGTCGCGGCTGTCCGGTCGCGATCATCCAGGGCGGCGACGAGCGCGCCAAGGGCGAATTGCAGATCAAGGACCTGATCGAAGGCGCGCGCCTGTCGGCCGAGATCACGGATAATGCCGAATGGCGCGCCGCCCGCCCGGCACAGGTCACGGTGGCGGAAAGCGAGCTGGTGGCGCAGGTGAGAAAGATCCTGGCGGAGCAGGCTGAGGAGAGGGCGCGTGGCAAATAGAGGCCGCGTTCTACGGCGCCCCCCTCTGTCCTGCCGGACATCTCCCCCTCAAGGGGGGAGATCGGCTGTCACCATGGCTTTCGCCAATTTTCAGGATTCCAAGAAGGGCACCAGCTGCGAAGCAGCCAATCTCCCCCCTAGAGGGGGAGATGCCCGGCAGGGCAGAGGGGGGCGCCGTAGAGCACCAGCCTTGACCTGGATCATTGGCGTCTCCGGTTTGGGACCAGAGGGTCGTACAGCGCTGAGGTTTGCAAATTGACCTCCCGCTATCCCGCCATCGCGGCCGACATCGCCGGCCTGTTCGCGACCCGCGACACGCATGCGGTGGAGGTCGCCGTGCTGCAGCCGGCCGATCCCTTCCTCGACATGGCCGGCGAGGATTTGCGCCGCCGCATTTTCCTGACCGAGAGCGAGACCGGGCAGACGCTCTGCCTACGGCCGGAATTCACCATTCCCGTCTGCCTCGATCATATCGCCAGCCAGGCCGGTACGCCGCGTCGCTACTCCTATCTGGGCGAAGTGTTCCGCCAGCGCCGCGAAGGCGGCAACGAGTTCTTCCAGGCCGGCATCGAGGATCTCGGCGACCGCGACACGGCCGCTGCCGATGCCCGTTCGGTGGCCGACGCGCATGCACTGCTGTCGCTGGCGCTGCCGGGCCAGCCGCTGGCGATCACGCTCGGCGACCAGGCCATCTTCGAGGCGGTGCTGGCGGCTCTCGGCCTGCCGCGCGGCTGGCGCATGCGGCTCGCCCGCGCCTTCGGCTCGGCGACGATGCTGGAGGCAGCCCTTGCCGATCTCGCCAATCCGCCGCGCAACAGCCAGCTCTCCGGCCCGGTCGCGGCACTCGTGCTCGACGGCGATCTGGACGGTCTCTCCGCGCATATAGCCGGCGGCATGGAACAGGCCGGCCTGTCGGCTTCGGCCGGACGCGCGCCGGCCGATATCGCGCGGCGGCTGATCGAAAAGGCAGAACTGCGCAGCGTGCGGCTGTCCAACGAAGCCTTCGCGGCGCTGAAGACCTTTCTGGCGATCGACGTGCCGCTCGATGGCGCGGCCCAGGCGCTCGAGAGTTTTGCCGGTGCCGCCGGGCTTTCGCTGGGAGCCGCGCTGGAAAAGTTCGCGGCGCGCGCCAAGGCCGTCGAGGCGAATGGCCTGCCGGCGCAAAAGATCCGCTATGACGCGGCCTTCGGCCGCCCGCTCGATTATTACACCGGCCTCGTCTTCGAGATCGCGGCGCAAGATGGTGAAAGGCCGCTGGCCGGCGGCGGCCGCTACGACCGGCTGCTGACGCTGCTCGGCGCCAAGACGCCGATCCCCGGCGTCGGCTTCTCGGTCTGGCTCGACCGCATCGAGGCATTGCGGGAGCGCGCGCCATGATCACGCTGGCGATCCCGTCCAAGGGCCGGTTGAAGGAGCAGGCGCTGGAGGTGCTGGCGAAAGCCGGCCTCGCCATCAGCCTGCCCGGTGACGAGCGCAAATATCACGCCCGCGTCGAAGGCATGGACAATGTCGAGGTCGTTTTTCTGTCCGCCTCCGAAATATCGGGCGAGATCGGGCAAGGTGCCGTCGATCTCGGCATCACCGGCGAGGACCTCGTGCGCGAGAACCTCGCCGACTGGGAGGCGCGCGCCGAAATCGTCGCCCGTCTCGGCTTCGGCCATGCCGATGTCGTGGTGGCCGTGCCCGACATCTGGCTCGACGTCGAGACCATGGCCGACCTCGATGATGTCGCCGCCGATTTCCGCCAGCGTCACGGAAGGCGGCTCAGGATCGCCACCAAATACTGGCGGCTGACCCAGCAATTCTTCTCGCAGAAGCACGGCATCCAGGTCTATCGCATCGTCGAGAGCCTGGGCGCCACCGAAGGCGCGCCGGCGGCCGGCCTTGCCGATGTCATCGTCGACATCACCACCACCGGCTCGACGCTGCGCGCCAACCATCTCAAGGTGCTGGCCGACGGCGTCGTGCTGCGGTCGCAAGCGTGTCTCGTCGCGTCGCGAAAGACGCGTTCCACGGCCGACGAGGCGATGCTGCGCGACATAGCGGCCAGCATGGCCTCGGTGAAGGGATAGCCTGTCCAGCATGCCTCGGCGATCGTCGTGCCTAGCGGCGGACAATTTTGTTCTTGCTTTGTGCCGGCCACTATGCTACAAATATCGCTATGGTGATGATTTGTGCCCCCGCCCTTCGAGGCGGGTTTTTCGTTTCTGCGCCATTCTCACGACCCTGCCATTCTTATGACCGTGGAAGGCGGTGCGGCCCGTCTTCGAAGCCTTGGCCCTACCTTCGGCGGGATTTCCACCATCGCGGCAGGCTGATAGGCTCGGATGTCCTGGGAGGAGAGAGCGATGCCGGTCAATCTCGACGAGCTGAAGAACGCCACCAATCTGCGCGGACGCGGCGCGTACGCCGGCAGCGTCTTTGTCGCGCCCGTCGACGGCAGGGCGCATGTCTCGGGCGAGCGTGGCGTGCCGCTGCTCGACAAGACCATTCCCGCACTGTTCTCCGACACGGCCGGCAAATACGGCACGCTCGATGCCGCCGTCTTCGTCGGCCAGGATAAGCGCTTCACCTGGAGCGAGCTTTCCGACACGGTGGATGCGCTGGCCGCCGGTTTCCTGGCGCTGGGGCTCGAAAAGGGCGATCGCGTCGGCATCTGGTCACCCAACCGCTGGGAATGGCTGGTGACGCAATTCGCCACCGCCCGCATCGGCCTGATCCTGGTCAACATTAACCCCGCCTACCGGCTCACCGAGCTGGACTATGCGCTGAACAAGGTCGGCTGCAAGGCTCTGGTCACCGCGGCCAGCTTCAAGACCTCGGATTATCTCGGCATGATCGAGACGCTGGCGCCGGAGATCGCGATGGCGACACCCGGCAAGCTCAGGGCACAGAAACTGCCCGCGCTCCGGATCGTCATCCGCATGGGCGAGGAGAACTCGCCCGGCATGTTCAATTTCGCCGATGTGCTGGCGATGGCGGGGCGCGACGAGCATGACAGCCTCGACCGCATCTCCGAGGGGCTGAAGCCGGACGACGCCATCAACATCCAGTTCACCAGCGGCACCACGGGCGCACCCAAGGGCGCGACGCTGACCCACAACAACATCCTCAACAACGGCAATTTCGTCACCTCGGCCATCAGGTTGACGGTCGACGACCGGCTTTGCATTCCCGTGCCGCTCTACCATTGCTTCGGCATGTCGATGGGCACGATGGGCTGCGTCACCAAGGGCGCGACCATGGTGTTCCCTGGCGAGGGCTTCGATGCCGGCGCCACGCTGAACGCCGTGGCGCAGGAACGCTGCACCGGCCTCTACGGCGTGCCGACCATGTTCGTCGGCCTGCTCGACCATCCCGATTTCGCCGTCTTCGACCTGTCCACCCTGCGCACCGGCATCATGGCCGGCTCGCCATGCCCGATCGAGGTGATGAAGAAGGTGGTGTCGCTGATGCATATGTCCGAAGTGACCATCGCCTACGGCATGACCGAGACCAGCCCGGTCTCCTTCCAGAGCAGCGTCGACGACCCCTTGGAAAAACGCGTCTCGACCGTCGGGCGCGTTCATCCCCATGTCGAGGTCAAGGCCATCGATGCCGATGGCGCGACCGTTGCCGTCGGTGCGCCGGGCGAACTCTGCACACGCGGCTATTCCGTGATGAAGGGCTATTGGGACGACGAGGACAAGACCCGCGAGGCGATTGATGCCGACGGCTGGATGCATACGGGCGACCTCGCCACCATCGACGCCGAGGGCTATTGCAACATCGTCGGCCGGGTTAAGGACATGGTCATCCGCGGCGGCGAGAACGTCTATCCGCGCGAGGTCGAGGAGTTCCTCTATCGACACCCCAAGGTGAGGGAGGTGCAGGTGTTCGGCGTTCCCGACGCCAAATATGGCGAGGAGCTCTGCGCCTGGATTGTGCTCAAGCCCGGCCAGATCGCCACCGAGCAGGAGATCAAGGCCTTCTGCGCCGGCCAGATCGCGCATTACAAGATCCCGCGTCACATCCGCTTCCGCACGGAATTGCCGATGACGGTGACCGGCAAGCCGCAGAAATTCCTGATGCGTCAGGCGATGGTGGAGGAGCTGGGGTTGGTGGCGCAGAAGACTGCGTGAGGGCGTTTCCGCGCGCCCGGGTGGGCTGCGTGGGCCAGGAAGGCGCGGTTGCCAAGACGGTGGGCAGATTACAGAACCCCCGCTGCTCGCCGCACTGAGGCCGGCATGTCCCACAAGAGGGACCGTGTCGATCAGATTGTCGAGCCTATCGTGCGAGATAGGCTCGAGCCCAGCTTGAGCAGATCGTCGTCTGATTCATCGATTATTTGTCATCCCTCCAGGTAAACGCGATGACACCAGTCCATCCAGCGAACCTTCAACGAGTGCCTCTCATGCCTCCCGCGTACTATTCCTTGAGGCTGCCCTGGCGGCTTAGGTTTGGGTTCGAGACCCAAGTCGCGATGTCGCGCAGAAATTTCCACACATCATCCTGTGCAGGTCTGACATATGCAGGCAGGGACGGGTCCGATCCCAGGGCGGCAAACACCTCGCTCAACCAGACCGACTTGTTGCGGTTACAATCCAAATGGGGAAGCCATGATTCAAGTTCGCCGGAGCGCACCGTGAACAGGCCATACGTCTCCATCTGGTTGAAAAAAGCTACAGCTGTAGCGAGCTCATCGCCGGCTAACAGAGCGATCCCTCCCTGCCTTTTATAATCAGGGTTGGCGGCATTGAGATATCCTCTTACCGTTTGGCGGGTGTTCCGGAGGCCCTGTCGTAGTCCTTCCGGTATGCCGGCGGCATCGAAGTATTTGGTGCAGACCTGCCCGTCCTCTTTGATCCAGTCGATATCGACCACCAACGCTGACGGCACGCCAACTTGGCGTAGCTCCGCCACGATTTCCGAAGCGGTTTGCTTGTTGTGGGCATTCAGGAATGTCGCATGGCGAACGTTTGGCGGAGAATATAGACTTAAGCGATTATTGATTTCCTCGTAGAATGCGCGATCGGCGTCGGCCTCCACGACCACGGCAGATTCATAAAAAAGAGCTGAGACTACCCCCACAGATCGCAGCAAGGGATCGTTCATCATTTGCGACAGCCGCGTTGCTGGTAATAGCTGTGCCGTTCCCCTTCCCGCCCGATGGGTAAGTCGCACGACATCGATTGGCACGCCTGCTGACAAGCATCCCATAAGGAAATGCGGGCTGTGCGTCGCGGCGAAAAGCTGTTTGTCAGCTCCGATCTTCAACCCTATCTGCCTACCAAGCGTATAGGCAAGGCCGGGATGTAAGAACGCCTCAGGCTCATCGATAATGAGCACTTCGACCTCGCCTGCAATGACCTCCGACAGCACACCAACAAACGCCTTTGTCCCGTCACTCGATGCGGATAGAGCGTGCGTATTTCGAAAAAACTCAATGGCTTCGGCTGTAAAAGCGCGCTCGATTTCTGCAGGCGGCCTCGTTTCCGACAATGCATACGAGAATGCGCCCATGTTGGTCGCATCGATCACAAGATGCATGTGGAAGGAATCAAAGATGATGTCCGATAGAGCATGTCGAAGGGCATCATCTTGGAACAACGCAGCGATCGTCGTCTGGGCCGGATCGGTCAGTCTTTGTGCCTGAGACTGGGTTACAAGCCCCAGGCGATTCTCGCCGGTCAAATTGAGCGCGAACATGCTTAAAAGATGCTGAGAAATGTATTGCATGTTTAAGCTTGGATCGCGCGGACTCTGGTTGAATTGTTTCAACAGGTGATCGAGCAGGTATTGTTCATTGACTTCTTGGCGACCCATATTCCTACGGATAAATATTCTTCGCTCGGGCGTCTCTCCGGCTTCGGGAACGCGAAATTTTGAAATTTTTTGCTCCGCGAGCTCTCTCGTAACATTTGCGATTTTTACTGCAGAAATCACATGTTGGTCGCGGGCGTGATTGAAGATAAATTCGTTGGTGATGTCGCGAAGAGCGGAACTTTTGCCGCCGTTGTTTGGCCCAACGAATACCGTCACGCGCCCTGGAATTATTTCCAGAGGCAGCGCTTCGGGCTTAGGACCGTGTTTGAATGTGATCCGTTCGACCAACATGCTTGTGATGATTCCTCTTATGAATACTGCACGGTTTCCAGCTATTCCAGAAATCTACAACTGCGCAAGCATTCAATGCACTTTCGGTATTGAGTTTAGGCCCGGCAATCTATTAATGACTGCAATTGGCGCAGAGACGCCGTGACTACGCGACCAAGGCGGTGTCTGCTTTTCAGGTATACGCTACGGTGGCCTCTACGTCCGACTTGGGGCGCATAGCAGCCGTTCAACAAACGCGAAGTTTGCCTTGCACCGGCAGCAAGCCTGGAGGGCATCGCCTCAGTCCTCACTCCTTCACCGCCCCCCGTCGTCGAGGAGGCTCGACGAGAATGAAGGCACCACCACCGGCAGCGAGCCGATCAGCGCCGCCATTCATAGACGTCCGGGTGCACGAGGTCGGTAAGCACGCCAACCGGCACGTCTTATTTCGCGCGTCACATCCGCTTCCGCACCGAATTGCCGATGACGCTCACCGGCAAGCCGCAGAAATTCCTGATGCGCCCGGCGATGGTCGAGGAGCTGGGACTGGTGACGCAGAAGACGGCGTGACGGCGTTTCCGGGCGCCGAGGAGCGGTGTTCCTCGTGACGCGCAGGGGTAAGGAATTGCACGCGCAATGGATTCCCCGGTGGCTATCTTCCCCTGTGAAGGAATGCGCGACGAGGAATCGGAAAAGCGCTCGCTGCGGCATTCGAGAACGGGGGGGCATAGGAGGGTGACGCGGCTGTACCGCAACGATGAGGTGCCAGCCGAACGATGTTGGGTTCGCGCTCCCGGCTGGTGCCTTGCCTATGCTTAGGTAACAATCCGGCATCATACCGCTTCGCGTGAACGGCTGAGGACTTCCCGCCACGCGTCCGACGCAGAAGCGGGAAGTCTCCGTCTCTCCCGGACTTACGCCTTGGCGGCGTTCTGTGCAGCCTCGAATACATCGCGTGCGGACGTCGTGCCCGCTACGTGCTCCGTTCCCTCGACGCCGAGGTCCATCCACCCTGCATTCACGGCTTCGAACATTTCTTCGGCAGGTCCGGAGTGGCCTTTCGGGATGCCGAATTGCTCGAAGGCTTCCGCCCACCCTGCACGCGGGATTGCAAAGGCTTTCACGTCGCGATTGAGGACCTCACCCAGCTGCCCCGCGACGTCATCGGCGGTGACCATCGAACCAACCTCGATGACGCGCTGGCCCGACCACGCCGGCCCGGTCAAAAGGGTTGCGACCTCCGCGCCTATGTCGTTTGTCGCGACCATGGTCGATTTCCGGTTTGTCGGATTGTAGTAGACCGGTAGCGTTCCGCCTTCGGCGACCTGCAAGCCGTAGAGGAAGTTTTCGAAGAACCCGCCGGCGCGCACAAATGCGATTGGCGATTTCAGGTCGCGAAGACCTTGCTCCAGAAGCGACAGGGCCGTGATCACCCCGTGCCCGCTGGTTCGGTTCGCGCCCATCGACGAAAGCGCAACCACTCGCGGCGGCGCTGCCTTGGTGAGCGCCTCGACATAGTTTGCAATCATGCCCTTTGCTTCTTTGTAATCGGGCGAGGGCGCCCAGACAGGGGGCAACATGACGAACGCGCCTTCGACGCCTCCGAGCGCTTGCTCGATGGCTGCCGGATCATTCCAATCGCCCTCCACCAGCTCCACGCCCTTGTTCGCCCAGTTGGCAGCCTTCTCGCGATTGCGGACGAGCGCGCGTACATCCTTGCGGTGCGCCAACAGATGTTCTGCCGTTGCGCCGCCAACTTTTCCCGTGATTCCCATGACTAGAAACATGTGTTTTCTCCTGATGTCGGGGGACAGGGCACTGCCCCGGTTGGTTCAATGGATGAGTGGTAGAATGGCCCGGACTCGGGGATCGCGCAGATAGAGGCCGCCCCACGCCAGCGCGCCCAGAAGCAGGGAAATGATCTCCGGCGGCGATCCCAACTCACCAATGCGGACGTGGGCGCAGATGGCGCCGCCCAAAAAGCCCGTTACCAGGATCGCGCCGAGGACGGCGGTGGCCGGAATGGCGTAGAGGATGGCGCAGGCGAGTATGATCGGGCCCATGACACGGGTCAGGTCCATCGCGAACCCGGTTTCCTGCAACATGCCCGCGATCTGTGCCGGCGCGAAAAGCTGAATGGTGCCGTCTGCCACCAGAGCGATAACGACAAACGCGCTCATGATCCGGCCGGCCCACAGGGCGCGATGCAAGGTCACGGTTTCGGCTGCCTGACGCGGGTTCATGGTTTCGGACACTTGTCGTTCTCCGATGGGGAGATCCCATATCCGAAACTTACTGTGCCTCCTGAGTGTGATAAACACCGAGAAAATGAACCAACTGTTCTCTTTATAAAAAACAATAGAGGTACGAAAATGCAGAATCTCGAGCACGTCCTCATTTTCATAACGGTAGCGGAAATGGGCAGCTTCACCCGCGCGGCCGATAGCCTGGGCATCCAGAAGGGGAGGGCCTCGACGGCGGTCCGGAAGCTGGAAGAAGACGTCGGTGCCAGGCTCCTGCACCGCACCACGCGCAGCGTGCGCCTGACGGAGGACGGGCGCGCGTTTCATGCCCGTGCCCGCGATCTGCTGGCTGAAGTCGATGATCTGCACTCGATGTTCGCCGGCGATCGCGTGGCGCTTCGCGGGCGCTTACGGGTCGATCTTCCGACCGAAGTGGCGCGCACGACGATCGTGCCGGCCTTGCCGGAGTTCATGGCGGCTCACCCCGAGTTGGAGCTGGAGGTGTCGAGTACCGACCGGCAAGTCGATCTGGTTCAAGAGGGGTTTGACTGCGTCTTGCGACTTGGTCCCATCGGAGACGAGACGCTGATTGCCCGCCCGCTGGGCCTGTTGCGCATGGTCAACGCCGCCAGTCCCGCTTATCTGGCGCGCTATGGCGTCCCTCGGTCGCTGGACGACCTCCAGCGCCAGGAACATCGGACAATTCATTTTTCGACGATGCTGGGCGCGAGACCGCATGGATGGGAATATCCGGACGGCGACGGCTACTCGACGCGTCAGTTGCCAGGCGCGCTACACGTCAACAGCGCGCAGACCTACGACGCTGCCGCCGTCGCCGGCCTTGGCCTGATTCAAGCGCCGCTTCTGGGGATTGGCCAATACTTGAAGAGTGGAGCGCTGGTGGAGATCATGCCCGATTTGCGTCGCCGGGCGATCCCCGTGTCCTTCGTCGTAGCACATCGCAGCAATCTGTCGCGCCGCGTCCGCGCATTCATGAAATGGATCGAAGATGTACTGGCGCCGTATCTCGAATAGCGGGACGAACATCTTCGTCCCGCCTCGAAATCAACATTCTGGGTATGTCTGCCGGTCGGCGGCCCGGCGGGCCAACAGAATGCGACACCGAAACCGGCGGGGCCGACATGAGATATCGCTGCTCGCAACCTATCCGGGGCCGCCCGTCTGGACGAAATCGGGGAGAGAGGAACCGTCCCTCTCTCCCCCAAGACCTCACGGGCGAACGCGGATGACCGTTTTCCCCGCGCGTCGCTCGGTCGAGTTGAAGGCGGCGATCGCCTCGTCGAGAGGAGCGACTTTGCCGATGTTCGTCCGCAGCCGTCCGTTCCGCACCCGCTGGACGATCTCGCTCAGCTGGGCACGATCGGCTTCGACGACGAAGTCGACCGCCAGGCCATCCACGGGCCTCGCCTCGGCCGGGCCGACGACAGTCACCATCGTGCCTCCGGCTCGGATCAGCGCCGCGGACCGCTTCTGGATGTCGCCGCCGATGACATCGAACACCAGATCGACGCCGCGCACGTCTTCGAGGGCGTCGTTCTCGAGGTCGACGAATTCGTTTGCGCCGAAGTCGAGCGCCTTCTGGCGGTCGGCAGAGCGTCCGGTGCCAATGACGTAGGCGCCGGCCTCTCGTGCGAGCTGCGTCACCATCGACCCGACGGCGCCGGCCGCGCCATGCGCAAGGACGCTCTGCCCCGCCTGAAGACGGCCGTGCTGAAACAGTCCCTGCCACGCGGTCAGGCCCGAGATCGGCAGGCTAGCGCCCACCGTGAAGTCGACATCGCCCGGCAATGGCGCGAGGTTGCGGGCCTCGATAGCGATATACTCCGCCAGGGTGCCGTCGCGATACCAGTCGGCGAGGCCGAACACCCGCTGGCCCACCGACAGTCCCGTCGTACCGTAGCCCAGGGCGGTGACCACCCCGGCCAGCTCGTGCCCGGGGATCGATGGCGTCCGGTCGCCGTCGACGCGATCGGTCCAGGTCGAGGGCCACGTCAGCTCGGTCGGGACGAACCCCGACGCATGGATCTCGACGACGACATCGTTTATCGCCGCCTGCGGCTCGGGCCGCTGCACCACCTTCATCCCGGCCGTTCCTGCAGCCTGGTCCGTCACTACGATCGCTTTCATGGGAATTGTCTCCTCAGACATTTGTTGGTTCGGGGTAATTTACGGGCGTGGAAGGTCTTCGATCTCTCACGCAATCAGCCATTGGCGCGGCGCCTTCCACGAGAGCGGCAGTTCTTGCCATCCTTGTCTCCGTAAGATCTGGAGTTGCTGGGGATTATGCAAAGTCCAGGACATCGGCCACCGGCATGCGCGGCTTCTGCGGCCAGTTGCCGGCTCGCTCCGGGCCGACGGTCAGCAGCATCACCGGCACTTCGTCTTCGGCCAGGCCGAACTCGCGGTGCACGGCCTCGGCGTCGAAACCGATCATCGGCGTCGAACCCAGGCCCAGCGACCGGGCCGTGTAGATGATCGCCGCGGTGCCAAAGGTCGCGGAGCGTACCGCCTCGTCGCGCTGGCGCCGCGGCTGATCGTCATACAAACCGCGAGCGGGGATCTCCCATTCCGGCACCAGGTGCGCCGGCATGATGCCGGCCTCCACCACGGGCGCCAGGCGGGCTGGGACGGTGCTGGCATCGGCCAGCCTGCCGATGATGATGAAGGTCACGGCCGCATCGGTGATCGCCGGCTGATTCCAGGCGATCGGGCGCAGCCGTGCCTTGGCTTCCGGCGAGCGTACGGCGATGAAGCGCCAGTTCTGCAGGTGGAAGGAGGTTGGCGCGGACGTGCCGATACGCACCAGGTCGCGGATTTGGTCGTCGCTCAGGGTGGCAGCGGGATCGTAGTACTTGGCGGCGCTGCGGCTTAGGATCGTTTCGATGACGGCATTCGTCGCGAAAGCGTTTTCGCTCTTCCCGGTTTGCGCGAAGATCTGGGCGGCTACGCGGGTTGCGGGTCCCGTGGTGGCGAGGCAGTTCATTGGATGGCTCCCTTATCAAGTGATTGCGGAGCCTAATCTACGGGGAAGAGTGATTATTTCGAGGCTGAATTAGCTCAATGTGATGCGCGAAAGGATCAAATTGCGCTTTCTCGATTCCGGACCGCGCGTCTTACTCGCCCTTGTGCGCCCGTCGCCGCCACTCCCCCGGCGTCATCCCCGTCCTTTCGGCGAAAACACGCCGGAACGCCGAAACGGATTGATACCCGACGGTCTCGGCCACGGCCTCGGTGCTGATCGCCGGCTTCTTCAACTCGTTGGCGGCCAGGCTCATGCGGAGATCGGTCAACAAATCGAGCGCGGAGCGACCCAGCTTGTCCTGGAACTGGCGCATGAACGTAGCGCGCGACATCCCGCACAATTCGGCCAGATCGGGCAGTTTCCAGGGCCGTGCCGCATCGGCGAACATCGCGGAAATGGCTGGAGCAAGCCGGGGATTGCCGGCCAGGGCCAACAAGCCTTCGGGGGCTTTCCCGGATTGGCTCGCCGCGCGCAGTACCAGTGTGAACAGGGCCGAAGAAAGCGCGTTGAGAATGGCGCGTCCTCCGGCTCTGTCTCCGGCGGACTCCATTCGCATCAGCGTCACCAGGCCGGCCAGTTGGCTGGAGGCGGAGCCGATGCCGTTTTCTTCATCGCCATCCTTGGACCGCGCCACCAGATCCGCAGGCAGGTAGTTGCGGACAAGCCGATCATGGGGCGGCGCGATAAAAAATCGCCCACACAGCAGATCCAGTTGCTCGCCCTGGCCATCATTCTCGCTCAGCATCCATCCGGCAGCCCCCCGCCGTTGCTGGGTAGGGATTGGTATTTGCCCGCTGCCGTCGTGCAGCACATGCGCCGCGCCGTGAGGCAGCAGCACAATATCTCCACTCACCAGCTCCCTTGCTGCTCTCGTGTCCGGATCCTCCAAAATGGCCCGGCCCCTGACGATGACATGGTAGGGAATTTCGTTTGCGGCAGCCTTGCTCCAGGCAATGCGCCACGGCGCACCGTAGGCGCAGCGGACCTCGAGCTGGCCGGTAACGGTGATGATTTGCAAGAGATGGCTGAGCCAGTCCACTTCAGACATTGGACCTCGAAAACCGGAAATGGTGAAACATCTTATCGCAATTGTGCACTGGTTCTATCTGTCGCTCACATTTCCAAACCCGGCTACGCTCGCGCCTGGATCGCGAGCGAGCCACCGAGCGCCGCACGATCGGAACAGGGGGCCTGTATCAGGCGCCGCGGCCAAGTGCAGTTTCTTTCGCCTTTCAAAACGGATGCACGACCCAACTGCGCAGGCTATATTGTCCCATCGGGCCGACGTCATCGAAGGGGAGGGCATGACATGCAGGCAATGCCGATAGCGCACCACGTCGCGCAACCCGAGGTCGTGCCCTCCGTGACCGGCTATCCGGCCGCCGTCCTGTGCTGGCTGCTTTCGGCTGGCGTCTATATCGCGGCCAAATGGGTGGCGCCTGAAATGCCGCCCTGGGGCCTCTGCTTCTGGCGGCTGACGCTTGCCTGCGCCATCCTGCTGCCGATCGTGCACCGTCATCACGACGCGATGATCGGACTGTTGCGAACGCGCGTCGTGGAGGTCGTTGCGGTGGGGGCGATCGGCCTCACCCTATGTCAGGGTATGATCTATCATGGCCTCAACGACACCGACGCCACCACGGCCGGCATCATCATGGCGCTGTCGCCTGTCATGACGATGGTGCTCGCCCGTTTCGTGCTTGGCGAGCCGCTCGGGCTGTGGAAGTCGCTAGGCGCGCTGGTTGCGCTCGCCGGGATGATTTTCATCGTTGCCCACGGGAACCTGACGGCGCTGCTGCAACTCAAGTTCAACGCCGGCGAGCTCTGGATCGTCGGCAGCGCGTTCTGCTGGGGCCTGTACACCGTGCTTTTGCGCCGTGCCAAATTCGGCATCGAACTCCTGCCGATGGTCGTGCTGCTGCTCGGCGCCGGTGCGCTGGTCGCCTTGCCGTTCCATGTGTGGGAATTGTTCAACGACGAACGCTCCGCCATGGACGTCCACAGCATTCTCGCGCTCGCCTATCTGGCCGGTCCGGGCGGCGCCTTGATGTACTATCTCTACAACAAAAGCGTGGAAACGCTCGGTGCGAGCCGAGCGAGCATGCTGCTCTACCTGCAGACGGTGTTCGTCGCTGTGTTAGCCTATCTGCTGCTCGGCGAGGGCTTGCACGATTACGATCTGGTCGGCGCGGCCTTCATTGTCACCGGCATCGTACTCGCCACCGTGGTCAAACCCAGGCCAGCTCAACCACGCGTGGCGTAGATAAATCGAAGGTCAGGGCGGTTCACTGTCGAAACAGGCGCGCAGCAAATGCAACCCTTCTTCGATGCGGGGCGTCGGAATGGCGCCATACCCCAGCATGATGCCGGCTCGCGGTATGGCGTTCACGGCGAACCGTGACAGGATCTGGACGGCGACGCTGCGATCGGCTGCGCGGCGGGCGACCTCGGCGATCCGGTCCGCCGACATTTTCCGGGCAAGAGCGGTGAGATGGAGGCCCGTTGTCGATGGGATGAGCTCGAGATGCCCGGCAAAATCATTGACGATGGCGTCCGCGATGATCTGGTGCCGTTCCCGGTAGATCGCGTTCACCCGACGGATGTGACGCGCAAAGGCGCCCTCATCGATGAAACGCGCGAGCGCTGCTTGCGCCGGGGTCGATGAATGCCAGTCGCTGACGAATTTCGCTTTGTGCACGGCCGCTCGCAGCGATGGCGGCGTCAATATGAAGCCCAGCCGAAGCGTCGGCAGCATTGTCTTCGAGAAGGAGCCGACGTAGATGACCCGGCCTTTTGCGTCGAGCGTCTGCAACGGCTCGAGGGGACGGCCCCCGAAACGGAACTCGCTGTCGTAGTCGTCTTCGATGATGGCCGCGTTATTTCGCTCGGCCCAGGCCAGCAGCGCCTGCCGGCGCGGCAGCGTCATCGTCACCGAAAGCGGAAATTGATGAGACGGCGTGACATACACGGCTCGGACTCCGCGCGGTAGCGCATCAACGACCAGGCCCTGGCGATCCACCGGTACACCGACCACACGAATACCCAAGGCCTTGAACAAATGCCTCGGAGGACCGTAGCCCGGATCTTCAATGGCAATTGCATCGCCCGGTGCCAGCAGGACGCGTGCCAGGACATCCAGTGCCTGCTGCGTACCGTTTGTGACAATGATGTCGTCCGCAGCCGCCCCGATCCCTCGGGAGATGCCTATGTGCCTGGCGATTGCGACCCTGAGATCGTGATGTCCGGCGGGATGCTCGTAAGTGCCGGCGGTCGCTTCGCCCGAACGCAGCGCCCAAACCACCGACCGCCGCCACGCCCCGTGCGGAAACAGCGAAGCATCGCAAAACCCGGCGTGAAAGTCGAACCGAACCGGCTCGAATGCGGGTGGTGGGGCTATCGCCTCCCAGATCTGGCGTGGCTGGAGCACGCCGGTAGATCGGCGTCCGGTCTTTTCTCGCCCGGCCGGCACGACCAATTCGCTGATGAACGTCCCAGACCCCTGCCGGGATGTCACGAACCCTTCCGCGGCGAGCCGTTCATAAGCCACGGTCACGGTGGCACGCGACACGGCAAGCGTCCGCGCCAGTTCGCGGCCAGGCGGCAGAGGGTCGCCGGGCCGCAGCCGTCGATCCAGAACGGCGCGCCGTATCTGACGATAAATCTCGCCGCTGAGATTCTTGCGCCCGACCAGGCTTATGTGAAAGGCGGTCATTGTTCAGCAACTGGAATTGGTCTGACGCAGGCACTGGAATTCAGCCTGCCACCAGTCCTCCTGCGTCCTGCCGGCTTAGCGGCAGCGCCCTGCAAGTGTCGTCATGCCAATTGGAATTGGACTGGCCAAGAATCCATGAATTGGCACTTCTATCGGTCCTCTAGCCTCCTTACCATTGCTTCGGCGGCAAGGGAAGAAGCGGATGGCTGGCTATGGGAGGCTGAAATGCCTCGAGCGGAGACTCGAATCCATCACCCGTCGAGCGTGCGACTACCTTGGTCTGTGCCGAAAACCACAGTCGCGGCCCTCAAGACTTGGCAATTATCCGTCTCAAGAGGTCGGGCAATCGCGGATTTGTCCCCCGAGCTGTTGAGGGACATTCGGGTCCATGCCATCGATCTGCCGGACCACGGGGCCGATCCTACGCCGGTCGCCACGGCTGACCCTATTCGCGCCATCGGCGCGGCCTTGCGAGCACAAGGCCGCCGCCGCATGCTGGTGGACCATTCGATCGGCGGCATTTTCGAAACCCGCGCCGTCGAGACCACCGCGCGGCTCGAAGCTGCGAACCAACCGTCAACATTTTGGGGAGAGTGCCATGCCCAACCATCAGCGCTCTGCTACGCGCACGACAACGCTTGCCCACCAGCCCGGTTCGATCCCGGGCGAGACAGGGCTGCGCGCGGCCGACCGACCAATCGTCACCAAGCAAGAGCTTCCTTCCGCTGTCCCACTGATGGCGCTTTCGACCGGTTTCTGGGCCTTCAAGACTCTGGCCGCCGCGCACGAGTTGGACCTCTTCAGCCGCCTTGCGAGCGGCGCCGCCATCACGGTTGCCGGTTTGGCGGAAGCGCTCGGCCTGCATCAACGACCGGCCGAGATGCTATTGACCGGCTGCGCTGCACTTGGGCTCCTGGAGAAAACGGACGGCCGCTATCGCAACACGCCCTTAAGCGAAACTTATCTCGTGAAGGGTAAGCCGTATTACTTCGGTGGCTTCGTGCAGATGGCCGACAAGCGACTCTATGCGGGCTGGGGAAGGCTTGCAGAGGCGCTGCGCACGAACCGGCCAACCACATGGGATCCGGCAGTGCAATCCTCGATGTTCGAGGGCGAGGATCCTACGATGCTGGCGCTTTTCTGGGAGGCGATGCATTCGCTTTCCACGATGACCGCGCGCAAGCTCGGCGAAGCCGTGGATCTCAGTCATTTCCGCCGCCTCCTGGACATCGGCGGCGGATCGGGCGCGTACGACATCGAGCTTTGCAAACAATATGGGGCGCTGCGTGCGACCGTGTTCGACTTGCCGCATGTCGCCGCGATCGCCGCGGGAAAGATCGCCGAGGCCGGCTTGACCGACCGCATCGAGACCGCGGACGGCAATTTCTTCGAACAGCTTCCCGGGGATCACGACGTGCATCTCCTGTCGATGATCATGCACGATTGGGACGAGGCGAAGAACCGCGCCCTGCTGCGCCGATCCTTCGAGGCTTTGCCAAGCGGCGGCGCGGTCGTCATCAGCGAGCTTCTCGTCAATGATGAAAAGACCGGCCCGGCGCCGGCCGCGCTGATGAGCCTCAACATGCTGATCGAGACGGAAGGACGAAACTACACCCCGGCCGAGTATTCGGCGTGGCTCGAGGAAGCCGGATTCAGGCACGTCGAGACGGTCTGGTTCGATGCTCCCGCCGCGAACGGCGCCGTGATCGGCCGCAAACCGTAAGGCGCAACGTAGAGCGGATCAGGTGCGCCGCAATCGGCTGGCCGGGCTGCGTAACGGCAGCCCCCGACGGGAGCACGACAAAGGTCATAGGAGAAGCCAAGAACAAACCCAAGGGAGAAAACCATGTTTCCAGCGTCAGTTCGTCTCGCATTGCTCACGGCCTCGGTCGTCGCCCTTCCATCATACGCCGCCATGGCCGACGACGCGCAGGTCGCGCGTGGCGAGTACCTGGTCACGATCGCCGGCTGCAACGACTGCCACACGCCCGGCTACTTCTTCGGCAAACCCGATATGTCGCGTTTTCTTGGCGGCTCGGATGTGGGCTTTGAGATACCTGGCGTCGGTGTCTTTCCCGGTCGAAACATCACACCCGACAAGGAGACCGGCATCGGCAGCTGGACCCCGGAGCAGATCGTCGCTGCGATCCAGACGGGCCAGCGGCCGGACGGCCGCACCCTGGCGCCGATTATGCCCTGGCCTGCTTTTGCGCATCTCACAGCGGACGATGCCATGGCGATCGCGGCGTTCCTGCAAAGCGTGAAGCCGGTAAGCAACAAGGTCCCGGTCCCGTTCAAGCCTGGCGACACGGTGTCGAGATCCATGATGCGGATCATACCGCCGGGCGGAACCGCTGCCGCTGCACCGAAATAGGCCGAAAACCGGCCTTCCACCGGACGTCGTGCTCGACGCCGCCCGGCGTCGTCCCGGAGCATGGCCAAAATGGCATCCGCGCCGGCCTCGCCATTCGCGGTCAGTCCCACAGCCATTTCCACACGCGGAACTGACGGCGGCTGACGCCGCAATCGCGCATCAGCTGCTTCGTGCAAGCGCGCTGATGCTGTCGAGCAGCGGCTGTTGGTCGCCGACCCAAAACCAGTGGTCGTCACCGGCGACCTCGATGAACCGCGCGCCCGGGATCCCGGCGGCCAGGAGCCGCCCCGCCTCGACGCGCACGGCGCGGTCGCCGGACCGGTGCAGGACAACCGTCGGGACGGAGACCTTTGCGAGCAGGGAACGGACATCGGTATCACGCAGGGCTTCGAGCAGGCCCGCGACCGCGCCGGGGCTGGAGGCTGCCCTGAGCAATCCCGCCCACCAGGTCTCCGCCTGGCGGTCTCCGGTGAGGCCCGGGGCGAACGTCTCGATTTCCGCCGGGCCGCCCCAGCCGGCGATCAGCCGCTGCTTCCACAGATCGTATTGCGCGGCGGTCAAGGCGAAGGGATAGTCCGACGCGCGGCTGCCTTTCGCGAGCGAGCCCCACAGGACAAGGCCGATGAGCCGATCCGGATGATCGATGGCGAAACGGACACAACCCGGCCCGCCTTCCGAGGCGCCGATGAGCAAGGCCCGGCTGCTGCCGGCCGCGTTCATGACTGCCAGAATATCCTGCGCTGTCGTTTCGACTGTGGCACGGACACCGACACGGTCGGAAAGTCCCATGCCGCGCCGGTCGAACAGGATCAGGCGGCCCAAGCGCGAAACCGCTGATATCCAGGCGCGGCAGCGTCTGTCTTCCCAGATACGCTCGACATGCGAAATGAAGCCGGGAACAAGCACGATGTCCGTCGGTCCGCTGCCGACGATCTGATAGGCGAGATGGATGCCGTCCACTTCGACGTAGCGCGTCCTGGGCACGTCCAAAGTGACATCTTGAGTTCGCTCCCGCACCAGGGCAAGCGTGGCCGGGTCCGGCGCTACGCCGAGTTCGTCTCGTAACAGCCGGACACAGCTTTCGGCCTGGCGCTCGGCTGCCGCCCTGTCCCCGGCCGCCAGGTGGGCGCGGATCAGGTGACGGTGCGCACTTTCGCTCAAGGGGTCGAGTGCCGCCAGGCGCGTCGCATGCACCACCCCGCTGCGTGGTTCGCCGCCGGCGATCTTCGCTTCGATGGTACGCTCCAGCGTCTGCACCAGTCGGCTACGCAAGGCCTCGCGCCTGAAAAAGACCCATTCGTCGAATTCCGGACAATCCGGGAGTGAGAAGCCGCCGAGATAGTCGCCCTTATAGATGTCGGCCGCCTCGTCGAGCGGGCCGACATTGCAGGCATGCTCGAAAACCTTGGAGTCGAGCTCGACGAAAAGCGCCGGGTGTAGGCTGAGGGATGCCCCCGTGGCGGCGATGACCTCCGTGCCGAACGCGATGCGAATTTTATGCAGTGTGCGCCGAAGGCGTGCTCGTGCGGCTTCTTCGTCGGTTTCGGGCCACAGAAGCGTGGCGGCGACCTCGCGCGCCACGGGCCCGCCGGCCTCGGCGACATAGATGAGGAGCGCGGCCGCCTTGCGCAAGGCGAGCTCCACCGGCTGCCCGTTCAGACGGAACTCCGGAAACCCCAGAAGTCGGAACTCCAATCTTTCCATCGACCCGTACGCGGCCGAGCGGGGACGTTCAGGGGACGCCGGCCTTCTATCCATCCCACGACGTCGGGCCGATCGGGCCCGATCAGGAGACTCCTTGGAGCGAGAAATGTCACCGGTCAATACTCTCAGCCAGCATTGCACGTCCGAGGCCATTGCCGGGGGTGGCGTTCCCATCGGCGTCAAGAACGCAGGGAAAGGAGGCTGAGACATGTGCCAATCCTGTCTCTCCTGGTACGCACGCTGCATTGCTCCCTACCTCGTCCACGCCGGCTGTTCGGCAAACGTGTTCGCGCGCATGCGAAGGCGCCTGATCCCGCGGGCGCAGGGCATTGTCGTCGAAGTCGGCTTCGGGTCCGGCCTGAACCTTCCCTATTACGACGCCGCCAGGGTGGAGCGGCTGGTCGGCATCGATCCCGACGGCACAATGCTTGGCCTGGCCGAACCGAAGATCCGTTCCCTGCCGTTCGACGTCGACTGCATCCGGGCCAGCGGCGAAAGGCTGCCCTTGATCGATGGCCTCGCCGACACGGTCGTCGTCACCTATGCCTTCTGCACCATTCCCGACCCTGACGCGGCGCTGACCGAGATCCGCCGCATATTGAAACCTATGGGCCGGCTGATCTTCATCGAGCACGGCCAGGCCGAGGGGCCGCGCGGCCGCAGATGGCAGGAGCGGCTGAACAAGCCGTGGGGACAGATCGCCGGCGGCTGTCATCTCAACCGCCAACCGCTGCACTTGATCCGAGAGGCGGGCTTCCGCATCGTTGAAGAGGAGCGCGGGCGGTTCCCGCTGCCCTTCTGGCAATTGGGAAGCCACTACGCCGGCGTCGCGGTGCTCCGACAGGGTGACGGGCCATCACCCCAGGCCAGATCGTGCATTACGAGGTCCCACGCACATCCGCTTCCGCGCGGAATTGCCGATGACGGTCGTCGGCATCCCGTTCCTGATGCGCGAGGTCACAGAAGATGGCGTGAGGGACAGCTTCTCGCACCGGAGTTAGCCGACATTCAAACCGGGTGCATCCACGTCTCAGATGGGGCTTTGCAACCCTTCTGTTATCAGCGTTCCGATCATTGAATCATAAACCGCGAGCTGAACGGCAGGCTGGCTGCGCCGACGGCTTTCGGGCTGATGGTCACCCGCGCTGGCAACGCTTGGACAGTGGCAAATTCCCGGCCGATATCGGCGCACAAGGCCTTGGCGATTTTCTGCGGCGCATAGCTGGACAGGAGGACCGTCCTGAACTCGACAAACTGGGTCAGCGCCGAGATCGATGCTTTCAGGCGGTTTGAGCATTCCCCCAGCCATTCGGTGTAGGCCTCTCCAAGATCAGGCCACTCAGGGCTGCTGCTCCAGATGATTTCGGACGAGCGTCCGCGCATGGCCAGTTCGCTTTCCAGGCGCATGAGGCCATGATCGAAGCTGGCACTGGAGTTTCCCTTATAGATCTGGTGGTTGAGGATGAGCCTGCTCTGCAGCCTAGCTCCGAGATAGAAGAACAAATAGTCGTTCAGCGGCTTTGCGACGCCGAACATGCTCTCGCCGCCGGCCGCCGCGGTGATGTCGTTCTGGACGAAGACCGGCAGCTTGATCTGCTCTTCGATCTCGCTTTGCAAAGCCTTCAGGGACGTGCTCGATCCGTTGCCGGTTGCAGCCATGGCGTCGACCTCATCGGGAACGGCCAGCCCGATACCCGCGACCCGGCTGCGCGCCTCGACCGGCAGGCTCGTCATGGCTTGCCTGATCGTCGCAAGCAAATCGCTGCTTTGCGGAAACGGATTGGCTTCATCCGCGGGCAACTGCGTGTGGAAGCGCACGGTGCCGATGAAGTCGATGAGCGCGATGTCGATCCTGCGCCGGCTGAAGCCGACGCCGACCGCGTAGGCGCCTTCCGGGTTGAGTGAAAGCGGGATGGTGGGGGGCCCGACACGGCCGCGCTGCGCCTCGCCCTGCGAGACCAGCCCTTCCTGTTCGAGGGAGCGGACGATGACCGAGGCCGTCTGCGCCGACAGACCGGTCTTCTCGCCGATTTCCATCCGCGATATGCCCTCGTTCTGAAGCAGCAGCGACAGCACCAGACGCTCGTTGTAGCTGCGCACGCTCAACGCGTTCAGCCCGCTCGCACGATCGGCGATGCGCAAGGGATTGGGTGGTGCAAACCTCATGTCAGGCAAGGGTCGCCCCATCGGTAAGAGCGCATTGCCGGGCGGCGGTATGGTTGCTCATGTCGAGCGGCTCCAGCCGATCGCATCGACCGCGCGGGCGAGTGCGATGCCAAGCAGTCTGTGCGCTTCGGCATCGATGTGAAATCCGTCCGCTTCGCTGCAGGACACCACCGAGCCAGCATCGAAAAAGTGCAGTTCGAGCGAATCCGCCAGCACCTCGAACTCGAGCGCCAGCAGCCGCGATTTCTCCGGTGCGCCGGCGAAGATGGACTTCCACTCCTTGACGTCGTCCTGCATCGGCGGCGGTGCGACGATCATGATTTCGGGTGTGGTGCCGCCCGGACCGGGCGCCAGTTCCTTGATGTCGTAGACAAGGCAGCCGATGCCCATAGCCACTTCCGACGGCGGTTTGTTGAAGCGGATCTTGAGGTCATTGGTGCCGAGCATGATGATGACGAGGTCGAGCGTCGCATGGCTCTGCAGACAGGGGCGGAGATAGGTTCTACCGTTCTTGTGTGTCCCCTCGATCGGATCGTCGTGGACGGTGGTTCGACCGCTCAATCCTTCCTCGATGACATACCAGTCGGGGCCTAGCTGAGCGCGCAGTATCCCCGGCCAGCGCTCAGCCGGGCCATAGCGCTCGAGCGGCCCCTTGCCGGGGATCTGGCCGTGCGTGTTGGAGTCGCCGTAGCACAAGACTGATCGCATGATTTTCCCGCCGGGACTGACCGCGCGCCGGTGCAGGACGAGCGCTCTTCATGATGAATAGCGGAGTGGCGAAAGGCAAGCAACGGAATAGTCATTCAACATGACTAACTATTGACAGGTCAAACCCACTATGCTTCTAAAGTGCCCGGAGGAGTTCTCGACCGTCATCATTGTCCAGCCGAAATTGGGCCTCGACACACATGTGTTCGGGGGCGGGAGAATTGCGTGCATAGGTCGGTTCGCGACGACAAGCATGCATCGGGAGAGCGTCTCGCGGCCCGTGCGCGTCCGTACGGCCGGAGCAACCACAAGGAGGAGTTCAATGTTAGGATTGCTGAAAACCGTCGGGCTGGGGATGCTCGTTGTATCAGCGCTTGCCGTAACGTCCCTGGCGCACGCGGAAGATGTCAAGCTGATGGACGGCGTCGCGCCGCGCCCCGACGACACGCGCATGACCGAGGCCGGCGCATTCAAGAAGGATCCCCCTTGGGTCATCGGAATGAGCGACTTCGGCGTCAACGCCAACACCTGGACCGTGCAGGTCGCGCATGAGGCGGAAAATGCCGCGGCAAAGGACAAGCGCATCTCGAAGTTCATCCTCCTCGATGCCGGCTTCGATCAGAAGAAGCAGGTAGCCGATATCGAGGATCTGATCGCCCAGCATGTCGACGCGATCATCGTTCAGCCGGTGACCAGCACGTCGGCCAACGCCAGCATTGCCAAGGCGGTCGCCGCCGGCATCCCCGTCATCCTTCACACCGGCCGCATCGATTCCGATGCCTACACCACCGAAATCCAAGGGGGAGCCGAGCACTTCGGCAAGGTAATGGGCGACTGGCTGGTGAAGACCGTTGGCGACAACGGCAAGATCTGGGTCCTGCGCGGCCTTGCCGGCCACCCGGAAGACACCAACCGCTACAATGGGCTACTGGAATCGCTCAAGGGCACACATGTGCAGATCATCGCCGAGGAGCATGGCGACTGGCAGTATGACAAGGCCAAGAAGCTGTGCGAGACGCTCTATCTGAACAATCCGCAGGTCGACGGCATCTGGTCGTCCGGCGCCGACATGACGCGCGCCTGCGTCGATGTCTTCAAGCAGTTCGGCACGCCGATCCCGCCGATTTCGGGCGAGGGCAACAATGGCTATTTCGGCCAGTGGATCACGGATGGATTCAAGTCGATCTCTCCGGAATACAGCCCGGCCCAGGGTGCTGCCGGCGTGCGCGCCGCTGTAGCCCTGCTCGAGGGCAAGCAACTCTACAAGCGCTATGTCTACAACCCTGATGGCTGGGACAAGGACAAGGCCGCGAAATACTATCGCGACGACCTGACGGCCAATGTCTGGTGGCCGAGCGAACTCCCCGAAGACAAGCTCAAGGAATATTACGGCAAGAAGTGACACGCCGTGGCCGGCGGGGAGTGGACAAGCGTCCCCGCGGGCCCTTCCAGTGGTGAAGCGAGGGTTTAGTGGCCAATCTTATCGAGATGTCGCACATTTCGAAGGCATTCGGGGGAAGCAAGGCGCTCCACTCCGTTTCCCTCGATCTGAAGGCCGGCAGCGTTCACGCCCTGATGGGCGAGAACGGCGCCGGAAAATCGACCTTGATGAAGATCCTGGCGGGCGTGTATCAGCCCGATTCCGGCGGGATCTTCATGAATGGGGAAAAGCTCGATCTGAAGTCACCGCGCGCCGCGCTCGATGCCGGCATCTCGACCGTTTTCCAGGAACACTCGCTGCTGCCTAATCTGTCGATCGCCGAGAACATGTTTCTCGGCCGGGAGCCGACGAACCGGTTCGGCTCGATCGACTATTCCGCGATGAACAGCCGAACCGCCAAGGCACTCGGCGAACTCGGTCTCACGCTAGACTCCTCGCAACTCGTTTCCAACCTGACCATTGCCGAGCGGCAATTCGTCGAGATCGCGCATTGCATCCAGGCCGACGCCGGCGTGCTTATTCTCGACGAGCCGACAGCGGCGCTCAACGCGGCCGATGTCGATGTGCTCAACCGCAATATCCGCCGCCTGCGCGATAGGGGAAAGGCAATCGTCTATATTTCGCATCGCATGGAGGAAATCTTCGAGCTGTGCGACACTGTGACGGTGCTGAAGGACGGCGCACTGGTCGGCACCAGAACGGTGTCCGAGATCACCACAGACGAACTCATCGCCATGATGGTCGGGCGCGAACTCCAGGACCTGTTCCCAGATCGCACGGGCGACAGGGGCGGCGAAATCCTGCGCGTCGAGAATCTCAGGATCACCGAGACATCGCAGCCTCTGTCGCTGACGTTGCACAAGGGCGAGATCGTCGCCCTCGCCGGGCTTGAGGGACAGGGCCAGCAGCGCTTCCTGCGCTCCTTGATCGGCCGCTACCATCCTTTTGGCGGGACGATTTCCATTAGCGGCAAAACGCTCGACATGCCGCTCTCGACATCATCAGGCGTTCGCCATTTGCAGCAGCTGAAGGTCGGTTTCGTCCCCGAGGACCGCAAGGAGGAGGGGCTCTTTCTCGCTTTGCCGATCGCCCACAACATCGCCATCGGATTGCATTCGAGGCGACGCGAACTTGCGCCGGCGCGGCCCTATCGAAGCGTCGTTGCCAGCATGATGGATGTCATGAACATAAAGGCGACAGGGCCGTCCGCTCCGGTCGGTTCGCTGTCGGGCGGCAATCAGCAAAAAGTGCTGCTCGGGCGCTACCTCGCCGCGGATCTCGATCTTCTCCTGGTGGAAGAGCCGACCCGCGGCGTCGACATCGGCGCCAAGTCCGAGATCTACCATCTGCTGCGCGACTTCACCCGCAAGGGTGGCGCGGTGCTGGTGCTGTCGCGCGAGACGATCGAGCTGATCGGGCTGTGCGACCGCATCTATGTCGTCCACCACGACACAATCGTGGCCGAAATGCCGGCAGCACAGGCGACGGAGCACAAGATCCTCGACGCGGCCCTGACGGGCGGCTCGGCGCGCCGGCACTAGGGGCCTTCCATGTATCGTAGCCTGTCCAACATCGTGAGTGGCCGGAACACACGGCAGGGCCAATGGGGTCTTCCATTGTTGGTTGCCTTGCTCATTTCGCTGTGGCTGTCGGTTCAGACGACGCAGTTCGCAACGGCCGAAAACCTTTTCAACCTGGTTGCGCAGGCGATGCCGCTGGTCATCGCGGCGGTCGGACAACTCGTCGTCGTGCTCGTCGGCGGGCTCGATCTATCGGTCGGCTCGGTCATCAGTTTCACGACGGCGGTGCTGGCGCTCGACCAGCCGGCGATCGTGCTGATCCCGGCGGTCTTCGTGCTGGCCGCATTCATCGGGCTGATCAACGGCCTGGCGATCACCCGTTTCAACGTCCATCCAATCATCGCCACGCTATCGACGCAGTACATTGTCCTTGGCATCACGCGCATCTTGCGTCCCGTCTCCGGCGGCACCGTTCCGGAGATCGTCATTGCTGCCGTCTCAAGCAGTTTCCTCGGTATTCCTTATCCGGTCTTTTGGGGAATCGTCGTGATGCTGTTGGCCTGGAAGCTGCTCTACGGATCGCGATACGGCCTGCATCTGTTTGCGATCGGCGGCGGCATCGCGTCGGGGGCCGAAAGCGCTGCCCGCAATTTCGGCGTCTCCGATCGCCGAAACATCATCCTCGCCTATGTGGTCTGCTCCTGTTTCGCGGCCGTTGCCGGTGTCTTCCTGGCCGGGCGCATCGTGTCGGGTGATCCAAATGTCGGGTTGCTTTTCGAACTCGACACGGTCACCGCCGTCGCACTTGGAGGCACCCAGCTTTCAGGCGGAATCGGCAGCCTGCACGGCACGGTGATCGGCGCGCTTGTGATGGCACTGCTGGCCAATGGCATGAACCTCGCCAACGTCTCGCCCTTTGTCCAGACGGCGATCAAGGGCGGCATTCTCTTGGCCGTGGTCGGGCTGCAATCCCGCAAGAAGATGGGGCTCTGAGCGATGACTGCCGTTCTCGCAAACCCGATCGCCCAGCGTCTGCTTCGCATACCGCCGTCCTACTTTGTCTTCCTCGTGCTTCTGGCCACGCTGTGGGTCGCACGGCCGAACATGCTCAACCTCAACATCATGGGCATCTTCATCAGGCAGATCGTTCCGCTCGGCATTCTCGTGCTGGGGCAGCTCGTCGTCATGCGCGTGAAGTCGATCGACCTCTCCGGCGGCGGCATCATCCTGCTGATCAACTATTTCATCTCGTCGGGCAGTTTCCCGGGCGCGTCGCTGCCCTTCTTCGTCGTACTGGCGCTCGCCACGGGCCTCGTCATTGGCCTGTTCAACGGCTTCATGATCGGCATCCGGCGGGTGTCGGCCGTCATAGTCACGCTGGCCGTCAGCATCATCCTGGTCGGACTGGTGCAGTTCCTGTCGAGCGGCAATCCACCCGGCGATGTGCCGAAACTGTTCAACGACCTCTACAACACGAAGTTCCTGTCGGTTCCGACGCCGGTGCTGTTCTGGATCATGCTGACCGCCGCGGTGTGGCTGCTTCTGTCGCAGACCGTATTTGGTCGCTACGTGGCCTCGGTTGGCGAGAATGCCGACGCTGCCCATTTTTCCGGCGTGCCCGTCCAGCGCACGGTCATCCTGGCGCATACGCTCGCTGGCCTGATCGCGGCGATCGCGGCCCTGGTACAGACCGGTTCGATCGCCGTCGGCAGCGTGCGCGTCGGTCTCGACCTGCCGATCCTGGCAGTCGCGGCGACGATCCTTGGCGGCGTCGCCTTCGGTCGCGGCGACGGCGGCGTCTGGGGACCTTTCTTCGGCTCGCTGTGCTTCGCGCTTTTGTTCGTCGTGATGACGGTGCTCGGCATCGACGAACCCGGCAAGCTCATCGCCCAGGGCGTCATCATCCTCGGCGCGGCGATCTTCTATGGAGTGCGCGTGCGAACGCCATAAATCGAAACAGCCAAAGGCAAGCCGGCACCGGCGTTCGCCTGGATCGATAAATCTGCACGTTCAGACAACTGCAAACAGATGGAGAAACATGGATGTCACCGCCAAAAAACATCATGTGCTACGGCGACTCGCTGACCTGGGGCTGGGTTCCGGTCAAGGAAGGTTCGCCGACCTACCGCTACCCCTATGACCAGCGCTGGACGGGCGTGATGGCGGCGGCGCTGGGAGCGGGCTACCACATCATCGAAGAAGGGTTGAGCGCGCGCACGACCTGTCTCGACGATCCCAACGATCCGCGCCTCAATGGCGCCAATTATCTGCCCTCGGCCATCGCCAGCCATCTGCCGCTGGATCTGGTCATCGTCATGCTGGGCACCAATGACACGAAGTCCTATTTTCGCCGGACACCCTACGAGATCGCCAACGGAATGGCGAAACTGGTCGGGCAGATCCTGACGAGCGCCGGCGGTATCGGCACGCCTTATCCGGCTCCGAAGGCGCTGGTCATCGCGCCGCCGCCGCTGACCCCGATGCCCGATCCCTGGTTCGAGGGTATGTTCGGCGGCGGCCACGAAAAGTCCAGGGAGCTGGCCAGGCAGTACAAGGCGATGGCGGATTTCATGAAGATCGACTTTCTGAATGCCGGCGATTTCGTCACCACGGACGGTATCGACGGCATCCATTTCACCGCTGGCAACAACGCCGATCTCGGCCGCGCGGTCGCCGACAAGGTCAAGTCTATTCTTGAGCCAAGCCGCGCCAGCACCGCCGCCTGAAGTCGCGACGCCCGCCGGCTTGCGCAACAGGCCGGTTCGCAGGCGTGTCGCATTCTTCCTGTATGCCATTATGGACCCAACGATGAGCCCGGTCCGTAATTCTGCCCAACACGTTCCGTGGCACTTGACCCACTTGCTTTTATGAAGACGAGCTATCCACTCAAGCCGTTCAACAAGCGCACATTCGAGGTTTGCCTGGGCCGATAGTAAGCTTGGGCTCCTCGTCCTTCACACCGCCTGCACCGCCGCCGCCAATCCTCGTATGATCTTCGCCAGCTCCCTGCACTCATTGTGCAAGGTGCTGTTGCGCCGCCAGGCAAAGCAGATCGTGCGCTGCGGCATGGGTTCCTGGAACGGCACGATCTTGAGATCGGGGATAGTGCCGGCAGGTCCCGTGGCCATTTCCGGGATCAGCGTCACGCCGAGCCCGTGCGCCACCATCTGCAAGAGCGTGGTCAGGCTGGTGGCGCCGTAGCTTGCCATCGCCACCGGCCGCACATTGCCGCAGACAGCCAGTGCCTGTTCGCGCAGGCAATGGCCCTCCTCCAGCAGCATCAGCCTTTCCAGCGCCGGGCTTTCAGGCGGCACCGGCGGCGAGGCGAAAGCCGGATCGCCTGACGGCACGGCCAGGAAAAACCGGTCGGGGAACAAAGCCTCGGTCACCAGGCCGGGATGGTCGAGCGGAAGCGCGGCGATGAAGGCATCGAGCTTTTGCGACGCGATGTCCTCGACGAGCGAGGCGGTCACCGCCTCGCGCAGTTCGAGCAGCAAGTCCGGGAAATGCATTTTCAGCTCGGGCAGCGCACGCGGCAAAAGATAGGGCGCGACGGTCGGAATGATGCCCAGCCGGAAGCGCCCTCCCATGGCAGGGCGGCCACGCCGGGCGATGGTCTCGACCTCGCGTATGTCGGAAAGGATGCGTTCGATGCGCGGCAAAAGGGCTGCCGCCTCGTCGGTCATGCGCACCGATTTGCCGCCGCGTTCGAACAGCCGGCAGTTCAGCCGCTGCTCCATTTCCGCGATCTGCGAGGACAGCGCCGGCTGGCTCACGCCTGCAAGTTTCGCCGCACGCCCGAAATGCAGCGTCTGCGCAAGTGCGTCGAAATAATGCATCTGGCGGACGGTTAGGCCTATCATAAGAAAATCCTATTGAAAGGAACAGGAAAGGCAATTTGTTTTTATCGGCAGGCTGGCCTAGTCTGGAATCATTCCAGGATGGCGGCGCTGGCTGCCCGGAACCCTCGGCAAAATTGGAGTGCAAGATGGACGCGAAAACCGACGACAACAGCGCGGGCAACTGCCCTGTCGCGCATGGACCCGGTGCCAGGACCAACCGTGACTGGTGGCCCAACCAGCTGGACCTCGGCGTTCTCCACCAGCAGTCGAACCTCTCCGACCCGATGGGCGAGGACTTCGACTATGCCAAGGAGTTCGCGAGCCTCGATCTCGACGCGGTGATCAAGGACCTGCACCATGTCATGACGGATTCGCAGGATTGGTGGCCGGCCGACTTCGGCCATTACGGGCCGCTGTTCATCCGCATGGCCTGGCACAGCGCCGGCACCTACCGCATCGGTGACGGCCGCGGCGGTGCCGGCGCCGGCCAGCAGCGTTTCGCACCGCTCAACAGCTGGCCTGACAACGCCAACCTCGACAAGGCGCGCCGCCTGCTGTGGCCGGTCAAGCAGAAATATGGCCGCAAGATCTCCTGGGCCGACCTGCTGATCCTCACCGGCAATGTCGCCCTGGAATCGATGGGCTTCAAGACCTTCGGCTTCGCCGGCGGCCGCGCCGACGTTTGGGAACCCGAGCAGGACGTCGATTGGGGATCGGAAACCAAATGGCTCGACGACGAGCGCTACTCCGGCGACCGCGAGCTTCGCGGCCATCTCGGGGCCGTGCAGATGGGCCTGATCTACGTCAATCCGGAAGGCCCGAACGGCAAGCCTGATCCGCTTGCCTCGGCACGCGACATCAGGGAAACCTTCGGCCGCATGGCGATGAATGACGAGGAGACGGTGGCGCTGATCGCCGGCGGCCACACCTTCGGCAAGACCCACGGCGCCGGCGATGCCTCGCTGGTTGGCGCCGAGCCGGAAGGCGCCGGCATCGAGGCGCAGGGCCTCGGCTGGTCGAGCAAGCACGCGTCGGGCATTGCCGGCGATGCCATCACTTCGGGGCTCGAGGTCACCTGGACCACGACGCCGACCAAATGGAGCAACAACTTCTTCGACAACCTGTTCAATTACGAATGGGAATTGACGAAAAGCCCGGCCGGCGCCCATCAGTGGACGCCGAAGGGCGGCGCAGGTGCCGGCACGGTGCCGGACGCGCATGATCCCTCCAAGCGCCGCGCGCCGGCCATGCTGACCACCGATCTCGCGCTGCGGGTCGACCCGGCTTACGAGAAGATCTCGCGGCGGTTCCACCAGAATCCGGATCAGTTCGCCGATGCCTTCGCCCGCGCCTGGTTCAAGCTCACCCATCGCGATATGGGCCCGGTCGTTCGCTACCTTGGCCCGCTCGTGCCGAAGGAAGAGCTGATCTGGCAGGATCCGATCCCGGCCGTCGACCATGAACTGGTCAGCGAACAGGATATCGCATCGCTGAAGGCCAAGATCCTGGCCTCGGGCCTGTCGGTTTCCGAACTGGTCTCGACCGCCTGGGCTTCGGCCTCGACGTTCAGGGGTTCCGACAAGCGCGGCGGCGCCAATGGCGCCCGTATCCGGCTGGCGCCGCAGAAGGACTGGGACGTCAACCAGCCTGCTGAATTGGCCAAGGTGCTTGCCACGCTCGAATCCATCCAGAAGGCGTTCAACGCGGCACAGACCGGCGGGAAAAAGATCTCGCTGGCCGATCTGATCGTGCTCGGCGGCGTCGCCGCGGTCGAGAAGGCGGCAAAGGATGGCGGCAACGAGGTGAAGGTGCCGTTCACGCCGGGCCGCATGGATGCCTCGCAGGAACAGACCGACGTCGCCTCCTTTGCCGCGCTTGAGCCGAAAGTCGACGGCTTCCGCAACTATGTCCGGGGGCCGCAGCCGATGTCGATCGAGGCGATGCTGGTCGACCGGGCACAGTTGCTGACGCTGACCGCGCCGGAGATGACGGTGCTGGTCGGCGGCCTGCGGGTGCTCGGCGCCAATACCGGCAAGTCCAGGCACGGCGTGTTCACCGACAGGCCGGGCACGCTGACGAACGACTTCTTCGTCAACCTGCTCAGCATGAACACGGTCTGGGATCCGGCCGCCGGTTCGGATGAGATCTACGAAGCGCACGACCGCAAGACCAAGGCGGTCAGGTGGACCGGCACCCGCGCCGACCTTATCTTCGGCTCGCATGCGCAGCTGCGTGCGCTGTCTGAGGTGTACGGGTCCGCGGATGCCGGGCAGAAATTCGCCAGGGATTTCGTCGCGGCGTGGACCAAGGTGATGAACGCCGACCGGTTCGACATCGCTGCCTGATCCGAGCAAGGACTTCTCGACCCAAGAAAAAGGCGCGGGGCTTGGCCCCGCGCCTTTTTCTTGTCCAGGCTTCCGAAGTCAGTCCTTTTCGAAGACGCGCGCCTTGGCGACGACGCCGGCAATGGCGCCGCCGATCAGCGGCGCGACGATGAACAGCCAGAGCTGGCTGATCGCGGCGCCGCCCGAGAACAGCGCCGGGCCAATGGAACGGGCCGGATTGACCGATGTGCCGGTCACCGGGATCATGGCGAAGTGGATACCCGCCAGCGTCAGGCCGATGACCAGTCCAGCGAAGGCCGTCGCATGCCTTTCCGCGGTAACGCCGAGGATCACGGTGACGAAGGTGAAGGTGCCGATCAACTCCCACAGGAACGCGGAAGAGACGCCCCATTTCGTCTCGTCCCAGCCATTGGCGCCGAAGCCGCCAGTGTGTCCCCCGGCCTGGCCGGAGACGATGATCCACAGCGCCAGCGATGCCAGGATGGCGCCAATGATCTGTGCGATCCAGTAGGGGATGACGTCCTTGGCCGGCAACCGGCCGGCAAGGAACACGCCGAGTGTTACAGCCGGGTTGAGATGCGCGCCCGAAATGGGGCCGATCGCGTAAGCGGCCGCGATAAGGCCGATGCCGAAGGCCAGCCCGATGCCTTCTTGTCCCAGCGGCAGCGCGCCGCCGAAGCCGCCCGTCACCACCGACCCGGTGCCGATGAACACCAACAGGAATGTGCCTAGAACTTCCGCCAGATAAGTCTTCATTGCCCTCTCCTCGTGACGATCCGCCGGTCCACGCTTTCCGCGCCGCGAATCATGGCGGCAAGAGTATTCCCAACCGAAAAACTTGGAAAGCTGAGTTGTCGCATCCCTACCGTGCTTGCAGCCGCCAGTTAATAACATTAGAGAGCTTGCATTTATTGACGATCTGCTGTTGACCGCACCGGAAGATTTATTGATCGAGCGGTTTTCGCCGATCTCAACAGGCGGCCTGCCGTCGCGAGAGGGGGCGGGGTTCAATCTCACCGTGAAAGGCTCTAAGAGCAGACCGAGATGATGCGCTCGATTTGGTGGACTGAAGAATGCGACTAGGCGGACGGCTGGCTGCGGCCATCGAAGTGCTGGAAGACATTGGCCGGCGTCACCGGCCGGTGGCCGATGCGCTGAAGGACTGGGGCCTGTCGCACCGCTTCGCCGGCGGCGGCGATCGCGCGGCGATCGGCAACATCGTCTACGATGCGCTGCGCCGCAAGCGCTCGGCAGGCTGGCTGCTGGGCGAGGACACGCCGCGCGCCATCGGCTTCGGCGCCCTGCTGCTCGAATGGGGCCAGACTGCGCGCTCGCTCAACGAAGCGCTCGACGGCGACAAATTCGCGCCGCCGCTGCTGACGGCTACCGAACTCCAGGCAACCGACGAGCGGCGGCTTGCCGACGCCTCGCCCGCGGTGCGCGCCGACATACCGGATTGGTGCGAGCCGCTTTTGCAACGCGCGTTCGGTGAGGCCTGGGTCGAGGAGGGCGCGGCGCTCGCCACCCGCCCGCCGCTCGACATCCGCGTCAACACTTTGCAGGCCGATCGGGCCAAAGTGCTGGCGGAACTTGCCGAAACCGGCGCCAAGCCAGCCCAAATCGCGCCCCAAGGCATTCGCATACCGCCGATCGACGGCGACGGCCGGCATCCCAACGTGCAGGCCGAGCCGGCTTTCCAGAAGGGCTGGTTCGAAGTCCAGGACGAGGGATCGCAAATCGCCGCCGCTCTTGCCGGTGCCGAGCCTGGAATGCAGGTGCTCGATTTCTGCGCCGGCGCCGGCGGCAAGACGCTGGCGCTATCGGCGGCGATGGGCAATACGGGTCAGGTCTTCGCCCATGATGCCGAGAAGGCGCGGCTGGCGCCGATCTTCGACCGCATCCGCCGCTCGGAAAACCGCAACGTGCAGATCGTCACCAAGCCGGCGGAATTGTCGCCGCTCACTGGCCATATGGACCTCGTCCTGGTCGACGCGCCTTGCACCGGCAGCGGCACCTGGCGGCGGCGCCCGGATGCCAAATGGCGGCTGACGCAAAGGCAGCTCGACGCCCGCAAGGGCGAGCAGATGGCGATCCTCGATGCCGCAAGCAGCTTCGTCAAGCCGGGTGGCCTGCTAGTCTACGTCACCTGTTCGGTGTTCGACGAGGAGAATGGCGACCAGGTCGCAGCGTTTTGCCAGCGCAATGGCGGTTTTGCCCCGGTCGACCATCGCCGGCTCTGGGACAGCCGTTTTCCCGGCCATGAAACGGCGATGCGGCTCGGCGCGCTGGGCGGTATCTGCCTGTCGCCGGCGCTGAGCGGCACCGACGGTTTCTACATCTGCGCGCTGCGTAGGGCTTCCTGAATGGAGCGGAAAGCGAAGCCGTCCTGCGCGCCCTCGAGACCAAATTGCTGCAGTGCAGCATTGGATGATTGCTTGCCGCTCACGCCTCTGCAATAAGCTTTTCCGGCAAAAGTGAAAGCAGCGACGGCCATGGCAGCAAAGATCGTACCCGCTCCGGACTATGAGGACCGCGTCAGGGCGTCCTTCGCGCGCCAGCAGGCGATGGCGACCATCGGCGCCGAATTGACGCTGGTGACGCCCGGCATCATCGAAATCGAGATGCCCTATTCGGCCGCACTCACCCAGCAGCACGGTTTCCTGCATGCCGGCGTCATCTCGACCGCGCTGGACTCGGCCTGCGGCTATGCGGCCTTCTCGCTGATGCCGGAGAATTCCGGGGTGCTGACCATCGAATTCAAGGTCAATCTGCTGGCGCCGGGCAGGGGTGAGCGCTTCCTGTTCCGCGGCTCGGTCACCAAGCCCGGCCGCACCATCATCGTCGCCGACGGCCAGGCCTATGCCTTCGCCGCCGACGGCGAAGCCAAGTTGATCGCCACCATGACCGGCACCATGATGACGATGGTGGGCCGCGACGGGATTGCTGGGTGAGTCGCAGGTTCGCCGCAGGCGAATTCATCGTGCCAGTGGCACGATGAAAGGCCACGAACGCCGGGAGCTGCCGCAGGCAGCGGGTCCCGGCGAGCAGGCGGTGAAGACTGCAGGACAGGGAGGAGTAAATCATCATGACCGACAAAGTGTCGCGCCTGTCCGGCAAGGATGTCCTTTTCGTCATGGCTGCACAGGCCGAATACGGGCCGCATCTACAGCGGCTGTTCACCCCGCTGATGACCGGTGTCGGCCCGGTCGAGGCAGCCGTCCGGCTTGGCGCCGAATTGTCCTGGCTGAAGTTGCAAAAGGCGCTGCCGGACCTCGTCGTGTCGCTCGGCTCGGCCGGCAGCCGGACCTTGGAGCAGACGGAAATCTATCAGGCGGTCTCGGTCAGCTATCGCGACATCGACGCCTCGCCGCTCGGCTTCGAGAAGGGCGCGACGCCGTTCCTCGACCTGCCGGTGACGGTGTCGCTGCCGTTGCGGATTCCGGGCATAAAGCAAGCCACGCTGTCGACCGGCGGCGCGATCATCACCGGCGCGGCCTTTGACGCCATCGCGGCAGACATGGTCGACATGGAGACCTTCGCCTGCCTGCGCGCCTGCCAGTTGTTCGACGTGCCCCTGATTGGGCTGCGCGGCATTTCCGACGGTGCGGCTGATCTCAGGCATGTCGGCGACTGGACCGAATATCTGCACGTCATTGACGAAAAGCTGGCGGATGCCGTCATGCGCCTCGAACAGGCGATCGGCTCGGGCTTGCTTCGGACGGCATCTCCCGGTGACGTGACGGGACCGGTCTAAAAGTCAGGTTCGCAACCCATTGCGTCGACTCGTTTCTTTCTCTAAACGCTCGCCATGAAAACAGCCAATCAACCCGACACCGTCCTGATTGTCGATTTCGGCAGCCAGTTCACCCAGCTCATTGCCCGCCGCATCCGCGAGGCCGGCGTGTTTTCCGAGATCGTGCCGTTCCAGTCGGCCGAGGCGGCATTCAAGCGCATCAATCCAAAAGCCGTGATCCTATCCGGCGGTCCGGCCTCGACCACGGATATCGGCAGTCCGCGGGCGCCGCAGATCGTCTTCGAGGCCGGCGTGCCGGTGCTCGGCATCTGCTATGGCCAGATGGCCATGTGCGTGCAGATGGGCGGCGTTGCCGAAAGCTCCAATCATCGCGAATTCGGCCGCGCCTTCGTCGAGATCGAGAAGGAAAGTCCGCTGTTCGAGGGCCTCTGGGCAATCGGCCAGCGTCACCAGGTGTGGATGAGCCATGGCGACCGCGTCATCTCCTTGCCCAAGGGGTTCGAGGTGTTCGGCAAGTCGGAAGGCTCGCCCTTCGCCATCTTCGGCAATGTCGAGCGCAAGATGTATGGCATCATGTTCCATCCGGAAGTGGTGCATACGCCCGACGGCGCCCGGCTGCTCAGGAATTTCGTCCACAACATCGCCGGCATCGAGGGCGACTGGACGATGCGCGCCTACCGCGAGCACGCGGTCGAGGCGATCCGCAAGCAGGTCGGCAAGGGCAAGGTCATCTGCGCGCTCTCGGGCGGGGTCGACTCCTCGGTCGCCGCGCTGCTCATCCACGAGGCCGTCGGTGACCAACTCACTTGCATCCTCGTCGACCATGGCCTGATGCGTAAAGACGAGGCCGCCGGCGTCGTTTCGATGTTCCGTGAACATTACAATTTGCCGCTCATTCTGGTGAACGCGTCGGATCGCTTCATCGGTGCGCTCGAAGGCGAGGCGGATCCCGAGAAGAAACGCAAGACCATTGGCCGGCTCTTCATCGAGGTGTTCGAGGAAGAGGCCAAGAAACTCGGTGGCGCCGATTTCCTGGCGCAAGGCACGCTCTATCCCGACGTCATCGAAAGCGTCTCCTTCACCGGTGGCCCGTCGGTGACGATCAAGTCGCACCACAATGTCGGCGGCCTGCCCGAGCGCATGAACATGAAGCTGGTCGAGCCGCTGCGCGAACTGTTCAAGGACGAGGTCCGCGCACTCGGCAAGGAACTCGGCCTGCCCGAGAGTTTCATCGGCCGCCACCCGTTCCCGGGCCCGGGCCTTGCCATACGCTGCCCCGGCGGCATCACGCGCGAGAAGCTGGAGATCCTGCGCGAGGCCGACGCCATCTATCTCGACGAGATCCGCAAGGCGGGGCTGTACGACGCCATCTGGCAGGCCTTCGCCGTGCTCTTGCCGGTGCAGACGGTCGGCGTCATGGGCGACGGCCGCACCTACGAATTCGTCTGCGCGCTGCGCGCCGTCACCTCGGTCGACGGCATGACGGCAGATTTCTATCACTACGACATGGCCTTCCTGGGCGCCGCCGCCACCCGCATCATCAACGAGGTCCGCGGCATCAACCGCGTGGTCTATGATGTGACGTCGAAGCCGCCGGGAACAATTGAGTGGGAGTGATTCAGGCCCACTCAAACGCCGCCGAAAATACGCCAATCCGCGACTTAAGTACGTCGGAGCAATGAGGCTCGTGACGGTGTTTTTTGCCTAAGGCATAGAGGAAAAAGGAATTTCCTGCCACGAGCCTCCAAATTGTACTGACGGTACTTTTCAGGACGCAGTAGGGATGTTGACGGATGCCGCCCTTAAGGCCCTGAAACCAAAAGAATATCTACAAGATTGCTGACCGAGATGGCATGTATGTCCGGTCATGCCCGGTGGGGCGATCTCATTTCGGCTTGATTACAGGCGCCGCCTGAACGACGCCAAGAGTTTTGGCGAGTTTGGAAAGAACTGGCTCTCCGCCGCGCCGATGGCCGACAGTACGCGCGCCATGCGGCGCTCCATCCTCGAGCGAGAGCTTCTTCCGGTCTGCGCAATCGCCTGCTGAGGGAGATCACTCGGACAATCTAAGAGCCATTGCGGCAGCATCGTCGAATGTGGTGCTCCGGCGACCGCTATCCACGTGCGAGAGATCCTGAAGCAGATTTACGGTTTTGAGATTCTCCACGGGGAGAAGATCGCCAACCCCGGCTGATGACGCGAACGACGTCTTTGCGCCGTATATCAGTCGAACAGACTTGCTCTGCAAACTTCTGAAAGGGGACATTTGTCCCTGATCGCAGCATAGCAGCATATGACCCTGGCAGTTGCATTGGCCCCTCGAACGCAAGGTCGGCTTTCTAGCCTAAGGCCATCCCGAACGCGGCAGATCCGCTATCGACCGGGTGTTCTCACGCCTCCTGTCTGGCGTGGATATCGGCTCCACCGGGGCCGAAAGCGTGCCGCGCCAAGCACGCGCACTCAGGCCTCTAGTGGTCGAAACGCTTCATCCAAGCAAAGGAATCGGTAGTGGGGCGATATTCGGCGCCGAATGCGCCATCATAGCCGGCGTCCGCGATTGCGCGCAGGAGCCAGCCATAGTCCACCTCGCCGTGATCGGGCTCGCTACGATCCGGTACGGCGGCGAATTGGATATGGCCGATCTTGTCGGAAAATTGCCTTACCGAGTTAAGCAAATCGCCTTGAATGATCTGCATGTGATAGCAGTCGAACATTACCTTTACCGCACCGTCTGTCGCATCGATCACACGCAATGCGGTGGAAAGGTCGGAGAGGAAATAGCCCGGCGCATCGCGCGGGTTCAGGGGCTCGATCAATATGCCGATGTTGTGCCGTGCCGCCGCCTTCGAAGCGTACCGCAAATTGCCGGTGAACGTCGCGAAGGCTTCGTCGCCGATTGCCTTTCCTGCCATCACATGGATGTTGCGGCAGCCTGTTACGGCTGCCCATTGAACCGCCTGGTCGATCGCCGCGCGCGCTTCCGTTTCACGGCCCGGCAGCGCGGAGAGACCGAAATCACCCGCCCCAACATCCCCCCGGGCCGTGTTGATGCCAAGCAGCGGAAGACCGGTTTCGGCGAGCAGCGCCGCGACCACCGATGCGTCGGTATCGTACGGCCAATGCATCTCGACCGCCGCGAAACCGCGCCGCTTGACCGAGCGGATCGCATCCGGAAGCGATAGGTCACGAAAGAGAAATCCCAGATTGGCCGAAAGTTGCATCAGTCGTCCCACTCCACGTCAAAGTGTTCCACCAACTCGCGAATTTGCGGAGCCGCGAGGATCCTGGGCCGCAAGCCCTGGGTGAGAAGCGTGAGCTTGGCCGTTTCCTCAAGTTCCTCCATCGCGTAGGCGGCGGCTTCGAGATCCTTGCCGGCGACGACGGGTCCGTGGTGGGCCAGCAATACGGCCGACCGTTTCCCAGCGAGTCCGCGCACGGCGTCTCCCATCGCCGGATCGCCGGGCCGGATGTAGGGCAGCAGTTTCACCTTTCCCAGCCGCATGATCGAATAGGCCGTCAGCGGCTTGAAGACGCTGTCGGGATCGATGTCGGGCAGAAGCGAAACCGCGACAGAATGGGTCGAATGAAGATGGACGACCGCTCCGGTGCGCGCGCCGCGTGTCTCGTAGAACGCCTGATGCAGCGGCATCTCCTTCGTCGGCTTGTCGCCGTCCAGGAACCGTCCCTCAGCGTCGAAGAGCGACAGGCGGGCGGGGTCGAGCGCGCCAAAGGACGATCCTGTCGGCGTGACGAGCAGCCGACCATCGCCGAGGCGGGCGGAGATGTTCCCCGAGCTTCCCGCAGTGAGGCCGCGCGCGAACATGGACGCAGCGATGCTGCAGATCTGATCCCTGAGTCTTGTTTCATCGCTCATCGTAGAACGCCTCCCGTAAGGACGTCGGCTGCCTTTTCGAAGAACCCGGCCGAACCGAAATTGCCCGATTTAAGGGCGAGCACCATATCCGGGTCACGGGCCTTCAACGCCGGAACACCGGGGTCGATCTCCGGTCCGATCTCGAATGACGAAATGTTGAGCGCTGATACGACGGCCCCCGATGTCTCGCCGCCCGCCGTAACCAGCCGGCGTACGCCACGCGCCGAAAGCTGACGCGCCAGTTCGCCGAAAAAACCTTCAACCGCCGTCGCGACGCGCTCCTTCCCGTAGCGGTTCTGTGCGGCGGCGACGGCTTCGGGATCGGCCGACGAGAACACCAGTGGCAAGCCGTGGTGCTGATGGCCGATCGCCCACTCGGCATATTCAACAGGATTGGCCGTGCCGTCCACGACCGCATCCACCTCCACAATGCGCGTCGGATGGTTTTTCCGGTGCTCGGCAATCTGGCGCCGGCTCATGGTCGAGCACGAACCGCAAAGCGCGGCCCCTGGCCCCTGTATTCCCTTCCAATGCGTGGCCGCCGTGCCGATCAACCCGGCCCGACGAAAGTTGGCCGGAAGTCCCAGCGCTATTCCCGAACCGCCGCTGAGCAGGATATCCGCTTCGGCAGCCTCGCCAATGGCGACAAGATCCTTGTCCAGAATGGCATCGACCACGACGTAGCGAGAGCCGCTGGCAGATGCCGCCTCCAGAGCATCCCTGATCGGGAGGGGGCCTCCCGCTACGACATCGTAGGGGACATGGCCGATCCCGCGCGCGGTCTGTCGCGCAAGCCAACGCCGCAGATCGGGATCCGTCATCGGCGTAAGCGGATGTTTCTCCATGCCGGATTCACTCAACAGCCGATCGTTGACGAAAAGATGCCCCTGGTAGATCGACCGGCCGGTTGCGGGAAACGCCGGACAGACGATCGCGCGTGCCGCTCCCAACGCGTCGCCAAGAGCGTCCAGCACGGGACCGATATTGCCTTCGGGCGTCGAGTCGAATGTCGAGCAGTACTTGAACAGATATTGGCGGCAGCCTTGGCGTCGAAGCCACTCCAACGCCGCGAGCGACTGCTTCACCGCCTCCGAGGCGGATATCGTTCTGGTCTTCAGGGCAACGACGCCCGCGTCAACCGAGCGGTCGGAGGCGGTGTTGGGAACGCCGTTGTACTGGACCGTGCGCATGCCCCCCTTGGCAAGCGTGTTGGCCAGGTCGGAAGACCCGGTGAAATCATCGCCTATGCAGCCCAGAAGCATCGGAATTTCCCACATTCAACTTTCACGAAATGCCCGCGATCGTGCGCTGCCTCAAGGGGTGGTTCGAGGGGCGTCGTCCGCCAGGTAAACCGCGATCAGTTCGTCGACCGTGCTTTCGGCCACAAAGCCCAGACTGGTGGCCAGCCTGGGCGTGAAGGATTTCGGCCAGCCGGCAATGATTGCCTCGATCGCCTCGTCCGGCGTGCGGTCTATCAACGCCTCGGCTTCGGCCCCTGCCACGCGGCGGAGCGCGGCAATCTGGTCGGAGACCGTGGCCGCGACACCCGGCATGTTCAGCGTGCGCCGGGCACCCAGCGCGGATGTATCGAGCATCGCGGCATGGATGAGGAAGGCTACCGCCGAGCGCGGGCTCGCCAGCCAATGCTTGACGGTCTCCTTCACCGGCAGCACGGAGCGCTGCCCGGCGAGTGGCTCGCGCAGGATGCCGGAGAAGAAGCCCGAGGCTGCCGCGTTGGGAATGCCGGGCCGAATGACGATCGTCGGCAGGCGTATCCCGACGCCGTCGAGGAAGCCGCGGCGCGAGTAGTCGGCCAGCAACAGCTCGGATATCGCCTTCTGGGTGCCGTAGCTGGTCAGCGGGGCAAGGATGTAGTCGTCGGGAATAGGGTCGGGCAGAGGCGCGCCATAGACAGCAACCGAGGAGGTGAACACCAGCCTGGGGATATATTTCCGCCGGGTTCCTTCCAGCCGGATCGCCTCGAAAAGAGCGCGCGTGCCGTCCATATTGATGCGATAGCCCTTCTCGAAATCGCGTTCCGCTTCGCCGGACACGATGGCAGCGAGATGGAAGATCACATCCGCGCGGCGCGCGGCCAGATCCTGCGCTGTGCCGGGAGCGGAAATATCGGCGGCAATGGCTTCGACAAAACCTATGTCACCGGTTGGCACCGGCGGCTTCGTCACGTCCGCCAGCGTCATCCGGTCGATCTTTCGATCTCCAAGCGATGCTGTCCGCGAAAGCTCGGCCGCGAGTTTGCGGCCGATCATTCCACCAGCGCCAATGATGAGTATATGCATGGATGCTCCGTTCTCTTCCGGGACTGGTTTGTGATGCCGCTTCAGACCTGCCTGAGCGCGCGCACGACTGCGTAGGCTTCGAGCGACAGGGTTTGCGTTCCGTCATGCGTCAGCCGATCGAGCAGATCCGGTTGGCGCGATGCCGCGACGAAAGATGAGGCGTCAAGAATTGCAGCGCGCGCGAAGCCTTCGGGGAGGCGCACCTCCAGCGCGTTGGGCGAGGGGTTGCATAACCACAGCTCGGTGCCTTTTTCGGTAACCGCCGCGATCCCTCGCACTGCGCCAGGAACCGACGATCGCGGCGGACGGAGCGGGCAGCCTTTGAGCTTCGCCAGGCCTCGCACGATGTGCCAGACAGGATAGAGCTCGCCCTTGCCTTCGAACCAGGGCTGCGGAAACGACGTCGGCACGGAGAGGACGCCGAACGGGCCGACCGCGGCGCCGAGCGCGATGGCCGCCGCGCCGCCTTCCGCGAAGGCGGCGAAGTAGCCGAGGTTCCAGGCCGCTCCCATGACGCCCCGCTGGCGCGGATCATTGAAATTGACCGCCTGCCGGATGTTGGCGGGATTGGCGACCGGCGCTTCACCATAGGGATTGTCGCGCAACCCGATTGCGGACGGCCCAACGGAATATGGGCGGCCCTTGGCGATCGCCGGCACGGTCCTGGCAATATGCGGCAGGCATTCGAGCGTCTCCATCAAGGAGCGGTCGTCACCAGCGTGGAAGATCGCCGCCGTCGTGAATGTCACGAGGTCTATCGCCTCGGCCGGGGGACGTTTGCGGTTGAGCTCGGTGAAGAAGCTGAACATGCCTCCGCCGATGCGAGATCCGGGGAAGGCCGCGCGCGCGGCCGTATAGAGCTTCGCCGCATCCGGCGCTGGCGGCCAGATGCTGCCGGGCAGCGTGCATTTAAGATCGGGTGCGGGCGACACCAGAACCGTCGTGAAGCGATGATCGAGCCTCGCGGCCACCTTGCCCAGGGAGTCGATTTCCGCCGCGGCGCCAGCATCGTCGGCATGCTCGACCACTGCTTCGAGCCAGGGTTGGGCGCCCATTGCGATGGCGATCTCGACCTGCCTCGCCAGCGTTTCGGCATCATGGCCGAGCCGCGGATCGTAATGGCAGATGACATGGGCGACGCCGAGCTGGGCAAGCGTCTCGACATGCCGCAATGCGGCCGAAGCGTCATCGGGATGCAATCCGACGCCGAGAGGTGGAATCGCGTCCGCCGCCTCGCCGAGCGTCAGGGCGGCGATGCCTCCCGCCTGACGCGACGGACCCTTGGGAGAGCCCTTGACGGTCAGGGTGATCTTCTGTTCGACGACCTCGCCGGGCTCGATCCTGTATGGCCAGGGCAGAGCGAGGGGACGAACATAGGTCTTGTAGGAGGCGTCGGTCCAGTTCCGCTGGTCCTCCATCTCGAACGCGTCGCCCTCCATAAGGCAGCTGACCTCCAGCCCGCCGGGAGTACGGTGCGAGATTTCACGCAGATCCATCATCGGCTGCACCGGATCGATCTCCACAGGAAACCGTGTCTCGACCCTCTCGCCGCTTGTGTGCGTGATCGTGGCGGCCGCGCCGCTTATGCCCTCTATGGGATGCAGGACGACAAAGCCGGTCCGGTTCGTGAGAAGCCCGGTCGGCGTGGTTCCGCGAGCCGAATAGGTCAGAACGCCTGCCGCGGTACCAGCGATGCCCACGTCATAGCCGAAGGTCTCGCCTTTGCTGGCAACGCTTGCGCGATAGGCCACACGAAAGCGATCGTCGTCCTTTTCGACGACCAGGTCGGTGATCTTCGGAATGAGCGTCGCCCAGTCCTTGTCGCGGACCACGAACGAGATTGCGCGGATCACCTCTTCGCCATGCATGCGGCAGTCGCGCAGGTTCGCGCCGTCGAAAAGCACGCTGAGGGGCCCGGCGCTCAGTAGCCGCTCCTCTGCCGGTAGTTCTTCGGTGCCGTAGAGGCGGACGGCGCGGGAAGGATCGGACTGTGTCATAGGATTCTCCCGGTCTCAAACGCGGCGCGATTTCCAGGTGATGAGGCGCTCGGCCAGCAAGGCGAGGATGATGATGGCGCCGATGGCGGTCCCCTGCCAGAACGGCGAGACGCCGAGCAGGTTGAGGCCATTGCGGATCATCACCATGATCAGAACCCCCATCAGCGTGCCGAATATCGTGCCTCGTCCGCCGTAGAGGCTCGCGCCACCGATGACCACGGCCGCGATGGCGTCGAGTTCAAGCTGGTTCCCCCCGATCGGGTCAGCCGACATGATCTGCGCCAGCGAAAAGGTCATCGCCGTCGCCGAAAGGGCACCGGACGCCACGTAGGGAAAGATCGAGTAGAAGAGGGTGTTGAGGCCGGCCGCCCGGGCGGCTTCGATGTTCGAGCCGACCGCGTAGATGGTTCGCCCGCCCTTGGAATATGTCAGCCACGCCCAGGTGGCGAGGTAGAGCGCGATGAGGAAGATGACGTTGGCGGGGATGCCCAGCAGGTTCGTGTAGACGATATTCTGCAGCCCCATGGGCAGTCCCGAAATCGAGCGCTGTCCCGACACGATGTAGGCGAGACTGCGCCCCATCGCCATGACCCCGAGCGTCACCACGAAGGGCGCCAGGCCGAACACTGCGATGAGAACGCCGGAGAAAAGCCCGATCAGGGCGCCGCAACCTATGGCGAGCGCGATCGCCACCGGAATGGGGAATTCCTTCAGGAGTAGGGCGAGGATGATGCCGGTCACGCCCGCGACCGACCCGACGGAAAGGTCGATGCCGCCAGTCAGGATCACCAGGGTCATGCCGACGGCAACTATGCCAAGCACCACCGATTGGTCGAGTATGTTGAACATGTTCCGCTCGGTGAAGAAGTGCGGCGAGATGAACGACAGGATCACCGCAAGCACCATGGCGAGGCAGAGCATCCGGAACTCAAGCGTGCTGGCGAATCTGGGCATCGCAAAGGATCGTGTGGGCGCGTTCATGCGTCGATCTTTTCGTCTTGAGGTGTATCGAACAGGCCGGCGATCCGGGCCGACAGGGCCCCGGCGTCCGGCAGCCTGGAGCCGGCCGGCAGGCTGAGCCCGATCCATCCCAGATCGTGCCCTCGGCGATTGGACAGTGGTGCAAGCAAGGTAGAGCGGCCGTCATTCTCGGTCACGATGCCGGGTTGACGCCTTCCAAGCGCGAGGGGGATTGCCGTCTCCTGCGCAAGATAGACATGCCCGGCCGCGAGTCCCATCGTTGCACCCGGCGTACCCTCGGCGAGGGCGAGGCAGACGAACCGGTCGTCGTCGATCAATCCCCAAAATGCCGTGCCGCCATGGCTGGCGACAAGATCGCGCAGGAATGCCGTGTTGCGCTCGGCTGAGCTTCGGGGCGCGGCGAGCAGCGTCAGGCTCTCTTCGCTCAGTCGCGAGGCGGGCAGGTCGGCGATGGTATAGCCGTCACTCACCACGACGACCCGCTCGCAGATCCCCAGTAATTCCTGGAAATCCGAGGAGATCACGACTACGGCTATCCCCCTTTCGGCCACCTCGCGCAGCAGCTCGTAGATTGCCTGGCGTGTCCCTATGTCGACGCCTTTCGTAGGCTCGTCGAGGATGAGCACTTCGGGCTCGATCAGCAGCCAGCGCGCGATAATGATCTTCTGCTGCATGCCGCCGGAGAAGTGCAGAAGGTTTGCATCCATGCGGTCGGTCGGAAGGTCGAGACGCGAAATCAGCTCGCTGGCCTGCTTGCGGCGCGCCGAATGGCCTCGCCCGAAACCCCTGTGCTTGCCCATCTGGGCGAGGAAGAGATTTTCGCCGACCGTCATGTCGGGCACGATGTTCTGGGCCCGCCGGTCCTCGGCGACCATTCCGAGACCGGCGCGGATTGCCGCGATAGGGCTGTTGGGGGCAATCTCCTTGCCGCCGACAAGGACGCGCCCGCGGCTGCGGTGGCGCAGTCCGAATATCGCTTCGGCGCTCTCCGAGCGTCCAGCTCCGACAAGCCCGCCGAGGCCGAGAATTTCACCCCTGCGCACCGTGAACGAGACGTCACGCACGAAAGGCGGGGCTTTGAGCCCAATTACCTCCAGAGCCACCGGCTGCTCGTTAGTGGTCACTCGCGAGACGGCCTTTCGATACACATTTCCGATGTCGCGTCCCACCATGTGGCGGATGACGTCGGCCTGCGTGAGCCCCGCCGTAGGCACGCTTTCGGCCACGGTCTTGCCCTCGCGCAGGATTGTGACGCGATCGGTGACTGCGAAGACCTCCTCGAGCCGATGCGACACGAAGGCGAGTGCCTTCCCGCTGTTTTTCAGCCGTCCCATGATCTCGAACAGCCGGTCAACCTCGATCGGCGAGAGGGAGGCCGTCGGCTCGTCGAAGATGACAAGATCGGCGTTGAGGGCCAACGCCTTGGCTATTTCGACGAGTTGGCGTTGCGCTGCCGAGAGCCGGCGCACCTCGATGTCGAGTGGCAGTACGTGGTCGTGGCCAAGTTCCGACAGGATGGTCTGCGCCCTGTGTCGCAACTGGCTGAAAGACAGACGGCCCGGCATCGCGTAGCTGGGTAGGAAGATATTCTCCAGCACGCTCATGTCGGGCGCCAGACTGGTTTCCTGTGCCACGAGGGCAATGCCGGAACGCAGCGCGTCGCGCGCGGATCCGACGGTCAAGGGAGCACCCTTGAAGAGTATCTCGCCCGATGAAGGCGGCAGGTGTCCGCAAACGATCCGTGACAGCGTCGATTTTCCCGCGCCGTTCGCGCCCAGCAATCCGCAGATCTCGTACCGGCAGAGCGCTATCGACGCGTTGCTGAGCGCGTAGGCGTTCCCAAACAGGCGGGTGACGCCACGAGCCACGAGAAGCGGCTCGGGAATCTTGCTGCTGTCTACCATCCGAGGACACACTCCAAGTGGTACGAATAAAGCGTCCGGGGGAGGGTGCCCCCGGACGGCCTATGTCGGCCAGGCCCCGATTACATCTCGTTGGCGAAGACCGTTTCCTTGATGGTTGGAAGCTCCTGCTCGATGTTCTTGCTGGTCACGATCTTGATCGGCACGAGGATTTTCTTTTCGGGAGTCTTGCCGCCGAGATGGTCGACCATCGCGCGTCCCGATTCCTGGCCCATCAGATACGGCTGCTGCATGCCCGAAACGACCAGTTCGCCCGACTGCAGCAACGGCACGAATTCCGGCACGCCGTCGAAACCGGCAACCAGCACGTCGCCGGTGAGGCGGGCCGCCTTGATTGCCTGCAAGGCGCCCAGCGTCGGGCCGTCGGTCTGGACGAAGAGGCCCTTCATGTCCGGATTCGCGGTCGTCATATCCTGCGTGAACTTGAAGGTTTCGTCCGCGGTGTAGGTCTGCATCTGCTGCAGCCCGGCTTCCTTGGTGATGCCAGCCTCTGTCATCGCGTCCTTGAAGCCCTTGGTGCGGGCCTGGCCGTTGAGGCGGGCCTGGCTGATGCCGACAATGCCCACGCTGCCGTCCTGCTTGCCGGCGGCCTTCATTGCCTCGGCCAGCGCTTTGCCGACGCCGTTCGCGCCCTGATAATTGTCAGAGATGATGAAGGACACATAGTCGCCGCTGTCCGTGCCGATGTCGGCGATGACCACGGGAATGTTCGCCTGCTTGGCGAGATCGAGCACGGCCGGCGCGGTTGAACTGTCTGTCGGAGAGATGATAATCCCGGCGACGCCGCGGGCGATCGCGTCCTTGGCATTTTTAAGCTGGGTCTGGGCATTGTTGCCCGAATCCAGCGCCTGATAGGTGTAGCCTCCCTTGGTTGCGACATTCTCGATGCCCTTGGAGAGGTATCGCCAGAAGGCAAGATCAAGGCCTGGAGTCAGATAGACCAACTCCTTGGATTCGGCGAGAGCGGCGGTCGCCGTCCCGGCAATGCCGGTCAGCGCGACAACGCCCGCGAGGGCTGCGGTGGCAAAAAGGCGTCTTGTCAGCATGGGAACTCCTCCTGTTGTGCTGCATGGTTGCCCGGCAATCCGCCCCTATTCTTATCCCTTTCGAGCGGATTGCGTTAAAAGCTGCTTGGTCGTGGTGTAGATGCGTGTTTCGTGGATCGCGAAGGCCCTTGCGGCCGCCTCGGAATCGCGCGCCTCAAGTCCCGCAAGAATGGCACGGTGATCGGCGATGCTCGTTGCGATGCTTGAAGGCTGGGCGACTGCTCGCCGCCGATGGTCGAGAAGGTAGGAATAGAGATCGGCGGCGATATCCGCCAGCGCGGCATTGCCGCCCGCCCGATAGATGGCCGTGTGAAATTCGCGATCGCAAATGAGGAAGCGAACGGGATCGTCGATCGCCGCTTCCTGCGCCTCGATCGACTTTTGCAGGGTCTCGAGCGTCGCGGCTTCAACCCGGACGGCCGCGGCCCGCGCCACCTGATCTTCGATCAGCAACCGCGCCTCATGCACGTCGTCAAGACTGTATCTGGAAATGTCGCGATAGCGGGCCGATTGAACCGCGAGTTCCCCGACTTCCGTCGAGGCCACCACTGTCCGCGTGCCCTGGGCGACGGAAAGGATGCCCTTTGTGGAAAGGATCAGGATCGCGCCGCGCACCGTCTCGCGGCTTACCGACAAAGCGCCCGCAAGTTCACGCTCGCTTGGCAACGGGTCCCCCACGTCAAGAATGCCGGTCGCAATGAATGTCGCGATCTTCTGGACGACGAAGTCCTTCATCGAATGCTTCGGCACGCCGCCAAGCGCACTCCCGTCGTCGGTCAGAATCGCTCGTAAGTCCATCCGTCCTTACATCCGAAGAGGTCTAGTGGTCCGGTATATGTACCAGTAGGCCTGCTTCAGCTGTGCGTCAATAGCGAGACGCGGCCGTCAAATCTCGGCTGACAAGAGATATTGCTTTGGGAGCGGTGAGAACGTTCTCAGCCCGCATACTCTCCGGCACAGCTTCGCCACTCACCTGCTTGAGCAGGATGTCGACATCAGGGTCATCCAGGTGCTGCTCGGGCACAGCAAGCTCGAACGACAGCGCTCACCGGCGGAGCGGGAGTCTTCCTTCCATGGATTTCGGGCTGCTCTTGTTCTAACCCTAATACGGCCAATTTCCGGATAAATCGATATGAACGCCCGATACTCGTGATGGATAGGAGTGGCGGGACCATGCTAGCCACGAGGCAGACAGACCGCAGGCCTGTCGTGCTTCACTCCAGCTTAAGCGCTTCGGCTCATATCGAAGGTCGCTGCCGGATGGCGTGAGGGTTATCCGAAAGGGAGAGTTTCGATGTCTGGACACGGGTATGAGGGTGGGCGGCTCGATCTCCCCTTCGTTGGGCTTAGCACCTTCGGTAAACGGCCGATCTGCCTTGATTGGGACAAGATCGACGCGGATGTCGCCGTGCTGGGTGTGCCCTTCGACATGGGGACCCAGTACCGCTCCGGTGCACGTTTCGGCCCCCGCGCCATCCGCGAGGCCTCGACGCTGTTTTCCTTCGGTCATGCCGGCGCTTACGACCATGAGGACGACCAGATCTATCTGCCGCTCGACAAGGTGCGGATCGTCGATATAGGCGACGCGGATATCGTGCATACCGATACCGTGGCCAGCCACGCGAATACGGAAATGGCGGTCCGCAAGATTCTTGAACGCGGAGCGCTGCCCGTCGTTCTGGGCGGCGACCATGCCATCAACATTCCCTGCGTCAGGGCGTTCAGCGAACATGGCCCCATTCACATCGTGCAGATCGATGCGCATCTCGACTTTGTCGACGTGCGTCATGGCGTGCGCGAAGGACACGGCAATCCGATGCGCCGCGCGGCCGAACAGTCGCATGTTAGCGGCCTCAGCCAGATCGGCATCCGCAACGTCTCCTCGACCGCCCGCGACGGTTACGAGGATGCGCGCCAACGCGGCTCGACGATCCTTTCCGTCCGCCAGGCCCGCAAGCTCGGCGTCGAAGGTGTTCTGGCGACCATTCCGGAAGGCGTACGCTACTATGTGACGATCGACATCGACGGTTTCGATCCGTCGATTGCGCCGGGCACTGGCACGCCTAGCCATGGCGGCTTCCTGTATTATGAAGTAATGGAAATGCTCCGGGGCCTTGTGAAGCGCGGCGACGTCGTCGGCATCGACCTCGTCGAGGTGGCCCCGGCTTACGACCCTTCGGGCATCACCGGCTTTCTCGCAGCACAGGTACTCCTGAACTTTCTCGGCTATATCTTCGTCGAACACGGAGCGCGCGGACGCTGAACGAAAGGAATTCAACGATGCCAACGAACGCAAGTAACGGTCAGGTTCACGTCATTCCTGCCCGCAAGGGCGTGGCGACGCGCGTTGCCCAAGGCCAGGTGATCACCGTCATCAACACCCACGGCACCCAGGTGGTGGACACCTGGGCCTTCTGCGCCGACGATATCGCGGAATTCATGTCGATGGAGCACAGTCGTGGAGCCATGCTCAAGGTGAACCCACAGAACGGCGACACGCTGTGCAGCAACAAGCGGCGTCCGATGCTGACTCTGATACAGGACACGTCGGGTGGCGTGCACGATACGCTGATCGCCGCCTGCGACCGCTATCGCTACCAGCAGTTGGGCCATGTCGGGCACCATGACAACTGCACCGACAATCTGGCGGCGGCCCTCGGCGCGGTCGGGCTGACGCCACCCGAAACCCCTTCGCCGCTCAACCTGTTCATGAACATTCCCGTCGGCGAAGACGGTTCGGTCGCCTTCGAGGCACCGGTGGCGGGACCGGGCTCCTATGTGTCGATGTGCGCGGAAATGGATTTGATCGTCGCGTTCTCAGCCTGCCCGCAGGACCTCATTCCGGTAAACGGTCAAGGCTGCGTTCCCACCGAAGCGCATTATCGGATCGACGCCAAGGCGCCGCGCCTTTAAAGCGCAGCCCTGCATCCAGACCATTGATCCCGAAAGGCGGCTCTCGCTTTTCGGGATCAATGCATAACGGAATTTTTACATGCCGCGTACCTTGGGCATCTTGTTTTTTGCGTCGGCGGCTTGCCCTTTTCCGGTCGATTTTTCGGCGCTCCCCACCCTTTTGCGCAGTTCCTGAAAAAAAATCCTCTGCGACAGCGAGGCTTTCTTGTGCTTTGGCGCGATGATGACGAAGGGCGAGCGGATCTGCGCCTCGGGAATAAGCAGCGCCTTAAGCCGGTTGTTCTGTCTAAACGTGACGGTCATGTGATCCGGCAGATAGCCGACGAAGTGGCCGCTCAGGATATACATCGCCTGCGCCTCTATATTCGAAGCATAGGCGCCGACATGCGCGTTGGGGAAATGCTGCAATTCCGACTTGTTGGCATAAGGGCGCACCACCATCTGCGATGCTTCCACATCAGCCTTTGTCACCAGCTTGCGGGAAAACAGCGGGTGGCGCTCGCTGCAGTAGAGCGAGTTGATTTCATAATGGAACTCGGTCTGCGAATAGCCGGGCAGCAATTTGATGCGGGGGGAGATCGCGAAGTCGATCCCACCCTTGGCGGTTTCCGCGATAAGCTGTTCAGGCGAGCCGATGGTGATGCGCAGATCGACTTCGCTGGCTTTCTTGATGAACTGATGAATGACGTCATCGAGGCCCAGGGCTGAATCGGTAACGGTGGCATCGACGATTCCGACGCGTAGCACACCCGTCGCCTTGGAGCGCAGTTCGCCCAGCTGCATCTCGAACGCCGACAGCGCTGAAGTCAGCGAATGGGAATATTCATAGACCGCGGTGCCCCTATCGGTCAGTTCGAAGCCGCGCCTGCCGCGTTGGCACAGCGAAAACCCCAGCCGTTCCTCCAACGCATTGATTTGGAAACTGATCGTCGACTGGCTCATCGCCAAAGCAAGCTGCGCTCCGGTAAATCCGCCATGCTCGACCACCGAGCGGAAAACCCTGAGCGCACGAATGTCGGCAACCGACAGACGCATTCTGACACTCCTCCCTGAGCCTCTCAGACGGTGTTGGGTATCAGCCTTACATCGTCAACTTCGATGTATAGTCTATTCCTTCCATGTTTATCAAAGATTCAATCCTGCCATGCTGCCCTACCAGATGGTGCCGTGCCGTCATGCCACTGGGGAAGCAAACAATCGGGCCGGCATTGCAGCCGGCTGACGACCTGGAGGTCTAAGGCTCGTCACGCATGCGAGATTCCTGAGCGCGTACAGAAGCCTCGGACTCCAAATAATCCATAATAAACGGGAACATACGAAACTGGAGGAAGTTATGCGATCCGCTTTGAAACTGTGCACTTCGACGCTGTTGGCCGCGTCGCTCTCGCTCGCCGTGGCGAGCATTGCCACCGCCGCCGATCTTCTGGATCGGATCAAGGCAAAGGGGGAAATCACCATCGCGTCCGAGGCCCGCTACCCGCCGTTCGAATATGTCGAAAACGGCAAGATCGTAGGCTACGGAGTTGACCTCTTCGAAGAAGTCATGAAGGCGCTGCCGGACGTGAAGGTGAACCGGCTCGACCTGCCGTTCCAGGGCTTGCTGCCCGGTTTGCAGACGGAGAAGTTCGATGCCATCATAACCTCCGTCACCGTTAACAAACAGCGCTACGATACCTACAGGCTGTCTCTGCCAATCGCCGACGCGTCGTTCTCCTACGTCAAGCGCAAAGGCGACGCCGCCTTGAACACGCCCGAAGACCTGAGCGGCAAAAATGTCGGCACGCAGGCCGGCTCGGCACAGCTCAAGGGCACCGAGGCCTTTTCCGAGAATTTAAAAGCAAAAGGCCTAGCGCCGATCGCCAACATCCAGACCTATGTCGACTTCAATGAAGCCTATGCCGATCTCGCTGCCGGGCGCACGGATGCCGTCGTGAATTCCCTGCCCAATCTGCTCTACCTGCAGACGCAGCGCGGCGACGTCTTCGAAACCATCCGCACAACGTTCGGGGACCCGACCTATTTCAGCTGGGCCTTCCGCAAGGACGACGACAGCAAGGCGCTTGCCGACTTCATCGATGACCAGTTCCGCAAGCTCGCCGCCGATGGAACCATGGCCAAACTTCAGGAAAAGTGGTTCGGCTTCACCATGAAACTGCCGACGGACGCTCTGCCCGAACCCAAGAGCTGACGAGTCGGCATCCAACGCCCGGATAAAGGTGAGGCTTTCCAGCCTCGCCTGCCTAAAAACGCACAGGCTGCAAGCCTGGCCTCAAGTCCATAAGGTCTGACGACTTGGCAATGTTCGCCCTCATCCAGAACAACCTGCCCATCATGCTCTGGGGCGCGGGCATGACCATCCTGGTGTCGGGCGTCGCCATCATCCTCGGCATGCCGCTCGGCCTCGTCCTGTGCTTCGGCGTCACCTCGAAGAAGGCGTGGCTGCGCTGCTTTTCGCGCATCTATCAAAGCGTGTGGCGCGGCACGCCCATCCTCGTGCAGTTGCTGATTATCTATTATCTGCTGCCGCTCATCGGCATCAATGTAGCGCCCATCCTCGCGGCCATCCTCGCGCTGACCCTGAACACGATCGCCTTCCAGGCCGAGATATTTCGCGGCGGACTTTTGGCCATTCCACCAGGGCAACTGGAGGCGGCGCGCATGGTAGGCATACGCAAATGGGCGGGGCGCCAGCATATACTCGTGCCCCAGATATTGCGCCTCGTCATCCCGTCGCTGGTCAATGAGACCATCAGCATCCTGAAAAACTCATCGCTGGTCTCCGTTATCGCGGTGACGGAACTGATGCGGGTAAGCCAGCAGATCGTCGCGACCACCTATCGCCCGTTCGAAATCTACATCACCGCCGCCGTCATCTATATCGTCATCAATTTCCTTCTGTCGCTGATCGGCCGCATGGCCGAGCAACGGCTGGCGCGGAGGGCCTGAGCCATGGCGCAATTCTTCGACCTATGGGTGCAATACGGACCGCTGATGCTGGCCGGCCTGGCGACGACGGCCTGGATCTGCGCACTTGCCACAGCCCTCGGACTGGCGATCGGCCTGTTGCTCGCCTGCCTCGAGAGCACGCCGTTCACGCCACTGCGCTGGGCCGTTCGTGCCTATATCGAGATCATGCGCGGCCTGCCGATCCTGATCCTGCTGTTCGTGCTCTATTATGGCGGCCCGAGCATAGGCCTCCGGCTGAGTGCCGAAGCGGTGGGTGTTTTCGGCCTCGGCTTCTATGGTGCCGCCTATTTCGCCGAAATCTTCCGCTCCGGTTTCCAGTCGATCTCCAAAGGCCAGATCGAGGCGGCGCGCATGGCCGGGCTCTCAGGCACGCAGATCATCCGCCATATCAAGCTGCCGCAGATGCTGGTCATGATCACGCCACCGATGGTCAACCAGATCATCATCCTCATCAAGGAATCCGCGGTGCTGTCCATCATCACCGTTGCCGAGCTGACCAAGAACACGACGCAATTCGTCAACGAGACCTACGCGGTCATCGAACCTTATCTCGCCGCCGCCCTACTGTACTGGCTGCTGGTCGAGGCAGTCGCGCAGCTCGGCAAATATGTTGAGCGCCGGGTGCGGTTCTAGGCCGCTCAACCACCAATTTGGGAATAAACGATGGCCACTGAAACCACCGAACCCGTCATCAAAATCCGGAATCTGACCAAGGATTTCGGCACATTCGCGGCCCTGTCCGGGATCTCGCTCGACATCAACCTCTCCGAGGTCGTCTGCATCATCGGACCCTCGGGGTCGGGCAAGAGCACGTTGCTGCGTTGCGCGAGCTTCCTCGAGGAATATACGAGCGGCGAGATCGAGATCGAGGGCCGGTTGCTCGGCTACAAGCGCGGTGCCGAAGGACTGGTACGAGAAAGCGACCAGAACATCGATTCCGTGCGCCGCAACGTCGGCATGGTGTTCCAGCACTTCAACCTATGGCCGCATATGACAGTGCTGGATAACGTGACGCTGGGATTGCGTCTTTCCAAGCGCGCTCCCGCCGCCAAGGCGAAGGAAAGCGGGCGCCGTGCGCTGGCCAAGGTCGGCCTCGCGGATTTCGCCGAGCGCTACCCCTCGCAGCTTTCCGGCGGCCAGCAGCAGCGCGTCGGCATCGCCCGGGCGGTCGCGATGGAGCCGCATGTGATCCTGTTCGACGAACCGACCTCGGCGCTCGATCCCCAGCTCGTTGGCGAGGTTCTCGACACCATGAAGCAACTGGCCGTCGAGGGCATTACCATGGTGGTGGTGACGCACGAGATGGGCTTTGCCGCCCAGGTCGCCGACCGTGTCGTCTTCATGGACCGCGGCAAGGTGATCGAACAGGGCCCGCCCGCCAAACTCTTCAACGATCCGCAAAGCCCGCGCTTGCGTGAATTCCTCGACACTTGGAGACAGCGCAACATGCTGTTCCAGAGCGAGCCCACCGCCGGCCAGTAGGGCAGCGGCACAATCGACACGACAAGACGGAGGACCGTACCATGAGCGAAGGTTTGAGCCCGGCAGGTGTTCCCCGCATGTATGGCGACGTGCCACCCTTCATGGCATTTCCCTATGTGCGCGATCTGGCAGGTCTTTCCGCCGACGCTGTGGTGGTGGGCATGCCCTATGACGGCATCGCCACCTTTCGCGGCGGCGCGACCCGCCGCGCCCCGCAGGAAATCCGCAAATACTCGCTTCTTTATGGCAGCTACAGCTTCGACTGGGACCTCGACATGCTGGCCCATATCACCGTCGCCGATGCCGGCGACATCGATGTAGTGCCGGGCGACAATGCCGCCAGCTACGCCCGCCTCGAAGCGCGGCTTGCCGCGGTGTTGGTCAACGGGGCGGTGCCGCTGACCATCGGCGGCGATCACGGCATCAGCTATCCGGCGGTACGCGCGGTCTCCGATGCCGGCGACACCCCGGTCGGGCTCATCGTTTTTGACACCCATCTCGATCTCAGCGAATCCTTCGGCGGCGACCGCCTCACCCGCGCCTCGCCCCTGCTGCGCATTGCCGAACTCGACAAGGTGGCCCCTCGCCGCATCGTTGTCATCGGCGCGCGCGGCCCCCGCAACCTGCTCGAATGGACCCCGCTTTACCGCAAGCTCGGCATCACTGTGTTTTCCATGGAGGAAGTCGAGCGCCTCGGCATCGAAACGGTTGCCGAACGCGCACGCGCCATCGCCAGTGCCGACGGCGCGCGCCTCTATATCAGCCTCGACATCGACGGCGTCGATCCAGCCTTTGCCCCGGCAACCAACAGCCCCGAACCAGGCGGCCTTACCTCGCGCGAGATCATTCGCGGCGTAAGGATAGTGGCCCGCGACGGCTTTGCTGGGTTCGACCTCGTGGAGGTATCGCCGGATTTCGATGCTTCCAGCGGCACCACCAGCATCCTGGCCGGCCGGCTGCTGGCCGAGGCCCTGTTCTGCCTCGCGGCCAAGCGCGCCGGCAAGCAGAACGCCTGGCGCGACGCCCACAGGTCCGACTTCCAACAGAAATAGCACCACCTTCGGAGTGCGCCTCGCGGTCAAGCGACCCGATGCGCCAACAGGACACAAGACCATGAGCATTACAAATTTCCAGCCACTCGATTCCGGCAGCGTTCCGCGTTTTGCCGGCCCTTCAACCTTCATGCGCCTGCCCATGGCTACCCCCGAGCAGGTCGACATCGCGCTGATCGGCGTCCCCTTCGACGGCGGCACCACCAACCGGCCGGGCGCGCGCCATGGACCGCGCGAAATCCGCAACCAATCCAGCCTGGTGCGGCGCGTCCACCATGTGACGGGCGTCTCGCCTTTCGAACAGGTGCGTGCCGGCGACTGCGGCGACGTGATTGTAAACCCGCTCGACCTGCCCGGCTCGCTGGACACGATCAGCGCCTTCTTCGAAAACGTCCACCACTCCGGCGCCCGGTCTCTGGTCGTCGGCGGCGATCATCTGATCACGCTGCCCATCCTGCGCGGCATCGCCAAGGAACCGGCCGGCCTCATTCACTTCGATGCCCATTCCGATACCTATGACGAGTTCTTCGGCAACCGCTATAATCACGGCACCCCGTTCCGCCGTGCCGTCGAGGAAGGCCTGCTCGATCCCAAGCGCATGGTCCAGATCGGCATCCGAGGAGCGATCTCCGATGTGGAAAACTACGATTTCGCCCGCGAGGCCGGCATCCGGATCATCTTCATCGAGGAATTCATGGAGCGCGGCGTGGGCGCGGTGATGGCCGAGGCGCGCTCGATCGTCGGCGACGCGCCGACCTACGTCTCGTTCGACATCGACGCGCTCGATCCGTCTTTTGCCCCCGGCACCGGCACCCCGGAGATCGGCGGCATAACGACGCGCGAGGCCCAGAAGATGATCCGAGCGCTGGCCGGCGTCGACATCATCGGCGCCGATCTGGTCGAAGTCTCGCCGCCGCTCGATCCTTCGGGCGTCACCGCGCTAACCGGTGCCACCCTCCTGTTCGAGCTTCTCTGCGTCATGACGGTGCAAATACCGGCTAAATGAGACCCATGTGTGGAGTGCGCCCCTCGGGCCGGACAGGATGAACAAGCAGAATTGACTTGGAAGCCGGGCTTTCGAAGGATGGAAGCCCATGGTGGCTTATCGCACGCACAGCATCGAGTTCAAACGTCAGGTAGTGCAGGAGTTCCTGTCCGGCGAGACGCTGCATGGTCTCGCCAAGCGGCACGAACTGCCGCGTAACCTGATCCGCATCTGGGTTCAGAAATACGAGGCCGGCTCCTTCGACGAAGACGTGGCGGCGGCCGACACAATGCAGACCTATGAGGCGCGGATTGCAGCGCTGGAGCGGCTGGTAGGCCGGCAAGCCTTGGAAATTGAGTTTCTAAAGGGGGCTCTGAAAAGCGCACCACGTCCAAGAAGCGGGACTACATCCGGATCAAAATTCCTCCCGCCTCCAACGCCCCTGCTACCGATTGAGCCCCGGAGGCAGGGCAAGGAAGCCATAGTGCGTCGGGAACAAGCGGCGACACCGATCCGCCGATCTCGAATTCCCATCCGAAGAGTTCCGCGTAAAGCGGCGCAGGTTCGCAGGATCACGCCCTATTGTCTCAAAGTGGATGATTGGCCTGGCCATGATGTCCAACCTTTTAGACGGTTCGCAAAACAGTCGCAGCCCGAGCGGCAGCGGCTGCTGGCTCGGCAGGTGAAACACCTCCCAGGTCGCCCGCATCTGGCCACAATCGTTCTGTGCGACAACACCGCGGGACCGTCAGATCGGGGCGACGATGCGGAGAAGGCAACGGTTCACCGACAAAAAAGGCACGAGAGAAAAGAGCGCATCTCGGATGTTGCGCGCGAGTCGATCGAGGTCGAGCGGGCGGCACGGGATGCGAAGACAGCTCGGCTCCGAGAGCAAGGGCTGATGACTGAGATTCGCAGCTCAGCACCTAAGAAGGTGCAGCCCCGATAGCTGCTTAAGGGAGGCAGCGATGCTCGATACCCATACAGACATTGCGCGGGCGGCTATTGAAGCCACCTTCCTGCCACGTCGCGCCGCATTTCCGCGCGATATTGATCACTCCCGACGCGTGCTCGCGGCATCACGCGAGCTTCTGAAACGGCTGCGCCAAAGCCATGGCGATGACACCTCCCGAGCTTGGGAGGATGCAGACCCGGTTCCCTTCGCTATCTCAGCGTTCGATGCCGATGTTCTCCGGGCAGTGTTCAAAGATTTGGTGTTGGGAACATACGCGCCCAAATGTCAATGGCGCGATCTGGCTAAGACCCTGGTACTCGAATACGCCGGGTGCGATCAGGTCGAAGTTGGCTTGCTGGATTGGATCACCAGGAAGTAAGTACCTTGTGCCAAGTCGAGTTGAGCGCGTGTTCTAGATCCACCAGGCGCGCCACGAGGGGGTTGCGACGTCTCGACTTCAGGAGTTTATCTCAACTGTCCGAAGGGCGATTTGACATACCCAACCCGCCGCCAGCTATGGCGGAGGTCGGGTTCGTTCTAGGTCTCAGTCGTAGACTTTGACGATCTTGCGGGTGCCCGGGTCCACCAAAACCGTGCGGTTGTCGATCACCACATACCGGTATTTGACATTGGGGACCTCATGGAGCTCGACCGTGTCCGGCAGAGCCGTGCCGACATTCAGCTCAAGTCCGAGAAGGTTCACGGAAGCCAGCGGTTGCTTCTTCACGTATTTGCGCACGACGGTGTCCTGTTCCGGTGTGATGACAACATCCTGTGCCGCAACTGCGCCGACGCCGGCCAAAAGCAATAGCGCGGCAGCGGTGCTGGTAAGGTGGATCCTCATGGTTTTTCTCCTGTTGTTCCGGCGACAGCACAAGTCTTCTGTGCGCCAGGCAACTGAACACGTCGGCAGGCCGAACGTTCCTCGATCAGGCTTCAGTCGGAATCCTGACCAGACCAAAGGCCGATCACAAAACGCAATGGTCTTATCTCTTGAGACTAGGCGGAACGGCTTAGGGCTAGGCTAGTTGCTTCTCCAGACTCGGAGAAAGCAGATGGATAAAAGCATTGGCCAAGCGCGTTGGTTGCTCGCGCCAACTTTCGCCGCAGCCGTCACATTTTTGGTGATCGGCATATTCCTTGGCTGACATGTCGTGGATCGGCACAGCTACGTCCCTTCCTGTGCTGATAGGGCCCGCAAGCCGCTTCGGTGGCTGGCGGGCCCTCTATTTCCAGTATGTTTGGTGAGCAAAAGACAATGACATCGATCCAGAGAACCAATGAGAGTGGCAACGCAAACCAACCGGCAAATGACAACGATGATCATGCGCCTGCGCTACTGGACGCTGTTTCTTTGACGAACGAGGAAAACATTGCCGACCTTGTCAGGCGAACCGAGCGCGTGGCGATTTTGGTGGTGTTGGGAATGGGGGGCTGGTTGATGTTAGTCCCCGCTATCTACCTTGTACTGAGCCACCGAATATGAATGAACAATTACGCCAGCATATCCTAGGATCGCGCATCTTATTGGGCTGCAGCACCTGATCTGGAACTCGAGCGCGGCCCATTGTTGACCGGCTCGCTATCGTCCATACGCGCAGCAGACGTAGCGCCGGAAACTTCAGCGCACCTCTGCCGCCGTCAACGCAAGCTGCGCCGCGATGGACTGACGCGACGTGGTCCAACCTAAAACACACCACCAATGCCTATGCCGCCACTGATGTCCGGTGGGGGAGGCGCGGGACGTCTCGGGGCGGCCTGCGAGCGTTTCGCAGTCGTCCGTACGGAGCCGTTTCGTGAAGGGGCGGCGTCCGACGCTATCTTAGCCGGCTTGGCCTTCACGATGACCGGCTGCTTGCAGATTCTGCCTGAGCGCAAAAAGAGATCGCCCAGCAGTCCGACGCTCGGCTCCGTCGTCGCCGCGACTTGCTTGGTATTCTTGTAGTAGTCGGTGAGAGCACGGATTGAACCCGTGCCCCAATCTCCATCAATCTGCATCCGGTAGCAACCCAAGCGACGAAGTTCGGTCTGAACGTTGCGCGCAAGATCGGCTGTCTTGTCTTTGTCCGCCTCGCCCATGGATGCGCCGACAATGAGCGTTTCGAGACCGGAGACGACGCTTTGGCGAGCGTCCTCAACCCTTTCGGTCGGAGACAGATTGGCGACCTGTGTGCCAACCGGCTCGGGTGAACTGGCGGACGGTGCCGGAATCTCGACCGACCGCAACGTCTGTCCGACGATTAGCACGGCGGTCTGCAGGTCATTGGAGGCAAGCTCGACTTGCAATCTCTTCTTTGCCGCGGGGTCCGCAAGGATGCGTGAAAGGCTTGCGCTCAACTGTCCCGGATCGAGTACCTGTTGCTCCGTGAAATAGAACTGCTCACGCAGGTTCGATTGATCCCACGGCACTTGACGGCCAACCGTCAACGCTTCGGTTTCGTTGCGGACGCGGATCATCATATCCGAAATGCTGAGCCCGGGGATCTCGAGATTCTTCAGCAGCGCAATGGTGAACGGGCTGTTTTCGCCGCCGCCATCGGCCGTGACATTGCCTGGCTGGGTGGCAAAGGCAACGAACGTGTTTTCACCGACTTCAACTTGCGCCAGACCATTGCCGGCACCGGCACCGAGCGGATTGTTGCGGCACGCGTCCAGGAATATGAACGTCTGGCGGTCGCGGCGCGCGAACCGCGCGATCACATCATTCAGCTTGATGGCCGTGGCGGTGAGTTTTTCCAGGCTTTCAGGATCGGGCGTATCGACCGGGAGCAGGTAGTTTTCGCCGTTCAACTGCACGCCATGACCGGCGTAGATAATCAAAACTGCGCTGACGGTAGGCAGCCTTGCATCAGCTTCTCGAAAGATTCTGGAAAAATCTTGGGTCGAAAGATCGGTGCCCGTCAGGACCTCAAAATTTAGCCGCTTCAAGCTCTCTGAGAGCTTTGCGGCATCATTTGCGGCATTGGGGAGATGCTCAAGTCGGCTGCTTTGATAGTTCGAATTCCCGATGACGATCGCTAGCCGGTTGCGTGGCTGCGGCGCCGCGGTCGGCTCGACCGCGGCGCGAGCACCAGCTGAGCCAAGAAGCAGGAAAATGAGAAACAGTGGGACACGAAACAGAAGTCCGTTGCAGTGGGTCATGTCAGCACGCTCGCTCCGGCCTGCCTCAATCTTGGTCCAGCAACTTCCCGACGCACCACGACGCAACCACAATCAGCCTGAGCGCCTGCCCTCATACCGGCGAAGGTCACCAAAATTTATACCAAGAATCCTGTCAAAGATAGGGAAAAGGGATTTGTATGCGATCAGTCATTGGACTGTGGAGGACAAGATGCCGACCAAGATCAATCTTGCGCTGCCGGTTTATGGAGCAGCCTACAAAAGCGTGTTCGTTCGCAGCCTGTTCGCGGCCTTAACTCATAAGAGCCTGTCCAACTACGCCTTCACGCTGTCGGAAATCGAGTACACGGATATTCCATTTTCGCGGAACTATCTGCTCACGAATTTCTACTACAATAAACCGGATTGCAGTCACATTCTGATGATCGACAGTGACATGGGCTTTTCACCTGATCTTATCGCGGCGATGCTGGCGCTGGATAAGCAAGTCGTCGGCACCCTTTATCCGCGGCGCCGGATCGATCTGCGCAAACTCCATTCCCTCTCGACACTGCCCTTCGACAAAGCCTTTGCGCAAAGCCTGGAGTTCATCGGAACCGTCGTCGAACCTCGGGAAGAGCAAGAAGGCTTTGTCCGGGTAACGTCATGCGGCACGGGCATCTTTCTGGTCTCCCGCGACTGCGTGACGGCCATAATCGAGAAGTTACCCGAGACGGTCGACCGGTCTCGTTACAGAAAGAGCAAGTACACCGCTCAGTTCGAGAATTTCCTGACGCCATTTGCGAAGATTGTGACGCCGGAACTGGACCTCCCTACCGATTTCTCGTTCTGTCACCGCTGGGTTGAGCAGTGTGGTGGCGAAATATGGGCAAGCTACCATCGCAAGATTGCACATGCGGGAGATCTGACTGTTTCGGCGGCCTATTCTGATCTTTAAAGATGCCTTTGAAGTTTGGCCACTGCTTTTGACAGGCTCATTTAAGTTTACGATAGTGTCCTTGTCGCCACAGATAGCCTTATAGTCTCCTGAGAACGAACGCCAAACCATTGCCGCCCAGCAACGCGACGCGTACAGTGCCGGTTAAGCAGTCAACGATCCCATGAGATGGATCGTTGATCTATTTAATTGCCTTGATTTGTGACGGTATCGATTTCTCGTAAGGTGGGGTCGAATGAGAGTGTCGCGCGAGGCCTATCAATGGACGGGAGTCTCGTTGCTCGCCTTAGCGGCGGCGTCCACGTTCCAAGTCTCTGGCGCGGCGGCCTGCTCCGCTACTGCAAACGGCGGCGGCACTCCCTTCCAGGCGACATCGGTTACCGTGAACTGCACGACGACCGGGGATTTTCAGGACGTCGATGGCGTATTCACCACCCGATTTAGCGGGTTCGAGAACTCGTCGGAAGTCATCGTCAACGACTACGACGGCAATGGCGACGACGTCGTGAGAATTTTTGGCGGCCTCCTGACCGATAAAGCGGCGACAACACCCGGTGTAGGCGGCCTGCCTGCGGGAGGGTCGACCTCCTTACAGCCGGCGGACGGTACAATCGAACTCCTCGGCGGCAACGACCGGTTTGAGATGTTCTATGGGGATTTCTTGGGGGTTCCGTACGCCCCAACCGTCGCGGCCAATCTCAATACCGGGGCCGGGGATGACCTGGTCGTCATTCAGGCCGGCAGTATTCAGGACATTGACCTTGGAGATGGTGCCGACAGCGCCGTGATATTCGGTGACGGTACACAGGTTGGCAATGTGACCGGCGGCAGAGGTGACGACCTGTTATCGATCGGCATCCTCACTACCGAGGAGGGAATTTTTTTCAGCGCGCCGACCGTCGGCGTTCTCTCCGGGGGCGATGGCAATGACACCATCATCATTGCGGGGGGCACAGTTGATGCCCTGGATGCCGGGGCTGGCAATGACCGGGTCAGCGTCAGCGGCAGTGCCGCGGTCGACCTCGACCTCGACGGAGCTGCCGGAAACGACACGATAACGGTCGCTGGCAACGCCACCATTGGCGGCAGCATATTCGGCAATGACGGCGACGACACCGTCAACATAAACGGCGGAACCATAGGCGCCACGACAGGCGGCAACATCACCGGCGGCCTAGGCTTCGACAGCGTCTCGGTCTTCGGCGGCGACATAAAGGGCGGCATCGACGCCGAACATGTCCATTTGTCGGGTGGCACGATCGAGGGTGACATTACCGGCCTTGGACCCAACACGCTAACCATTGATCATATCGGCGCCGTCGAGCCGCTCATCCTTAGCGACGGCGTGCTGTTCAGCGGTACAGGCGCCAACGGCACAGCCGTCGACACCGACCTTGCCGCCGGCGGCAAGAGCCAGAACTTTGCCGGCTTCGACAATTTTTCGGCCGACCATTCGACCCTTCGCTTCAGCGGTGGCACGCAGGGCATAAACCAACTCAACCTCGGTAACGGTTCAACGCTGTTCATCAACGGCAACGTCGCTATGCCGGGTTCGATCATCGCGACAAATTCCCTGATCAACATGATGGACGGTGTCGCCGATGACGTGTTGACGCTCGGCGGCCTCGCCCTCAACAGCGCCACCATCAGCCTCGACATCAACCAACAGACGCTACGGTCGGATCAACTCGTTGCCAATGCGTTTTCGGCCGCCGGCACCAGCACCATTATTGTCAATCTGCTGGGCACCCCCCAATTCGCCCAAGTGACCAGTATCCCGATCATTGTCTCGGCCAGCGGACCGGTTGCCGGCACCTTCCGTCTCGGAAGTATTTCCGGCACGCCGGGTTCGCTCTTCAGCTATGAGATCGTAAACGGCCCGAATGGCGGCTTGTTCCTGCGTGCCACGCCGGCCAGTTTCGGTATTGCGGCGGCGCCGACCAGCGCGACCAACGCGGGCGCGGTCGAGGTGGCACTCGACGCTCTCTACGGCATAAACCGCGACGCGATAGATGCTGACCTCCACCTTTCGCCTGCATCCGGATCTGGAATGGTACCGGTTTCTTCGAGCTTCGGGGTCTTTGCTTCCGGCCAGTTCGCTCATACCGAGCATGACGGCTATAACATCAGTGGCGGCGGCTTGAATGGCCCGGGCCCGAGCTTCGATGCCAATGATTTTTCGGCCGCCATCAGCCTGGACTTCAATGCCGCCAAGCATTTCCAGTTCGACAATGAGTATGGCCTGAACATCGGTGTATTCGCCGGCTACGCCTCGACTGACGTCAATCTCGGGGCCTTCCAGGGATTTGATGCCATAGGGGAAGGTAACAACAAGGCCGGACTGTTCGGCGGCTACGCACTGTTGCGCAAGGACTACAATTACGCGCTGGTCTCGGCCTCCGGTTTCTTCGGCCGAAGCGACGTGATGAACGGGGTGCTTGACACCACCGGCAGCTATGACACCGAGGGCTACGCGGTCACGGGATCTGTCGGCCACATCTTCGCGCTGGGCGAACGCACCCGTTTCGATCTGCGTGGCGGCCTGCTTGGTGTTTCATTCCGCGGCGATCCCTACACTGACAGCGGTGGCAATCAGTTCGGCAAGAGCCGGCTTTCATTTGGCGCCATCAAGTTCGAGCCTGGCATTTATGGCGATTACACGCTGAGCAACGGTATGGTGTTCAGCCCCTATGCGCGTGGCGAATTGCAGCAGCGTTTCGGTTACAAGAACACGACCGAGATCGGTACCAGGACGATCGCCTTCGACGATGCGGATTTTTCCGTGGCGCTATCGACGGGGTTCAACCTGAAAGTTTCGGAGTTGACGACCGTCAACGGCGAAGTCCGTGGTAAGGCCTCGTCGGATAGCTCCACTATTGGCGCCAAGCTCGGACTTAAGATAGCTTTCTAGCGGTTCCTCGATCCGCGGATCATCCGCGCCCGCGCTGAGTTCCTGACGTCTTTGGGATGGGAATAGCAGGACCTTCGAATCCCCCGCACTCAGGCAAGGTGCGGTATCGCGATGCCGGGATCGCGGGCTGGCCAAACACACCAACCGGGATGCTCGCCAATTGGCAGCAAGTGCTCTATGCTCTCTGGAGACACCGCATGGTCGTGATGTCGATACGGGGTTCTGTTGTCGTAGGCAGGGGGAGCCATGTTCGAAGTTCTCGGAGTCTGGCGCAAAGCACGGTCAAGAAGCAGAGTCGCCGCGAAGACGCTTGGCTTGATCGTTTCGTTGTTCGTGTTGTTTTTGCCCGGACTGGGAACGGCGAACGCGCAGACGAACTGGGCGCTCGATCCGACCGCTTCGGTCCTCACCTATCAGTCGGTCAAGAAGAACACGATCGTCGAAACCAACAAGATCAGGAATATTTCCGGCAGCCTTACTTCGACCGGCGACGCCAAGGTCTCCTTTGACCTCAACTCAGTGGATACCGGGGTCGACCTGCGCAATGTCCGGATGCGGTTCCTTTTCTTTGAGACCTACAAGTTTCCAACCGCCGAACTGACAGCGAAAGTGGATCCGGCGGCATTTGCCGACCTCGCCACCAAGCGACGTATGAAGGCGGTTCTTCCATTCCGTCTCAACCTGCATGGGGTCGACAAGGATCTTGAGGCCAACGTCGTGGTGACCATGATCAGCGACACCATGGTGTCGGTTGCCTCGGAGGCCCCTGTCGCGGTGCATGTGGAGGACTTCGGTCTATTGCCCAATGTCGACAAACTCCAACAGGCGGCCAGTGTGACCAACATTGTTCCTACCGCATCGGTGTCGTTCGATTTCGTGTTCACGGCCGAGGGGAGCAAGCCGCTCCCCGCCCAGACCGTTGCGGCAAGCACTGAGGTCGGGCCCGTCGTCACCGATGCGACGAAGACCAACTTCAACGATGAGGAATGCCTCAACAGGTTTGCGGTGTTGTCCCGTACCGGGGCGATCTATTTTCGCCCCGCGAGCGCGCGGCTCGATGCCCAAAGCCGCCCGCTCCTCGCTGAGGTCGTCGGTGTCGTCAGCAAATGCCCAGGCCTAAAGGTCGAAGTTTCCGGACACACCGATGCCGATGGACCGGTTGCAGAGAACAAACGCTTATCGGAGCGCAGGGCTCAGGCAGTGGCCGACGCCATTGTTGGGGCGGGCATTCCGCGCACGCAGATCACGGCGACCGGCTACGGCGAGGAACGCCCAGTCGCCGGCAACGACACGCCGAAGAACAAGGCGCTCAATCGGCGGATCGAGTTTTCCGCCACCAAGCTCGTCAACTGAGGAAGGATCTGTTGTCCCGGTGGGTTTCGATCTGATCGCCCGTCGCAGTAGCCTTCTGCGCGCAATCGGGCTCGCGGCAGTTGCGCTGCTTTTCACTTTGACGGCAGCCGATGCCGAGCGCCGTACAGCGCTGGTGCTTGGCAACTCCCAATATCTGCACGCCCCGGCACTCGCCAATCCGGTGCGCGACGCCAAAGCCATCGCTGAAAGCCTGAAAGATCTTGGTTTTGAAGTCGTTTCCGGCTTCGATCTGACCAAGTTGCAGACCCAGACGACAATAGCGCAGTTCGCAAAGCAGGTGCGCGGGGCGGACATCGCGCTTTTCTTCTATGCGGGCCATGGCTTGCAGGTTTCAGGCAGCAACTATCTTCTTCCGATCGATGCCGCCTTGGAGGACGAGACTTCGCTCGATTTCGAGGCGGTGCCTGTCGATTTCGTTCTGCGACAGATGTCTCGCGAGACCAGCATAAGGCTTATTTTCCTCGACGCCTGTCGCGACAATCCTCTAGCCGAGGTGCTGGCAAAGACCGCCGGCGTCAGGGGAGCAAAAAGCGGCCTTGCGGAAATCTCGATCGAGAATGGCGGTGCCGGTACGCTTGTCGCGTTCGCCACCAGTCCAAATCAGGTCGCCTACGACGGATCCGGCAAACATTCGCCGTTCACCTCGGCGTTGCTTGCGCACATTGGCGAGACAAATGTGTCCATCACTGAGGCGATGAACCGTGTTACCGCCGATGTGTTCAAGGCAACCGCTAGCAAGCAGCGCCCCTGGAGCAACGTCTCGCTGACCACCGAGGTCGTCCTGCACAAGGTTGATCTCAACTCACCGCTGATCGTCGGTGAGGCGGGCGTTCCCGGACCGCAAGGCGACTCGGATACGCGCAATGCCACTGCTAATCCGTCGAGCTCCGCCAATGACGCCCAACTCGCACTCAATGTGCTCCGTCAGAAAATCCCAAAACTCGCCTCTGACGACCCGATCTTTTTCGACGTTCCGATCGATTTCGGCGACCCCGAAATCGATGGGAAGAGTATTGCGGAACTCATAAAAGGCGAGCCACGCTTCAGTCCGGTGGAGGGCCTCGACAATTCGGTATGGCAGGGCAAGCACTGTGACGGCTGCCATGAGTGGAACGAGACCCGACTGTGTGATCAGGCAAAGAATTTTGCCGCCAACGATGTCTCCGTTCTGCGCTTGCAGCATCCGCTTGGGACACGCTTCAAGGTGGCGCTCGCCAAATGGGCTCAAGGCGGTTGCAAGTAGGCGGGACGGAGGGCGTCCTCCAGTTCTGTGGGTGCCGGTCCTGTGGGCGAGTGCCCCTAAGATGCATCCGTTGACTGGTGGAGGGCCTCGATCTCGGCCATCTGGATACCGATTTCGACGAACGCCGACAGCACCGAGAAACGGTCCACGAGCGCCACGCGTGCCAGACCGGCCAGAATTCCGGCATTGATTGCATAGGCAGCAGGAGAAGGCTGCAAATCCAGTGCCGGCATCGCGGCCACGGCCGACCGATCTTCACGCGATCCCGCAGCCAGGATAATCCAGCCGACCGGGGTTGTTGGCGATTTTGCCGCGGCGGCTCTGATCTCTGTTCGATGGCGGGGGCTGTCGGGTTCGCTCACCCAGTCGCGGACAAGACCGAGCAACCGGTGATCGGTCTCATCGAAGAGGTCGCTCAGATGGCTTAGGCATTCGTGGGCCCACCAGACCGCGGCCCGCTCGGGAAGCAGGTAGGCGCAAAATGTAATCGCTTCCTCAGGAATACGCCCGGCGAGGAGGTCGCGGCAAAACGCGATCGAGTGCTGTTCGGTCGGAGGAGTGCGCATGTCCCTGGTGATAGCGGGACAAGCTGCGAAAAGATCCCGTGCCGTTTTGAATCGGAGCCCATGGGCCATGAACGCCGCGCTTTCATCGAGGAACTTTGGCCACTCAAGCCTCCGGCACGGCGCGGGTCAAGTCTCAAGCCGTGCCACGGCCAAAACAGTCGCGATGATCGCACCTCCAACGTTTGGCCACAGACAATTGCGCTGGAATTTGATATGCTGGCGGTCGATCAAAATCGGATACTCAAACAGGAGGAGCGCTATGCAGTGGAGTCGTTCAGCCTTTGTGTTGGCGGTCGTGTTTTTCTCGAACCATGCTTCCGCCGATCCGGCTCGGAAATCAGAAGACATCGTGAAGTTTTTTGCCGGCGCAGCCGATCTTGGCAAATCTCGAGGAATTTGTGTCGGTTCCGAAGAGGAGTGCAACAAGAGCAACACCAATGGGCAGCAGGAAGGCAGATCCAACCTCGACATGCTGATCAATTTCGGGCTGGATTCGGCCCAACTCGACGCAACCGCGCGCGCTGAGCTCGAAGAGTTCGCCAAGGCTTTGAAAGACAACCGGCTGAGCACGTTCAACTTCGTCGTCGAAGGCTACACCGATGCGACGGGCACGCTGCGCTACAACGAAGGTCTGTCACAACGAAGAGCGAAATCGGTGGCAGCTTTCCTGACGGCCAGCGGTGTCGAGGCCGCGCGCATCAACGCCGTCGGCATGGGCGAGAAGAACCCTCGCAACGCCAACCCGTACGATCCTGCCAACCGCCGCGTGGAAATGCGGATAAAAACGCAATAACCGTCGAAACTGCGCGGCAAACCGAGGGGGAACCCTTCTGCGCAAGAAACTCATGCCAGACCTGACGCTCAGAGCGTATTTGGGATCGAGCCCATGAGAGCAGTGATGGCCTGTTTGTATTTTTCGAACTCCGGCGACGTCTGACGGATTTCGGTGGTCGTTGTCTGTGACCCGGCGTCGGTTGCCAGATGAGTCAGCTTCTGGCCCATTTTTCTTTCGGCCCAGTCCACCACGTAGCTGGCTGTCTTGCCGGTGAGGAACGGGTTGGCCTGGATGACGGCCGACCCCAGGACAGCGCTCAGCTGCGCCGAACCTGATGCCGACAGAACCTGATGCGCGCCTTCCATTCCAAGGAAATGACAGAGATAGAGCCGGCCGGCCGTGATTTGGTGGCCGCGCTGGCGCAGGTAGGCCTCGCCTTCGCGCGCCAGGTTGCGCACCATCTCTCGCGAGATCGTGGCGTCGTAGCGCAGGGCGAGTAGGTCGTCGGTCGACAGCGTGCGTGCAAGCTCCGGGCGGTAGGTATTCATCATCCTGATCCAGGTCTTGGTTATGAACTGGCCGGCGCCCGTCGCGGAAGAATTAGGATTCTTGGCGCGAGCACTACCGCCACTTTCGACGTGAACGATGCGCTCGGTGAGCGTTTCGACCGCGGAATCGTTCGATGCGACCGCGGTAACCGTGCCCAAGGGGTCGATCGCCTCGCCATTTTGGTAAAGCTCGAAATGCAGGTGAGGGCCGGTCGATAATCCGGTGGTGCCGATATAGCCGATGACGTCGCCTGCCTTGACCTTGGTGCCGACGCCGGCTTCGATTGCAAATTTCTGCATGTGCGCATAACGCGTCTCGCGGCCGTTTTTGTGCAAAATCTTGACCAGATTGCCGTAGCTTCCCCCATCGCCCTGGAAGGTGATCTCGCCATCGAAGGCGGCTGTGATCGGCGTGCCGACGGGTGCCGCCCAATCGACGCCCTTGTGGATGCGCACGGTCCCCAGAATGGGGTGCTTTCGTGGTCCGAAGGTGGAGGTCATGACGCCATTCACCGGCGTGACCATGCCGTTGGTGACTGTCAGCGAGCGTACCTGATCGTCACCTGTAACACACGCAAACTGGCCGTCGCTTTGCTGGAAGACAAAACAGTCGAGGCTTTTCTCGCTCCCCTGCACGCCCACATACAGAACCCGTCTCGCGCCCTCGTCCTTGCCCCTGGGCGTCTGTGAATAGATCATCACCAGACGCTGGTCCTCGCTTGCAAAGGCGTCCAGATCCTGTCCTCTCGAAAGATACATGATCGCCTCGCCGATCACGCCGGTTGGAACATTGTTGCGGGCTGCCGTCGAATAGATGGCGTCGAGCAGACGATACTGTCGTTTATGCGTGCCTTCTTCCTGTGCGCCCGAATAGTTGAACAGATCTTCGCGAACCCAAGGATCAACACCCGACACGAAGGCGCCCGCGCCGTTGCGCGTCAGCGTGCCGACGAACAGGTTCTTGGCGTAGATCGAAACCTGCATCAGGGACATTGCGCTCGTGTCGCGCGTCGGCCTGAACCCTCGCATCGCAACGACGTAACCCGCTGCCAGGCCGTCCCGGTGGAAAAGCGCGCTCAGGGCCTCGCCTGCCAGCTTGGCATCCTGCGCGGAGAAGTGCGCATCCAACGCTACGCTGTCCAGACTGCGATCATTGAGAACCTTCACGAACGTGTCTTCGGTCGCCGCGAATCGCTGGTACTCATTGGTGACGGCTACGACGCTCGTGTTGTTCTCGATCTCGGTCTTCTGGAATGCCGGCAGGGCTGCATCGCCTGCATCGATCGTCTCACCCCATCCGGCTTCGGGATCGTCGCTGTCGGCTTTCTGACCGGAAGCCGCTTCAAGTTCCCTGGCGGGAGGCGAGGGTTGAAGATCGTTCTCCAGATCGCCCGATGGCGCGGCAGCGGTTTTTCGTTGCGCTTGGAAGAATGCGAAATCCTCCTGCGTCGACGGTATCGTCGTCATGAATTTTTCGCTGGCGCTCAGCATGACGTCTGACAGGACTTCGAGCTGGGGAGAAACGTCGGCCTGATCGAGTTCTGCCGGACGCGGGACCACTCGGCCTTTGGTTGCGGCGCCGGCATCTGGCGCAAGGGTGATCCACATCGGGTCCCCCGCCAGATCGATCAGCGCTGGCACGTAGACGGATGCGTCGGCCGGCACATCGTCCGCCCCCTCGACCGCATGCAACTCCTCGTCTTCGTCGCCGAATGACCAATAGTCCGCGGTCAGGTAAAAACCGGCGGCCACGCAAAGCAGCACAGCCGAGGTCAAACCCACCATCAACCTACGCCATAGCGTGCGCCTGCGAAGGGCGGCGCGCGCCTGCTTCTTCTGTCTGAAGCTCGTGTCGATATGGTGTGTCACGGATTGCTTGCGGTCAGGAAGAAGGTCCACCGCACCTGTTCGAGGGTGTCGACTTCCAGAAACCGGGCGGTGATGTGGCCGCGCTGCCAGCATTCGTCACTGCCGCGGATCGAGAAACGTCGCCGTTCGATGCACATTTCGGTCAATCCGGCGAGGATGGCATGACCAAACACGTCAGTTGCATAGATGTAGACGTAGCGGTTGGTCAGTTCCTCCCGGATAACGTTCACGCATTGGTTTGCGCCGATGGTCCACCATCCATCGGTCTGGTCCGCATTGTCGACCTTCTGGCCGACGGCGAGATTGACGACATCGAGTGTCTGATTGCAGACCGTGAACTCGGCTCGCGCTTGGCTGGACAACAGCAGGGCGAGGAGAGCGCCCAAAATGATCGCGAGTTTCATGCGCGCCCTCGGGGCAGATAGGGCTGGAACCGGACCTGCTGCTTTTCGGGCAGGGCAGACCAAGCGGTCAAACACCAGCGGCGGCGTTCCATGCTAGGCCCACGCTATCCGCCGAGCCGGAAATACTTGGCAGTGGCTGAGAACCGAGATCCGTCGGTCTCGACTTCCTCGATGATTTTGGGCAACAGCGCCGAAGCTGGCGTGGGATCGGAGAAGGCAGCCGACTGAATGTCGCGAGGGCCCGTGATCACCAGTATTATCTGCGGCACGGACTTTCCAGCAGCCTTATCGGCCGCGCCGAGACCAATCGGGATCCTGAAGGTCGCCTTGTCCGACCCCGTGACGATGCGGTCGTCGAGATTGAACACCATGCCTTTGTGGTCGATCAGCAGAACGCTGGAGATGAGCCCTCTGCGCGTTACCAATGTACCGCTAATCGGCGTACCGTTCGGCACAGATGTTCGGTCGAGAACAAGCTGCGGCTGGTCGGCCGCGGTCTGTCCCAGAAAGCGCAGAAAATTGGTTACCTCGCATTGGCTTGGCTCAATGAGGCGGACGCTGATGTCTGGCTCGACATGGAATTTTGCCTGGAAATCGCCGAGCATGCGTTCGAATGGCTGGACGGCCGTGCCAAATCCTTCGATTGCGGCGGCCTTGTCGGTAGCAGATGTGACGGCGGCATAGAAACAGTCGCCGCCGCCGAAGGCGCGAACCCAGGCGACGCGTTGAGCGATATCGTCGACCGCCGGGGGGATCGCTGGTTTGGGCACGTTCAACGCTACAACGCGTTGGTTCGGCTGCTTGCCTGTCGGCAACGCAGAAATCTGGCTGTTGCCGTTGGCATCCACCGCTGGACCTGCATTCGATTTCAGTTCCGGGATTGGGGCCGCCGGCGGGCTGGCCCGTGGTTCGGGCTTTTTGGTCTCGACAACCTCCGTCTCAGCCGGCGGCGGAGTTTGGACCGTTTCGGCTTCTGGCGGAGTTGGAGCGGTCGTAGCGGGCGAAGTCGGCTTTTGCCTATCGCCGGCCGTCGTGTCAGGCTGGATTGCCGGCGATGCCCTTTCGGGCGGCGGCGCGTTCGTCGCGATTGGCTTCGGCGGCGCCTCGGTTCGTAGAGGTATGTCGACGGGCTTGGCCGACGGCAGTCTTTGAGCTGCCACAGCATGTGGCTTATCCTCGGCGGGCGGTGTGCCGGCCTGCGTTTCCGGCTGCGCCGGCGGAACAACCTTTGGCGGCTCGGGCGCGTTCGCTACATCCTGCGTAGCGGCGGGCTGTGACGTTTGGGGCGTGGGCTTTGCTGGCTCTGCCGCGGAAAGCGACGTCTTGCCGACAGTCGGCGTCGCGGGCGTCATGACGCCGCCCAGATAAAGGCCGCCTCCAGAGGCCACGGCTAGCGCCGCCAAGGCACAGAGCGCGATCGTTCGGGTCCTTGTGGATTTGCCAGGCACCTCGGCCATGGCCGTACGTGCAGCGCCGAGGGGGGCCGGGCGCGGCGGTCCAGACAAATGCGCGGGCCGCACATGCTGGACGAAGCGCGGCCTACCTGAACCCGTCGCGTCTGCGTCGTCGTGCCGCTCGACCTCATTCTTGCTGGCTGGAGCAGCGGCTTGCCCTATCGGCGGCAAACCCGGCCGAGCGCGGGGCGCGAGGGAAGTCGGCGGGATTGTCTCCTCGTTGTCGTCACGTGTCATCCTGGCGATTTCGGCCATGCTGACGGGCCGGTCTCGCGGATCCGGTTGAAGCATGGCTTCGACAATGCCGCGAAAATCGTCATCGATATCGGAGAGATTGGGCACGGTCCGGCGCTTTTCGATGACTTCGAACTGCGAGCCGCTCATATCGACCGGCTTGCCGCGCAAGGCGGCAACCAATACCAGCCCAAGGCTGTAGATGTCGGACTGCTCTCTGACGTCGCCGCTGTAGAGCCCGAGTTGTTCGGGCGAAACATAGTTGTACTTTCCCGCGAACCTTCCGCCTATCAGGGTCTCTCCGCCCACCGTCGCCGAGCGTGCGATGCCGAAATCGATGATCTTCGCACGGTCAACCCGGTCCCCCGGCAGAATAATGTTATCCGGCGAGAGGTCGCGGTGTATTGCTCCGGCCTGGTGCACGGCGCTTAGACCGGAGGCGAGGCGATGGCACAGCTTTCGTACCTCTCCCGTCGGCATCGCCCCACGTCGCATGATGTCGAACAACGACGCTCCATCGACGAATTCCATGGCGAGGTAGGGACGACCGATCCCCGGATCGATCGTGAAGACGTGATAACGCACGACCGCGTCATGCGACAGGTGGTTCAGGATAGTTGCCTCTTTGCGAAACAGGGACAAGATCGTTTGGTCGCGCGCGAATTCCGGCAAAACGATCTTGATCGCGACGTGGTCGCCGGTCTGGATGTTGTGGCCCCGGTAGACTTCGCCCATGCCCCCGAATGCGATCCGCTCGTCAAGTTCGTAGATACCGCTCAGTTGCGTGCCCACGGCAGTGTTGGCCGCGCCTGGCGATATCCGCGTCTTGTCGTCGGCGCTCATCAGCCCCGCCCCCGCGCTTTGTACAGAGCTGGACGGGGCGACTGGCTATCGTATCCGCCCGCGACCCTGACAAGCACGATGGTCACATTGTCTGTTCCGCCACGCGCCAGAACCGTTTCCAGCAGGTTTTCACACGCCGACTGAGGTGTCGCGGACACTGTCGCAGCCTCGATCTCGGCATCGGTGACATGCGCCGTCAGGCCATCGGTGCTCAGCACAAAGATGTCCCCCGGCAGAATTTCACCTTGCTGGAAATCGATGACAATCTCGTCGCTGACGCCGACTGCCTGCGTGATGACATTGCGGCGCGGCCAGGTGAGCGCTTCGGCTTCGGTGAGCATGCCTTTATCGATGAGTTCCTGAACCTCGGTATGGTCCTTCGATATTTGCGAGATCGAGGCCTCGCGGATCAGATAGACGCGGCTGTCACCAGCCCAGAGGCAGGCGAACCGCCCGTCTATGGCAAGCAGGGCGGCAAAAGTTGAGCCGATCGTTATCCCGCGAGACTGGGAGATGCGGCGGATCTCGGCATTAGCCCTGCTCAGCCTGTCTTCGAAGCGCGCCCGAAGATCCGGTGCGGAGCTGGCAATCCCGATCGTTGCCAGATGATTGACGATACTGGCCGAAGCGACTTCTCCGGCGTCGTGACCACCCATCCCGTCGGCGACCAACCACAGGCCAGCCTGGGGCTCGACCAGGTAGTTGTCTTCATTGAGCTCCCGCACACAGCCTCTGTGGCTCACGCCGAAGCTTTCAATGGGAAGGGCGACATTGTTCAATTTGCCACCAAACGCTTCACCCAGCGTCCTCCGCGACGCGCCTTCGGGCGCGTTCGTGCCACTTTGCCACAGGCTCAAACATTAAAGTATCGAAAACTAAAATATGTGTGTGCCTGGTTTTGCGCTTCTGCGGCTTACTGCCCAGGATCATCTCAATCTCAGAACGCCTTGGGACAGGTGAATCCGGAAAGAGCAGGGAGCAGGAAGGGGTTGGTGCCGGACCCTGTCTGGATCGTGTAGGTCACGTCGCGCCCGCCGATCACGAAGCGGGCCTGCACGCTGCCCTCGTTGCCCGTGATAGCCGCCTTGTTCAGAAGCCGCTTCAAGGCCCACGGCCCTTCAAAGGTGATGGCGGACTGGCGACCCGGCATTTCTGGCGTCAGGCTGAGGCTCGCGGATGGGATAGCCGTACCGGTAGGCCACGTCACCGTGCTCGGCCCATTTCCGGTTTGGTTGCTCTGAACGGTCTGGCCATCGATATCGAGTACGGCCATGTCGGCATCGCCATGCAGCGAGAAGGGTGTGAATGTGACGCTGACGGAGGGTACTGAAGCGCCCGATGGAAAAAAGGCAATGCGGATTTCCGCAGCCAACTGGAAGTCCTTCAAGGTCGATTTCGACAAGTTGCGTCCAAAGCGCGTATCCTGTTTCCAACGCCAGTCCTGGCCGGTCATGTCGATCAGCGAGGCCAGATTTTGTGCAAAGAACCGGTCCATCAGTCCGCCTGGGGCGAACAGCTTCGCGAAATCGGCCATGGCGACGTCCTCGGTGCTGCTCCCGTCGAAGGGGTAACGGCCGTTGATCGCTGCCTCGCAGGGGGCTGTGACCGTCTGGTCGAGTATCTGGTTCAAGTTTGTCACCGAGGTTTCGGCGACGTTACCTTCGAACTCATCTGCCGTCGTGTTGACCATCCGGCCAAGTTGCTTGGGCAGACGCGAGACATTGGCGCGAAGGGTGGCAATCTGTAGCTGCAGATTACCGTTGAGCCGCTCCACCTGCGAAGGAACTTCGGTGGCCAGTCGCAGGCTTTGATAGATGTCGCTGAAGTTCTGGGTTAGTGCGTCGATCGGGCGATGTCCGGCGGGCCCGTTCACCAGGACCTGGAATGATTTGAATCGCGCTTCAATGTTCGCGCCCGGATTCAAGTTCTGTACGTCAGCGGGCTGTGCGCCGGCGCGGATTTGCGATTTGCCGTTGGCTATGTGTATGCCGATACGGGCTAAGCCCTTGGCTAATTCTGCGGCGCTGCGTTGCTGGTTTTGAGCCGCGGATTCTGTCTCGGCGCCAGGACCGTCACCTGGGTCCCGTGTCAGCGCCGTCTCGTTGGCGATCGCCGAAAACAGCCGCTTTATCGGCGAATTGGGGGAGGCAGCGGCTGAAAGCGCGGTGTAGTGCGGCTTGTCTGTCAGCATCGCCTTGAATTTCAACTGGTCGAGAACGCTGTTCCACGCGACGGCGAACGCCTTGCCGTAGCGATCGAGAAGTTCGGGGCCGAGCCTGAGCAATTGCTGATCGATGTCGCCTTGCTCTCCGCCACCACCGAGAACCCACTGCTCGTCGACGAGCATCTGCGCAATGCGCGAGAGTTGGGCAAGGTAGAACCTGTTGAAGCCGGAACTGGTGTAGAGACCGGGAACACGAAGGTCCGCCAGCTCGCTGCCATCGATACGTTCGAACAGCAGTTGGGCTTCGGGACCACCTTGCTGGGAAACGGAGAAGTCATCCAGCGCCGCCGCGTAGATCGCCGACTTGATCAAAGCGGTCGCTCGATCGGCAAGGCTCATGCGCTCGAGAGAGCGTTGTGCGGCTTCAACAAGGGGCTGGTTCAGTTCGAAAACGGGGTCATAGGCGTCGTCCAAGGCGAGCATGGCGCGCAGGTGCTTTTCGAGGTGCGCTCGTCCCTCGCGGTTGTTTTCGCCCGGGTATCGGTTCTGTTCCCAATCCTGCTTCATCCAGGAAACGATCAGCGCGTCATCGACCTTCGGCGCCTTGCCACCAAGCATGAGGTAGATTTTCAACGGCTCGTAGAGTGCGGCGGGATCGCCCATCTTGGCTTGGATCGTTCGCTCGGCCTGGATCAGCAGGCGCGAGCGCAACATGCGTTCCAGGCCTTTCCGATAAGCGGTCCGGGACGCGGAAAGAAGTCTTTCCCGCTGACTGAGGCCGAACGTCTCCCCGATCGGTGTCGCTAACTCAGCGGCTTCGAACCCGGCCGGCAGGTCGCGCAACTGGTCGAGCGGGCCGATGACGTTTTCAAGGTCGACATCGGTAACCGTGGCCGCCTTGAGCAGCGTTTCCGCCGTCGCGCGATATTGGCCCATGGCAACCGTTGCGGACGCGATCAGCGAGCGGTTGGCCGCGAAGCTCAGAGCGAGCGTACCGAGTGCGGCAGCAGCGATCAGCGCTATCGCACCGAGGCCGCCAAATCTGGCCACCGCCGCCCGCCTCGCAGCTGATTTATCATACGAAACCCATCCCGATTCGGCAAAAATGACGTCCGTCAGCAGATCATGCAAAAAGAAGCTTTTGCCGGTTCCGGAAAGATGCGGGCGGGAATTGCCGCCGAAATTGCGGCCGATTGCGCCCAGCACCTGATCGATGGGCGTTCCCTCTTGCGTGCCTGACGAAAAATAGAGTCCACGCAGGCTGGCGTTCACCTGGCTGCGGGACGGATCGAATAGACCGGCGACAAAACTGGTTATGCGCCCCCTCAGCGCGCCGAACTGAGCCGGAAAGCCGAAGATGGAGATGCGCGTGACCGGATCAGCCTCTTCCTGGAGGCGGTCGGCCATCTCGTCCGCGAGTCGTTCCGCCAGCCCATCGAGTTCGGCAGGAGCCGCGGCGGCCATGTTCCTATCGCGCTCCGCCGTCTGGAATGTCGTGCCCCATACCTTGCGTCTGCGCGCCTCGTCGAAACCGCCGAAATAATCCGTGAACCCTGAAACCAGATCGGCCTTGGTGAAAAGCAGATAGACGGGAAACTGGATCTTCAGCGTCTCGTGAATTTCTCTCAGGCGGCTGCGTATCTCGACGATGTGGGCATCAAGCTGCTGATCATCGAAGCTCATCACATCGGCAAGGCTGATGGCCAGGATGACGCCGTTTATCGGTTGTCTGGTGCGGTACCTCTTGAGTAGTGACAGGAATGCGAGCCAACTCTTCTTGTCAATCTCGGGATTGGAGTCCTGCGTCGTATAGCGTCCTGCGGTGTCGATCAGCACGGCCTGATCGGTAAACCACCAGTCGCAGGCACGTGTTCCGCCAACACCGACCACCGGTTGGGCGTCCCCCGAACCGGCAAGCGGAAAATTCAGGCCTGAATTGACCAGGGCCGTCGTCTTGCCGGCACCCGGCGGGCCGATGACAACGTACCAGGGGATCTCATAGAGAAAGTTGCGCTTGCCGCTCGACCGTTTGAGCGCCGCCACGGCCTCGTTCATCCGCGCTTCGAGCACCCGAGAATCGTCATCGCGGTCGTCATTGTGCGCAACGACGGCTTCGAGCGCTTTTTGCGCCTTCCTCGCTTTCCAGAAACGCAGCGCGTAAAAAAGCGCCAGCAGCGCGAGGATCACACCAATGATCGTCGCGCGCAGCCACCCAGGTCCGAGCGGCCGGATGTCGGCGAAGCGGATCAATGGCCCGCCAAACCACACTGCCGCGGCGAAGCCGGCCAGCGCGATCACGCTGAATATCCGCAACAGCCAACGCGTCATGGGTGGTTCCAGCGGGCCGTGCTCACAGTGTTTCCTCCCTGGGGATCATCACATCGACACGGCGGTTCTTGGCGCGGCCATCCGGTGTCGCATTGTCGGCGATTGGCTCGTCCTCGCCCTTGCCCTCGACCGTCAGTCGCGAGGGATCGCTGAATTTCACTGCCATCAACACTTCGACTGCCTTCGCCCGGGCGACGGAAAGGTCGAAGTTGGATTTGAACGCGCTCGACTTTCGTGGTTTCACATTGTCCGTGTGGCCGACGATCCGGATTGGTCCAGGCTCGTGTTCCAGAGCCGCGGCGATGTCGGTGGCAATGGGCTGGAATTCCGGCCTCGCCTCGGCCCTGCCGGACTGGAACAGCAGGAGATTGTTGATCTCCACGACGATGAAGTCGCCCTTGGTGCCGATGGTCAGCCCGCCGCCTTCGAGATCCTTGGCCAATGCCGCACGAATACGATCAATCTGCGCGGTGGCCGCTGGTGGGGTGACTTTCGCCGGCTCAGCCAACGGCGCCACGCCGGCGCGTTCTATGACGACTGGTGTTAATGGGTCGAGCGCCAGCAATTCACCCGCGACCGCCTCACCTTCATTGGTGATGAAGACCCGCAACGCGAAGAACGCCGCTGTCAGCAACGCGGTCGCCGCTGCCGCGACGACCCAAAGCGGCAGGCGGGCGGAGGACTGCGCCATCGCCGCCGCTAGGCCCTGCCAATGCGGCGAGATGTCTCCACCGGAACGCGGCCTGAAATAGCGAAGCGTCTCGTAAACGTCGCGACGAACGCGTTCGAGATTGTTGTCTTGTCGCGTCACGCCTCGATACTGGCCTTCGAAACCCAGCGACAGGCAGGCATGCATCAGTTCGAGCAGATCGTAGTGTTTTTCGGGACTGGCCAGGATCTTGTTCAGCGCTTCGTAGAAGCCGGTGCCGGTGGTCCCGAGGTGAAAGAATTGCCGCAGCATCCCGTGTGGCGCCCAGGCGTCATTCCTGGGCCAGGGCAGGTTACCGATGAGATCGTCGGCGGTTTCGCAGAGGGCGAATTTCGCAATCCGGGCATCCTCTTCGGCAACGCCTGACTTCTCAACTATCCGGTCGAATTTCTCAATCGCCTCGGTGATATGTTGCGCCAATGGCGCCGCCTGTCTTTCAACGGGCAAGAGCCTGAGCTGTCCGAGCAGCATCAGCAAAGGTGCCGCCGCGGCGAGAATGGGATTTGCCGCGGCGTATTTGATGCCGCTCCCGGCGTTGAATAGGCTTTCCTGCTCGATGCCTGTCCTCGGCGCAGTCCCAGCAGAGCCTGTCGGCGCCCCAACATCGCCGGGGCCACCTTGATAAATCACGGTTCCGGATGCCCAGCCTGGCGACCGCCCGCCGCCTGGATCGAACACCGTCGAATCCTTGATTGGAGAGGACTGGCCTCTGTCCGCGACGGGCAGCTCGGGAATTAGCGTCGATTTTTGCTTGCTCCGCGGATTTGCGCGAATGACCGTCTTGCCCGCCGGGCCGAAGGGGTCGTCCTTCGAACTCATCGCAGATCGTCCGTGCAGGCGGGGCGCCGGCGATGGGGTGAGACGGGCGCAGAACGGTTTCCGGCCAGGTAAAGGAAAGGCAGCCGCTGCCGGCCGTGGCAATGGCTAGAAGATGCTATCACGCAGTGACATGACATTTGCCGCAGACCCTCAGCTCAATGAGTCTTACCCGCTTGGCGAACTGTCTTATGCGATCGTAATCTCAGAAATCGTCGATTGGAACCGGACGCCGGGCGTCAGCGAGACTTTTCTTCGCCGACTGCCGTGCCATGCATTTTTGGCCATATGCTTTTTGGCCATACGTTTCCCGGGGCCGTGCCTTCCTGGGACCTCCTATTTCTGCTTGCCGGCCTTGGCGTAGGCCTCGCTGAAATAGGCCAGGAATATATCAAGCATGCCGTTTTCATGTGCCTCCTCCATGGTCCGCCATGTCGCGACATAGACGTCCCAGGCTTGGCTCTTCTTCTTCGTAAACGAGGTAGGCGGGAGTTTCCTGCCGATCGCCTCGGGCGACAGGTCGTCAAGCAGCCGGGAGAGCGCGGTTTGCATCGCGGTATAAGTGGCAAACTCGTGAGTCTTGAGATCGCGGAATGCATCTTCGATGCTGCGCCTGGCATCAAGATAGCCGGTCCTGCGCCGGGCGAACATGATTTCCAGGATGTCGTCGGTTCCTGGAACGAACTTCATCGGATTGTTGTCGGCGGCGCTGATCATCGTTCGCTGTGTGCTTTTGGCCAACATTTTCGCGGCCGCGCGTGCTTTCAGCAGCAGGGTCAGCTCCTCGACCACGTCCCGCAAGACCGCGCCGATTTCGGCGGCAACTTCATGGGGGTCGCGCGATTGAAGCAATTCCGGCGAAATGCCGGCTGCGATCGCGATCTCCCGCAGCACCTCGTCCCTGGTTGAGGGCAGGGCGGGCGACGGGAATGTCGGCGCGGAAATGCGCTGTGCCGACCGTTGCTGCGCGGGCTCGAAGAAAGGCCCATCTCCGAACTCCAGCGGCCGGCCTGTCGCGACCGGCGTTTCCCGCTGTGTCGAATCGCGGCTGGGGTGGTCTGCCGTGGCGCGCTCTTCTTCGACCGATACCAAGACGACATAGCGGCCGATCAGCATCCGGTCGCCATCGACCAGCCGATGCGGGCCACTCATGCGCTGGCTCGATCCATTGATGAAGGTCCCGTTGCGCGAGATGTCGTACAGCCAGAACGCGCCCGCCTCGTATCGAACCTCGCAGTGCCGACCCGAGATGAATTTGTCGGGGTCGGGCAAGGTCCAGTCACAAGCATCGCGCCCGATTTCGAAGCCGCTATCACGCGCCACGTAGCTGGTCGAGGTGCCAGCGAGCAGGGCGTCGACATTGTTGATCCGCAGACTGATGTACATCCAAGATCGCCGTCGATCGTTGATCGATACTCCAACATTCTAGCAGCTTGCAGGCAAAACAGGACAGCGGCGTTTCAAGCCGACGAGTCGAGGGGTAAGATTCTGTCGCCCGCCCGTCCTCTTTGGTCAGCGGGAAAACATGTGGTAGGCTAAGCATGGCCTGGCGTGGCGGATTTGGAAAGTTCCTGAACGTAACACCGCTAATGACACCGTTGATATAGCGGGAACTTCAAATCCATCACATTGGCGGCCGCGTCCAGGAGGGGGCTCGACCCATGCCGAATGAACGTGCCACCGTTGTCCGCACACCGGTTGGCTCCGACTTGCTGACCTTCACGCATCTTGTCGGACGCGATGAGATCAGCCGTTGCTTTGCCTACACGGTCGGGTTCGTGAGCACAGACTCCGATATCGACCCGTTGAAGATGCTGGGCGGGCCTGTCTCGATCGAAGGTGAATCCGATCCAAAGCGCTGGCTCAGTGGAATCGTGTCGGAGTTTCGGCTCACCCGCATGGAGGACCGGCTAGCCTACTACGAGGCCGTCATGAGGCCGTGGCTCTGGTTTCTCGGCAACACCACAGATTGCTATATTTTCCAGAACAAGAGCGTCGTTGACATCGTCAAGGATGTCTTCAAGAAATACGGCATCTCCGAATTCGATCTACGCCTGCAAGGGTCCTATCCGGCGCGTGAATATTGCGTGCAATACGACGAGACCGATCTGGACTTTGTGCAGCGGCTGCTGGAGCACGAAGGTATCTTCTATTTCTTCGAGCACGATGACGGCAAGCATACGCTTGTCCTGGCTGACGCGATGAGCAAGCTGAAGCCTGCGCCGGGCTACGAGAAAGTGCTCTATAACTTTGAAGGTCAGGGCTCCCGGCGCGACGTCGAATACATCACCGAATGGATACCGGGCAGCTCGGTGCGCCCAGGCGCCTATGCCCACACCGATTATGATTTCAAGAAGCCGGGCGCCGACCTTATGGCCAAGTCGGCCCAGCCGTTCAGTCACAAATTGTCCGCGGGTGAGAACTACCGCCAGCCGGGCGCGCATCTCGAAGTAAGCCGGGGCGACAGCCTGGCTTCGATCCGGCGCGAGGAGATCCAGGCCTTGCACCAGCGCATCGCCGCGGCCGGCACCGTGCGGGGCTTGTATTCCGGCTGCACGTTCAAGCTGGACGGTTTTCCGCGCGAAGACCAGAACCAGGAATATCTGGTGGTCAGCGCCGAATACAGGCTGTTTGACCCCGGCTATAGAGCCCAGGCCGACGTCGAAAGCGAGAGTTTCAAAGTGGTCCTCGGTGTGGCGCCGACAGCCTTGCCCTATCGCCCGCCGCGGACCACGCCACGACCGATCATGCGCGGCCCGCAGACGGCGACGGTGGTCGGTCCATCCGGCGAGGAGATATTCACCGATAAATATGCGCGGGTGAAGGTCCAGTTTCATTGGGACCGCGTCGGCAAGAAGGACCAGAACAGTTCCTGTTTCGTACGGGTGTCGCAGAGTTGGGCCGGCAGTGGCTGGGGGTTCATCCAGATACCGCGCATCGGCCAGGAGGTCATCGTCGACTTCATCGAAGGCGACCCGGACCTGCCGATTATCACCGGCCGGGTCTACAATGCCTCGCAGATGCCGCCCTACGGCCTGCCTGGCAACGCCACACAATCGGGCTGGAAGTCGGATTCTTCCAAAGGCGGTAGCGGCTACAACGAACTGATGTTCGAGGATAAGGCCGGCTCCGAACTGGTCAATTTCCAGGCGCAGAAGGATCACAACCTTCTGATCAAGCATGACCGCACAAAGCTGGTCCAGCACGATCAGTCCGACCGCATTGACCACGACGCCAAACACTCCGTCGGCCACAACCTCGACGAGGACGTCGGCAACAACAAGACGGTCAAGATCGGCGTCGACCAGACCACCAACATCGGCTCGAACGACACCGAGACAGTGGGCGCCAACCGCTCGCTGACAGTCATGGCCAACGAGACCATTCATGTCGTGTCGAACTCGACGGAGAACATCGACGCCAATCATTCTCAGACGGTGGGGATTGTACAGACGATTACGGTGAAGGCGGCGCGTATTGACACTGTCGGCGCAGCCGAGACCCGCAGCGTTGGCGCCGTCCAGACGAACACCATCGGCGCGTCAAGGTCTGTCACCGTTGGCGCCGAGCAGAGCCACGATATCGGCGCGGACGACAGTTGGAATATAGCGGCGGCGCAGAGCGTCAACGTCGGCGCGGATCAGAGTTTCGCCGTCGGCGGGGCACAGTCGTCCGAGATCGGCAAGGCACGAACAGCCAAGATCGGCGCGGATGACGCCACCGACGTGGGTGGCGCGCATGCGCTCCACGTCGGTAAAGGCAGCGGCATTCAGATCAAAGAGGATAGTTCGATCAATGTCGGCAAGAACCTGATGATCGAAGCTGGCGACTCGATCACGCTCAAATGCGGCGATGCGTCGATCACCATGAAAAAGGACGGTACTATTGTTGCCGACGGCAAGGACATTACGATCAAGGGCAGTGGCAAGATCAACATTAAGGCCGGTGGCGACGTGGTCGTCAAAGGAAGCAACATCCACAACAATTGAGGGCATCATCATGCAAGTGCTGGATCGTATCGACGGCGTCGTGATCGGCCTGCTGATTGGTTTCGCAGACGGGGCGCCGCTAGTTGTCTTCGTTGGCAATCCACGCGAGACAGCAATTGCGGCGCGCAGTCTGACCGAGCTGGACACTTCGTCGATCGGGTCGGAACTGGCGTTGCTTTTTGAAGGTGGCGACCCGATGCGGCCGCTGGTCGTCGGACGTATCGTCGATCCAGCTCACAAGGAGAGGAAACTGTCAGTTGTCCGCGAAGGCGACCGTGTCGTCATCAGCGGAGAAGAACGGATAGAACTGCGCTGCGGCCTGGCATCGATTATCCTAGAGAAGGATGGGCGCATCACAATTCGCGGCAACCAACTGACGAGCCACGCAAGCGGCACCAACCGCATCCGTGGCGGAGCCATCCATCTCAACTGAGGCGTTCACGATGCAGCGGATCGCGTCTATCGCTGCCATGGTGGACCAGCACGCCAGCGACGCGGCTTTCCTCTGGTCCCGTCGACGACGTGAAATCGATGGTCCGATCCTGGGCGAAACCGATATCGGCCGTATCGACCAGCGCCTGAATGCAAATCTCGAAGGGCTAATGGCTTCCGGAAAGGCCGGCTGGGAGGCGGCTCAGGCGCATTTCGCCGACTACGCCGAGCCCGGCGAGCTTTTCGTGCTCTGCGTGCTGGCGTTGCATTGGGGCGAGGCCGAAACCGTTGCCTCGGTGGTCGACGCCGCGGGAACGCTGGGCGAGGATGGCGCGTCGGGCCTGTCCGGCGCGATAGCGCGTACGCCGCGCGAAAATCTGAGTTCGTTCGTGGCGGAATGGCTGGACGCGCGCGATGCGCGGCTGCGCGGCCTCGGCCTCGCGGCACTCTGGCATCATCGCGTCGATCCCGGTACCCGCCTTGGCGATTTGCTGGGCAATCCGGACTCGAATATTCGCAGGCGTGCATTTCGGCTTGCCGGCGGGCTCAAACGGCGCGACGTCCTTCCGACGGTGCTGGACGGACTCGACGGCCACACGTCGAAGGAACGCCTGATCGCCGCACTTGCGGCTTGCCTTCTTGGTCAAGCGCGCTTGGCTCACCCGGTGCTTGACCAGATCGTACTGGCAGAGCCGGCCCTCGCGCCTGCAGCGATCGAGATGCGCCTTTTGACGACGCCCCTGAAGGCCGGCAAGGGCTGGCTGCAGGACCGTCTGAAGCAGCCTGCCTTGCGCGCCACTGCGACAGCGGCAATCGGCCTCTTTGGCGACCGGTCGGTCATGCCGTGGCTGATCGCCAAGATGCGTGAGCCAGAGCTTGTCTTCGCCGCCGGGCTGGCGTTGCGCGATCTGTTCGAGGTAGATCTCAATGATACCGACCTGTTCACGACAGACGCGGCCGCGCTCGGCAAGGAATTTGAATCCCTGACCGCCAGCCCGCTTCCGGTCGCCGATCGCGTGTCCGCGTGGTGGGACGGGGGATGCGGCGGGAGCAATCACGAGACCTTCCATTCGATGCGCAGGCTTCGGCTGGACGCAATACGCGCCGCACTCGCCAATCCGGATACACCCCTAATCGATTGGCGCCGGACGCGCCGGTTCCCGGCCTGGATGTGAACGAACAACGCGCGAGTTCAGCGGTCGGCCCCAGAGCATAGTCGTTCACAAAACGTCAGCCGCCACCATCAGCGCCATCGCCCCTTCGGTAGCGCCGTTGCCGGTGGTCTTCTGCTTGATCCCGTGGCGCTTGGCAGCGCCCTCAGCCTCTCTTGACCGTGCTGTATCGCTCGACGGGCCGCCTCTGTCGTCGAGGCGCTCCCAGGCAGAATGTGGCCCATAGCGCTTCCTTTGACTAAGGATGCACCATCAAGGCCTGGGATCAAAAATATAGCTGTTCGTTCAGGCGCATAGGGGATGGTCCTCCTCGGGTATGCAGGGGAGCAAGTGATGGCACCTCCTGGAACAATAATTCACCTTTCGCGCCAAAAATTTGTTATTATTGTTATGATATAGGCCCTCTGGGCGGTGTTGGGGGACATGACCGACTCTTTTCCATTGGTGCGCGCTGCGGAAGCCGAGGATTTGGCGGCGCTGGATCACGCGGTCTTTGCCGGCGGCTGTTTCAACAACGCCAAGACCTCGGCCGCCGCGTTGTCGAAAGATATACTGAAGCTCTATTACGAGGACTTCATTGCGCAGTGGGACAGTTTCCTGCCCGACGTCAAGCTGGCCCGGTTGACCGCCCTTTCGGCTCATAGGGAAGACCTCAAGGATCTGTTGAGCGCAGACTCCGCCCTCACGTGGTTGGTGACGGCAATCGTGTGCAAAACCGAACTGATGCGCTGCAATGACGAACCAGCGCCCGCTTGCGACAACAAGGCCGTCGACGGCTCGCCGGTTATGATGGTGAGCGACACGGGCAGTTGGGCGTGGCTGCGAATGCTGCGGACGGCGCGGTTCACCGCGACATCACTCGCGGATGTCTACAGCCTGCGGGTAGGGGCTGTAGGCTATTACGGGGACTTGACGCTCAAGGCGTCAAGTATCGACTACCCCTACAATTTGCAAATGTTCAAGAAGTTCTCCTGTCCGGCGCAGATATGACGACAGGTTTTTTCGGCAAGATCCCCTCGACAGGTGACTTTATCACCTGGAATTTGCCGCGCGTCCTCACCGACCGCTGGGACCGCTGGATGTCGATTGAACTGCGTGACAGGCCCGATACGGGCGAGCTCAATCCGCGCATATGGCGCTTCTCGGTCCGTGCGGGCATCTTTGGCGACCAGCCAAATGCGGGCGTCTGGCGCATGAGCGAAGACAGGGCCGGCCGGCGCTATCCGTTTGCGATCGTTCGACTCGGCCCACCGCCGGAGGCTACCGACCGATGGTTTGATGAAATGGCGCGGCTGATCGCGGGATGCGTCGACGATTTCTGGCCGCCGTCGCGGCTACAGCAGCGCATCGTGGAACTGCCGCCGCCGGGCTATGGCGCGTCGCCGGAACGCATAGCCTTCTGGACGGACGACTGGGAAGTGAGGGAACTGGCTTTTGCCGACATCTACGACCTCGCCGACAATGGTCTGATTGCCATGCGTCAGGCGTCCACGCCAGCCGAGGCCTAAGGCATGCCCTGCACGGTGTTCGCGGAAAACATGGGGTGGTTCCACAAGGGCAGCAACGGCCAGGCGATCGCGCCGGGTGACGTCTGCTTGACGCCGCCCCCGCCACCCGCGGGGCCGGTTCCGGTGCCTTATGTCAACATGGCGTTCGCCAAGGACCTGATCAAGGGAAGCAAGAGCGTCAAAGCGGATGGCGGCAATCCGACGGCGCTGGAAAACGTTTCCGAGTGCTCGATGTCCACCGGCAATGAACCGGCGACGCCAGGTCTCGGCGCGGGCGTGGTGACGCACAAGATCAAGGGCAAGGCCAGTTTCACACTGTGGTCGTTCACGGTGAAGGTAGAAGGCAAGGGCGTTTGCCGGCACGGCGATCCTGTGCTGCAGAACACCATGTGCACTCCGCCGAATTGCACGACCCTTGGCGCATTAACGACGCTCAGGGCCGAGTTGGGTGACCTGTACAACACGCCTTGCCCGAAGAACAAACCCTATAGTCAGGCCTGCCGGCCGGGCCGCTCGGCCGAGCAGCGCGACGCGGTCAATGGCAAGCCTTGCTGGGAATGCAAGGGCAAGAGGGCAACCGGCACCGCCCCATTCCATCGGGAAAAGAGGGGGAGGAGGAAGAGCAAGAAGCAATGGACCAAGAATGAGGACGGCTCATGGGAAAAGAAGGAGTATCGCACCCACGACCACCAGCCCCCGCTGAACGAGGCATGGGACAAGGGCGGCTGCCATCTCGGAGTGGAAAAATTCAAGGAGATGATGCGCAAGGCGAAGTTCGCCCGACCGCATTGTGAAGAGCACTACATGAGCCAGGGCTCGAAGGTTAAGGCGAAGGTAGCCAGGAGCAGGAGATGAGAGGCACAATCGATGAACGCGCGATACGACGATCTCCAGGCTGAATATGTCGCCGATCTCCGCAAGATTGTGCCGCCCGTGATGACCTGGTGGAGGGAACGCGCTGGGCGCGGTCCTGAAAAAATGCAGGACGCAAAATCCCTCAACGCGTTCGAACAACGATGGCCGATGGGTCCCGTTGCGCATCCCAGAGTGCTTGAGGTCGTCCGGATCTATTACCTGCGCATCCTCGAACTGAACCGCGAGAACGAAACAAACAAGCAGCCGGACGCTGCGCCGGAGGAGGGCGATTGGGGGTCCGATGACGACTCAGATGACGTCGACTTTGCGCTCCCGGTCGATTTGCTGGTCAACGACCTCAAGACCGCGGCTCCTGATCTCTTTGAGATCATGAGCTTTCTCGTCTTCGTTCCGGTCGGCCTGTCTCCAGGCGGGGAGTATTGCTGACATGGCGTTCAAGGTCGTCCACAACATCGAAAAAGGCGTAAGGCAGCTTTTGAACGCGCCCAACGATCTCGCGGGCCAGGTGCCGGACCAGGGCAAAGCCAAGCCGATTGCCGAAGCGACCGAGCAGCACAGGGAAATGTACGCAGAGTACATCGCCAACTTCGAGGTTGCGTACAAGGTCGCGGACAACTGGTGGCAGGGCAACGTGCAGGCTTTGGTTGAGGAAGGTTATGACCACGACGAGGCGGTTGACCTGGCATTCGACAAGCGTCTGGCCGGTCCAGCATCGGCGCCCGAAGTCGTCTGGTTCTTTCGCAACTACTGGCTCGAATTCGACGAGGTCAACCGCTCGTTGCCCGCGGCCGATCGCGTACCCCCGCAGGTCGCGATGCTGCAATGGCTGGTCGAGGAAAAGCACGAGGATTATGTGCAATTGATAACGTGTATGCCGTACTGGCCGATCGGTCTTGACGAGAACGGCAACTGGACCTGACCCATGTCGTTCGATGTCGAGGTCGAGAACCGAACACCATTCAGCGTTATGACCCATGTCCAGCATGACGCGGACGGTCAGGAGGTGCTCGTCGCAATGTTTTCGGCGAGCTTCGAGGCGCCAGAACGGGACGCCAGGCTGGACATTGCGGCGGCTCAGTTGCCCGTGATCCTCGGAGATGTGCCGCGTGGCGTGCCGGGCCTATCGTCAAACCGTTATGACGCCGACATCGCACCGCGAAAGCCGGCTTCCGAGATCGTCGTCAACGGCACCGCCTATTCGCCGAAGGGCAAGCCGGCGCATGAGATGCAGGTCGGCTTTCGCGTCAACGGTCTGCAGAAGGTGCTACATGTGATCGGGGACCGCATCTACGACGCGGGCGCTTACAGTGAGCCGCACCCTTTCCGAACCATGCCGGTCATGTATGAACGCGCCTTTGGCGGCATGACTACCGCCGCAGCCGATGCCGAAAACCCAGTCGGCATCGGCTTTCGCCATGCTGTCTCGGCCGACCCGTCCGTCAGGACACATGCGCCCAACATCACCTATCCGGACCAGATGTTCCGCGGCCCGCAGGATCGGCCGAGGGCCGCAGGCTTCGGGCCGATTGGCAGGAATTGGCGGCAGCGCCTCCAATATGCGGGCACCTACGACCAGGCCTGGATCGACAACCAGTGGCCCTTACCGCCCAAGGATTTCGATCTGCGGCACCACATGAGCACGCCCCCCGACCAGCACCTGCCGCGCATCGTAGGCGGCGAAGACGTGCGGCTCATCGGTCTGACGCCGTCCGGCTGCTGGGATTTCCGGATGCCGCGTGTCATCGCGCCGATCCGCCTGCTCTTCTCCGACCGGGTCGAGGAGCGCGAGTTTGTGGCCGACACGGCCATCATCGAGCCGGACCTCTGGCGCATCACCCTGAAATCGCGCATCGCGCTCCTCACCCGCCGCAACGCGCCCGCGCTGCGTGCAATCGTTTTCGGCCAAGTCACGCCCGCGCTGCTCGCGGCGAAGCGCAAGCGCAAGCAGTATTTCAGCCACTATGGCGGCAACGGGACATTGCGTGACCGGCCGTTATGGCAACCGTGAAGGCGCCGGTCTACCTCGCGGGCGCGGGCGCGGTCACGGCCGCCGGGTTGAACGCGCGCCAGACACTGGCGGCCATTCGCGCTGGCCTGTCGGCATTCAATGAAATCGTGGTCGAGCCATTCCCCGCTACCCAGATCGCCGCACGCGTACCGACGACCTGGAAACTGCGCAAAACCGATGGTGAGTGGCTGGTGAACATGGCCGTTCGGGCCATCATGGAAGCACTCCGTTCGGGGCCGTTCGCGGCGGCGGCGACGGCGCTAGTCATTTCGCCGCCTGAGAGCTTTCGCAGCCATCCGGCTTTTGCGACCGTACCGTTTGTCGATTTTCTGCCTGCCGTGATGCTAGGTTGCGGCGGCAGCTTCCATCCGGCGTCGATCGCGGTGGATGGCGGCGCGGCGGCCAGTGTCAGCCTGCTTGAACGCGCGTCAGACTTGTTGAGCAGGCCGGGTGTCGAACAGATCATCCTGGGCGGGGTCGACAGTTTCCTCAACGACGTCGACCTGGACCGACTGCGGCAAAGCGGGCGCCTGAAGTCGTCGGACGGCGCTCAGGGGCTGGTCCCCGGCGAAGCGGCGGCCTTCGTCAGGCTGACTAGCGCGCCGGAGGGTAATGGCGCAGTTGCTCCCGCTGTCGTCAATATCGGCGTCGCGCGCGAGGAAGACAGTGTCCTCTCCGACCGTTTCAGTCAGGGCCGTGCCATGCTGAGCGCGTTGCGCGCGGCGGTTGCGAGCAACGGGCCGAAGGAATCCGACATTTCCTTTGTCGTCAGCAATTCCAACGGTGAGCGTCATCGCGCACTCGAGCAACTGGTTGTGCACCCGCGCTTCTATCGCACGCTGCGAGAATTGACCCCGACGGCGTATCCGGCGATGACCGTCGGCGAGGTTGGTGCTGCGGCAGGTGCGCTGGCGTTGATGCTGGCGGCGGACGGCATGCGACAAAACTATGCGCCGGGGTCTGCAGCGATGCTCGAGATAGCGTCCGAAACAGGCCTGAGGACGGCAGCCGTGGTCGCGGGAATGCGCCGGCGTTGAGGCCGGAAGGGGCGTGAGCGCCGCCGTTGGCGGAAGAGGGCTGAGACAGATGTCACGTCGCCTGGCGCAATGCCCTTGCCACCACTTCCCTTATGAAAGAAGCCCATGCTCTCGGCGAAGGCAGTAAGGCCCATCGTCAGACATCTTCGATTGCGGGCTTGGTGGCGCGCAGCTTCGGCAAGGCGTTGTCGGCGAGGTCGTGGATATCAGCGAAGCTAAACTCGATGACGTCGAAGTCATCGCACCAGAACGTTATGGCGGAAGCGTCGCCCGTGCTCGTCTCTCTCAGCAAGGCCAGCGTCTCTGCTAGCTTGGTGGTTGACCAGTTTCCTTCCACAGCGCCGTTAAGGCAGGCGGCGATTTCGTCAAACCATCTGGCGGTAGGTTCCGGTGGCGGTCCAAGCCGCACAATGGCAAAGGGGTATCGGCGCCCGACACGGTCCTCGCTCATGCGCCATGCGCCGGCGCAGGGCGGGTCACCAAAAATACCGGGCTGCATGGTAAAGCGCCAGACACGCGAGTCCAACTCACCTTCATCCGGCCGCGCGCGCAATTCCATCGACATCCAGCGGTCCCAGCGGTCGATGAAAGTCTGCGGCAGGTTCCAAGCGACGAAATCCCCCGTCGCCGGGATCTTGCCGTAGAAGCCGGGCGCGTTCATATCTGCGGTGGACATGTGAACTTCTTGAACATTTCCAGATTGTAGGGGTTTTCGACGCTGGCGGCCTTGAGCTCGAAATCGGCGTACATGCCTTTCGTGCCCAGGCGCAGACTGTAGACATCCGAAAGCGAGGTTCCGGTGAATCGGCCGCTGCGCAACATCCTCAGCCACGCCCAACTGCCGGTCTCGTTGAGCATGATTTCGGGCGATCCGTCGATCGGCTGGAAGGCGAGCGAAATGACCCCGGTGCCGTCCTTGCCGGGCCAGGTCATCGGTTGCGGCCGCGTTGCGTTGTTGTAGTAGACGAGGCTCTGGCCATCGAGATTGAGCGTGACGCGCGTGAGGTTGGGAGACAGATCCTTCGGTTCGAGCGTGAAGCTCATCACCGGTCCGGCACCCCCGGGGAAAAGATCGTCGCGGATGTGCCTGGCCTGCTCGAACGCCGCCAGCGCCGAAGGGTCGAGGCCGAAATCGGCGCGCCACTTCCAAGGCTCGCCGGTCGTGTCGACATAATTGATCAGGTGGTCGTTGATGAAACCGTCGATCAGCCCGGCGGGCCCGAACAGGCGGGCGAAATCGCGCACGTTGACGTCGACCGCACTGGCTTCGCTGAAGGGATAGCGATTGTTCAGCGCCGCCTGGCAGAAAGGCAGTATGTCGGCCCGCCAGATGGCGTTGAGTTCCGAAGTGACCGCCTTCTGAGTCAAATTGCTGGTGTCGCCGGCTATCCCGCCCAACCAGCTGTTGATGGGATCTGGCAGGATCTGGGCCTGCCTTGCCACCGCGCCCGTCAGTTCGGCAAGGCCCCCCTGTTTCTTGATGGCGTCCTGTGGATTGGGGTTCGCGGTGACCGTTTGCAGGACGTTCGAAAGCGCGGTCAGTGCGACAACGGCAGCATCCAGCGCCGGTGGCTGGCCGTCGACCTCTGCGATGGTGCTCTTCAGCGGTTTGAAATGTTCGGCCACCAGATTGCCGGTCAGGTCCACCTCACTGGCGGATCCGGCGCGGGGAAGTAGTTTCGCACCCGATGTCGCCAGTTTGCCCAGCTTGCCCAGCTTGCCGAGCAGTTTCGAAGCGCCCTTGGCTGCCGCCTTGTCGTCGGCAGGCGCTTCGTCGGAACGGGTCAGTTCTGTCTCCTGAACGACCGCCGTAAGCAGCCGCTTCAGCGCTGAATCCGCACTTGAGAGGTCTTTCAGGTTTTCGCCGGCGACATTGAGATCGGTCAATGGTGCAAGCCTCATGTCGCGCAGGAAGCTATCCCATTGCGCGATGTAGTCGTCGTAGTAGAGCTTCAGAATATCCTCGGACAGCGCCGAGACGGATGTCTCGGCATTTTCCGAGCAACCGCCGGCGAAAACCGCACGATCGAGCGCCGCCTGGGCGGCGACATCGTCGATGCGGTCGAGAATGACGTCGTGAAAGCCGGAATAGGTGAAAGCGCCCGAAATGCCGACGCGTAGTGTCTTGCCCGAACGCCGTGCAAACACCTTGCCGCCGTTTGGGCCGGCGAAATTGGCCGGTATCCACTCCTTCAGCCCGGCTACTGCCGGATCGGCCAACAACTGCTTGTAGCCACGCGCCGGCAACGAAATCGTGCAGACCGTTTTCAGAGCTTCGGCAACCAGGGCCTGGTCCGGCGCGACATAGCTTTCGTCGACCGTCATCCGGTGGATCGCGGCCAGCTGATGCTCTTCGGCGTCGGCTGTCGGAAATGGCGCCGCGGCCGCGAATTCGGGCAGACTGTTCACCCACCAGTTCTGGGCGTAGTCTGGATCCATCTGCGACAGGCCGGTCATCATGCGATAGGTCTTGAGCGCACCGAGCATGAAGTCGGGATCGCGGATCTGGCGCCACATCGTCGCCTCGAGCAGGGCCACCATCCGGGGCTCGAGCACGTTGCGGAGGGCGTGGTCATAAGTGTCGGCCTGTGCCCTGACCAGTTCCGCCGAGGCCGATGGGCCAAGCAGATCGTGGGCAGCGCCCGGCGGTGCTGTCCGGGCATTTGCGACCGCGTCCATCGCCTCGAGCGCGCCGTCCATGGCAGGCCGCTCCACCGATGCCGGGGTTGCGGCAGCGGAGGTCAGCGGCGTTTGCAGCGCTTCGAACTGGCCTGCCTGCGCCGAGATCGCATGGCGGTTGTCAAAATAGGACCAGGTGAACAGTCCGCCGGCCAGCAACGTCGCCGCCGTGCATGCTGCGGCCGCACCCCGCCACATCCAGGCGCGGCGGCGTTGCGCCAGCGGGTCGAATGTACCGAGGCCTGCTTCCTTGAAGATGACTTCAGTGAGGAGGTTCTTCAGGAAGAAGCTGCGTTTCTCGACCCGAGATGCGGGCAGGGCGCGCCGCGGCGGAAGACCGAAGGAGGAAGACAGCGCGGCGGTCAGCCGGTCGATAGGCGCCCCTTCCTGCGTCGCCGATGTCAGGTAGAGGCCGCGCAGCCAGGCAGCCTCCTCATACCGGCTTTCGCCGAACATGGCTTCGACCAGCACCTGAATCGGTTCGGACAAGCTTGCCAATTGTGCGGGAAATCTGAAGATTTCGGCACGGGCGGCGAGTTTGTCCTCGTCCTCCAGGCGCGTCACCAGGCGCCGCTCGAGTTCGGTCGCCAGCGTCGCGATTTCTCGTTCGATGGTCTTGCCATCCACGCGCGCATCCAGCGCGAAGGTCGTCCCCCACACCTGTTCGCGCGAGGCGGTCGACAGGCCGCCGAAGAAGGGCTCGAAGCCCTTGATCAGGTCGGCCTTGGTCAGCATCAGATAGACCGGCAGGCGGATTTCAAGCCGGTCGTTGAGCTCGGCCAACCGGCGGCGGATCTTGCGCCCGTGCGCCTTGATGGCCTCGTCGCCCTCCGAAAGGACGTCGATCGAAAGCGCGACGATTACGCCGTTCAGCGCACGGCGGCCGCGATGTTTCTTCAAGAGGTCGAGGAAACCGAGCCATTCGGCCGCGTCGACATCCGGCTGGCTCTCCTGCTGGACATAGCGGCCGGCAGTGTCGATCAGAACCGCGTTTTCGGAAAAGAACCAGTCGCAGTTGCGCGTGCCACCGACCCCCTGCAAGTCGTCTGTGAGGTCGATCGGAAAATTCAGTCCGGACTGCCGCAAGGCGGTGGTCTTGCCGGTGGCCGGCGGCCCGACGATCACATACCAAGGCATCTCGCGCAGGAACTTGCGCCCGCCCAGCTTGCGGCGCCTCAGTTCGGTCATCACCTCGGCGAACTTGGCGCCCACGGCGGCGACGTTCTCTTCGCCTGGGCTGAGCGGCTTTTCCACCGCTGGCGCGGCAATCTCGGCGACGAACATGCGGTTGGCGCGGATCGCCCGGCGCTGGGCAACGATCAGCCAGACCAGCCAGAAGATGACCAGCAGCGCGATGATGACGATGCGCACATTTTCGGAGGCGAAGGGGTCGTAGGGACCAACCCTGACGATCGGACCGAAGATCCAGATAACCAGGGATAGCAGCGTCAGGCCGATCAGCGTCCACAGCCAGCGCGATGTCAGGACCGCCCAGAGGAAGCGCAGGATGAACATCTCACAGCCTCTTTTCGACGAGCACCTCGACGCGGCGATTCAAGGCTCGCCCCTCGCGCGTGCTGTCGCTGGCCACAGGATCGGTGGCAGCCCGGCCCTCCGAATGGACGCGATCCTGCGGCACTCCGTTTTGAACCAGCATGTCGGCAATCGTCCGGGCGCGAGCCTCGGATAGTCGCTGGTTGGTCGACAGCGGGTTGGTCTTTTGCAAAGGAACGCTGTCAGTATGGCCGACCACCGTGATGTTTCCGATCAGCTCCTGATTGGCGAGGATCACCTTGGCGATCGAACCGATCAAGGGTTCGAAACCATCGGTCAATTGTGGCCGCGATGACTGGAATAGTTCGGGGTTGGAGGCCTGGATGATCAGCTTGGCCAGTGAAACGCTCTCCGTGCCGCTGAGAGCAGATTTGAGCTCGGCCGGCGCCCCCGCCTGGAATTCCGGCAACAGCGCAAAATCCACTTTTTCCGGTGGCGGGGCGTCGACTTTGGGCGACGCGCGGGTGATGTCGCCGCGGGCAGGCGGTGGCAGGGCACGAACAAGTGCGGAAAGCTCGACCGCCTGGCTGCTCAGTCCCATCGACAGCCCGATATGGATCGCCGCGGCTGCAACCGCAGCACCGAGCGCCATGACCCAGATCGGCACGATGAAGCGCTGCGGCTGGTCGGAGGCGATGACACCTTTCCAGTTTGGCGCTAAAGGCGCGCCTTCGGCGTCGGCATTGCGCAGGAAGCGGGCCGCCGCCACGCGAACCGCATTGAGCGAGCGGTCGCCTGAGCGGCCGGGCACGCGATATTTGCCACGGAAGCCGAGCGCCAGGCAATGGTACTGCAGTTCGAGCAATTCTCGGTCCCGGTTAGGATGTCGTTCCAGTTCGTCGAGTCGCGTGAAGAATTGCGTGCCGGCATCGACATCGCCGCGCAGCATGACGACGAGCGGCTGCCGCGGCCAGGCACTGGCCCCGCCCCAAGGCGTGTTCAGGGCCAGATCGTCGAGCAACGCAGCCACCACCCAAGCTGCCTGGTCGGCTCGCTCCATCGAGGACCCCGTCGACATAGCCGTGTCGCGTGCCCGAACCAGTTCTTCGAGCAAGCGGGTGCGCAAGACTTCCGGATTGTCTGGCGGCATTGCGCTTTCGAGCTCGGGGGCGAACTCGAGCAAGGGCGCAAAGGCGTTGACAAGCGCGTTCGGGTGGGTGCGAGAGCGTTTTACCAGTGCCGGCGAAAGTGGCGCCATGGGCCGTGGCATCGGCGCGCCGCTCAATCGTATGCGAGTGCGTTCGCGATCCTCCGACAGTCCGAAAGGATCATCGCGGCTCATGATCTCACCTGTTCACCGAATAGCAGTCCACCTGCGGCTCGCTTGGCAACACGCCCGAAACACCGATGACGAAGCCTGGTGCGTCGAGCAGCGAGGCCCAGTGTTCGCTTTTCTGATCCAATTCGAGGCACAGTCGATCGCCGTCGTAAGGGATTTCGCGTGGCTGGGAATGAAGCGGTTTTAGCGGAATGCCGGGCAAGCGCGATTTCCACAGGCCCTCGAACTCGTCGGCCGAGCCGACGGTCGCCTGATTGACGAAGATCTTGCGCAGGGCATCCTCCGACAGCTCCGAGCCGACCCGGATGACGATGCGGCTGGCCACCAGCAGCTTTGGGTTGTCGATGCGAATTTTCCAGACATTGGTCGAGTGCCGCATGACGGGCAGCGCACGCGATTTCGGCTCGATGTAGCGAAGGCTGAGAATGAGCGAGCGCAGCGCGTCCGCCAGCGCCGAATAGGCAGGGCCGGGCGCCATGTGATCGTAAGCGGGCAACTCGCCCAGCCGCCGCGCGCTCGATCCGTAAGTTGCCATCGAACCGGCGAGCCCGGCGAGTTCCAGGTAAAGCTCGGCCGGATGGAAGACATCCTGCGCCAGCATGTGAGCCAGACGCGGACGCGCCGCATTGGCGAGATTGAGCATCAACAGATCTTCGACGCTGCGCCCAGGCCCGCCCATGACCATCTTGCCATGCGCCTCGGCGATCTGGTCGAGGCCGGTGACAACTTCCAGAAGCAATTGCCGATACCAGGCCACCGCGCCGGTAACCAGTGCCGGTGGCAGGAAGGTCTCGTCCAGAGAGACGCCGCCATCGGCTCGAACTCCGTTGAGGTCGGCTATCGGCAAGGCGGTGTAGCCACCAACCGACTTGCCAGGTGCAAGCAGCAGCGCCTGCGGACGGGCGATTTCTATTTCTTCAGGATCCGAACCGCCCTGGACAGCGTCGCGCACCGAAACGATCCGCCCGTGATATCGCGCTCCAGAGGCGGCGGCGTGTGCCGGATCGAAGCCGACACCACCGGGAGGCTCCAGCGGCAAGGCGACCAGCACCGGCCCTGCGCCCGTCTCGGGGGTGACCGGCAGCGGTCGCGGCGCGTCCATCCAATCCGGAATGGAAAAAGGTGTCCCATCCGGGAAGATGCCCCGGGCCGACAGGATCGCGACCTGGCCGGATTCCAGCAATGCCTGGTCCAGCGTCAGCTGTCGAAAGCCGAACGTATGCAGGTGTCCGGCCTGCAACGCGCCGCGCACCGTCGCCTCGAAGAAACGATCCTGCTGCTGGAAATGCTGGGTTCGCAGGAAAAGTCCTTCGGACCATAGCACCCTGTTTGCATCGCTCATGCCGCAACTCTCTGCATTGAGCTCCCTTACCTTGGCTGCTAGGCGGAGATGCCGCCGCTGCCCAACGTGACATTGATGGTGAACTTTGATCCCGGCGACACCGACTTGGTTGTCCGCCAGTTCCTGCCGCCAGGTTCGCGGATCAGTGCAACGAAGCCCAGAGCCGTCGCGTCCGGCTCGACCGTGATGGTCTTGGATGCGGATTTTCCGGGCCCGACGGCGATCTGGTCGGACCCGATAAGATCTCCTGCGAGTGCGCTGCCGGCATCCCCCTGCAGCGCAAAATAGTCGGCGGAATTGAATTTACCGGTGCTTTTTAACCGCATCACGAGAACCGTCACCGGCCGGTCGCCGCCACCTGGCCCCGGATTCATGCCGGCCCCGCCGGTCACGTTGACGGTGATCACCGACGGCTTTGGCGGACCGCTCTGGCACGCTGCAACCAGCCCGGTCGCGCCCAGGGCAATCATCAATTCACGTCGGTCGATCATGGCTTACTCCTCCTCATATGCATCTCGAAAATCAGTGCCGATTTCGCCAAGGAAGCTTTTTTCCGCGCTTTCGGCGATTTCGCGATGGCGTTTTTGATAGAGCTCCCACAGCTTGGCGCCGCGCCCGCCCGAAAGCAGGGTGCCGATCGCCGAATTCGATTTCAGCTCGTCCTCGATCGCTGCGGGATCGAAACGATCGATCATCCGTCGCAAAGCGGCCTGTATGCCTCGCCAAGCGCGCACGTGATGTTGCGCGAGATCGCGAACTGCATCGGCGATTGCCGCCTCCCCGGCGAGAAATCCGGGGCTGCGCTCGGCGACCAGCGTCACGATGGCGTCGTCGACCGTCGGCAGAAATTTGAGCGGATTGACTTCGGAAGCACCGACCATTGTCTGGGCGACGCGAGCATTTCCTTTCTCCTCGGTCCGCTTGCGCAGAAGCTGCATCAGCCCTTCCATCATCAGCCGGTATTCGCGGCCGAACTTCTCCATTTCCACGATGCTGTCGCGCCCGGGGAAATCGGCTTCCTCGACGCCCATGCCGCGCAAGAAGGCGGCGCGGAGCGCCATCTCGGCGGGCTGCGCGCTTGCCGGCGGGCGGGCAGGTTTGGAAGCAGCACCCATGCGCGCTGGAGGCAGGACATCGGCCGGTTGCGCGGGAATATCCCAGGGATTGGCGGATGGTGGCCGTTGGGCAATGCGCTCGCGCTGGCCGGTCGAGGCCGAGTTATTTGTCGAACTGGGCGAGGAGACCGGTCCGAAACCAAAATCATCGTTGAAGTCGGACAGCTTTCCCGCTGCGGATTCAGCTCCGTGGCTGGGAGGGGGGGGCCGGTCGAGGCTGAATGGATCCGCCCGGCTGCCCACCCCGCCCTGCTCGACATAAACGGCGGCGTTTTTCGACACCGGCGTTGAAACCGGATCGAGGCTGAACGGGTCGTCGAAAGCAGGCGAGTTGCGCTGGCCGGAAGACGCGCGCTCGAACGCCCCTGGGATCGGCTGCTCGAACGGGTTCGGCAGATCAGCAGGTCGAGGCCGTTGCGGCGCTTCTTCGACCTTGGCGGAAAAGAAGTCATCGCGGCCGATGCTTACCGGCGCCCGCGATGCCGCTGGCAGACGTTCTGGTACCGGCTGGATGACTGCGGGCGCTTGAGCGGCCGCGATCTGCAGGTCGACACAGACGACGTAATCGCCCAGCCTGAGCCGCATGCCGCTTTGAAGGCGTGCGGACTTGCCTGGACCAAGCGGGCTATCGGAATCGTTTATGAACAAACCGCTGCTCGATGTGTCGGTGACGAAATATCCATCTCGCCCGCCAGAGATTTTGCAGTGAGCGCGTGAAACGAACATGTCGGGATCATCGATCTGCCAGCCTGCATCGGCGCTGCGGCCGATCACCAGCTCACCTTCGTCCAGGCGAGTTTGCCGCACCGCCTGGGTGCGTGGCCCTTGCTCTAGCGTTAGCAGCAGACTCATGCCGCGCCCCCCGCCATTTCCGGCCGCCATCCGACGATAGTGCGCAGCCGCATATCATCAGCATCTCCCCTTTCAGCGGGTCGCGCAAGCCAGGCGGTTCGGCCGAGCTGCACCGCTCCAATACGGGGCGGCGGCACTGCTTCACGCGCAAGCACGATACGCAGATCGACATCGAGAGATTCTCCGACCACGTCGCGAACCGCGTGCTGGAACAGTTTGAGCCGCTGGCTGCCCGGCAGGAATGTCTTGAAATCATCATACTTCAAAGGGCCGACCCGCAGTTCGATCCTGCTTTGGCGGGTGAAAACGCGTGGGCCGATCGTCGCCCCCCGACCGAGCACAGCAAAGGATTTTGCGAGGCGGGTCTGGAGGCCTGCTGGTATGATTGTCCAGGCGGCGACGAATTCCTTGATCTTTACCGGCACCTTGAAGGCTTCCGCCAGGAACAGTGTCAGTCGTTCCGGGCCCTCGACCTGGCTGGCGAGCGAAGCCGCCTGGCGAAGCTTCACCATGTCGAGATCGATGTTTCGGGTGCCGGGAAGTCCGATACCGGCCATGGCCGCAAGCATGGCGCGAACCCGGCCACCGACCGCGCGTTCAACCTGAACGGCCGGATTCGCATCCGCCCACGCCCGATAGTAAAGGGCGATCATGCGGTGCTGCAGAATGTTGACGAAATCGACGAAAGTAGTGTCGCTGGTCAGCTGTGCGTTGGCCCCGGCGAACCACCGCTGCGACAGCCGGTCGAGCACCCAGCGCGTCAGATGCAGCGGCATTGGACCCTCGGGGCCCAAGAGACCCAGATTTGCAATCGTGACCCGGGCCGGCTTGCCGTTGTCGGCTTCGCGGAAATAGACCAGGTCCCTGGCCGAGAAGGCGAGGCGCACATGCTGGCCAAGCCTTGCCGGCTCACGGTCGGGACGGCCGGAATGGCCGAACACGGCATTTTGCTGTTCGAGACGGCGCAGCAATTCGAAAAAGTCGAACCCTTCGGACAGACCTTCAGCGGGGTTTGGGCTGGGCTTGTCTAGATCAGGGAGCGATTGCCGGGCGTCATCGGCCATGGCACATCCTCCTGCTTCTGCAGCAGCCGCGTGCGGGTCCGCACGAAACCGTTTATTCCGGCATATCGGGCGAACAGCCGCGCCAGCAAAGCCGAAAGCAGCAAAGTGCTTTGGCCAGCCAGGATGGATTCATCGACATGCAACGTAACCTCGGTGCCGCGTCCGAAGCACATCGGCCCCTCGATCTGAAGCCGCTCCACGACCGGCCGCGAGTCGATGCGGGCGATCGAATGTACATTGCGAGCCAGGCTGGGATCGCCTCGGTCGGCATAGATATCGAGAAGCGCATGCAACGGGTCGACGCCGCGGCCCTCCTTGGCAAGGCTGAGGAAGTTAAGCATGAGCTGTGCCACCAGCCGCCAGGCGAGATCGTCGGCGCGCGATTCACCCTCGGCCCCTGTGGGCAGTGCTGCGGGGATCGCCGGCTGCGGTGGACGCAGGGCTCCAAGGAGCCTGACGATTTCGACCGGGTCGCCGGCCTCAAGCGTCAATGTGGGATTGTCATCGAGGATCGGCAGGTCACGATTGGTGCACAGTGCTACGACGTCGAGACGCTTCAGAGGTCGGTACGCCGGGCTAGCGAGCGGTCGCGATACGGCCAGGAAAACGTCGTCGCCGGTGTATGACGTGCGCGTTAGACCGTCGCGCCGTTCGTCTTCGGTCGCGCGCCGAGGGCGCCGCTCGGTTGAGTAGACCCACCCACTGCCGCTGTTCTGCCCCAGGCTGAACAGTTCCGGAATTTCGGCGTCGTTGCCTTCGGTGTCGGCGTCCTCAACACGAATGATCCGATAGATTTCAAAGTCGCGCGCCCGCGTGCGGTCTGCATGCAAAACCTGGCGTGTCTTACGCGCATCGATCTCGACGACGTTGCACTCACGTTCGAAAAGATTGATGATCGGCGTTGCGAAAAGTTCGAAGTCGGCCGATGTCAGATCGGCCAACTCTGGCACCGGACGCCTGAATTGGAAGACGATCTCAAGCCCTCCGTCGCATCGACGCACGACAGGCTGTAGCCCCGAAACCCGCACATAGTGGAAGCGCTCGGGCATTATGAAGTATTCTCGCAGGAGGCGATATCCTTCGAATGTCGGGCGGGTACGCGGCATCAAGGCTTCGTCGTCGCTGATGCCAACCATTTCGGGCGCTGGCAAGGGCGACAACGGGTTGGTCTTGCCCTCAGCGCGTGCGCCAACGGTTGAGCAAGTGCCGAAGATCGCGTCGAATAGCAGCGGCGCCTTGGTTCGCCCGGCAAAATAAATATCGAGCCGGTCGAGCGTCAATTCGTGGAGCTTGCCTTTTCCGGTCGGGGCCAGCGTGATGCGGAGCGCCGCCTCGCCGCGCACACCGCCGACCGTGGCCATCCCGGCCGCCGCCAACGCGCTGCGGTCCTGAAAATAGCTGACCGAAGTGATTGCTATCGGCCACAGGGTCGTCTCTTGCGCGGTCGAGAAAGTGCAGCGCGTCGAAAGGCCGGGCCGCAGGCTGGAAACCAGCCGGGTGTTGCGCCTGACGACGTGGCCGTCGAGCATGGTCTGGACCTGCTGGCCTGGTTTGAGCACCACCATCGCCGTTGCCGGCGCCGGGGTGACCAGATCGGGATAAAGAACGTCGAGCACACTGCGCGAAAATCGCGAACGCTCGGCGTCGACCTTTAGCCGGGTGCGCGCCGCGAGGAAAGCCACGCCATCCAGCAGCCGCTCAACATAGGGGTCCGGACAGGGGACCGTGTCGAGGGAAAGGTTGCGCGCGACCGCTGGATGCATATCGGCAAATTCGGCCGCAAGGCCGCGGATGTGGGTCAACTCCTCCTCGTAATATTCGACGAAGACCCGATCCATCTCAGGCGTCCCTGATTTCGGTCCGCGCCGCGCCGTTATCGAGATTGATCGTAGTGCGCAGGCGCATGCGTTCCGGTGTCGGGGTTATGATCAGCACACCGTCAATCTCGATCTTGAGGCCCGCGGTCTTGTCGCCAAGCGTCACTGTGACCTTTGTTGCGCTTTCCTTGAGGCGGGGCTCGAAGGTGGCGAGCACCGCACGGATCTCACGCGCCAGCACATCGCGATCAAAGTCGCGCGAAGACCTGCCCGAGAAGGAGGGGACGCCGTAATTGACCACGCTCCGGCGCACCTCCGGGAAATCTGCGAGCGACGGTGGGTTGTCCGATACCTGTTCATTTTCCAGATCGGACAGGAGCGGCGTGGCCTCGAAGCGCTCGGTATTGAAGAGCGCCTCGACGTCACGCCGCACTGCTTCTCTGAGCACGCGGGCTGACACCACAACGCCGCGACTTTCGATCTCGACCCGATGCTGGGTCTGAAAGGCCAATCGATGCAGACGCCGTTTTTGCTCGGCTGTGAGTTCGGCATCAGCGTCGATGGCCCGCGCGCTGGCGCCAACGAGGGCGTCGACACGGTCGGCGCCAAGCTCGTCGAGCAAGACATGGCGCAGCCCGTCTATCTCCGAGGTCAGACCAGGCAGGTCATTGACGAGGCGATCCCAAAGCGACGGCTGGACGGCCTCGCTTTTTGCCCGCAAGCTGCCGGTACTGTGCTGCTTGCCAGCGTCGGGTCGCCGACCCTCACTTGCCGACATAGACATCCATTTCGGCTTCATCATTGCCGTCATAGACGAACTTGATCTTCTTGTAGGCGAAGCTGACCTCTTCCTGGATCAGGTCTTCCTCATCCTCGGCCTGCGACATGTCGTATTCCATGATCGAGGCGTCGGTGAGGGTGACGACCAGATAATCCTTAGTCTCGCCATCGATCGTCCGACGTGCCGAGAACACCACTTCATCGAGGGCCTTGTTCTCGAACAAGGCTTTCTTGAGATAAGGCGAAGATTTGTCGTAGTGTTTGATGAACTTGATCATGCCCATGGACACGCGCCCCCGACGTGAGAGCGAATTCGGGTCATAGGGTGCGACCATCTTGTAGTCGACGCCATGGATTTCGATCTCATCATCGTGGCCGTCGCGGGTGCTGGGGCCCTTGATATCGGGAACCTTCAGAAAACCATCAATCTTTACTGGCATTGTCTCTCTCCACCATTGTCAAAAAAAAGATTGTTGTTGCTGCAATCAAGTCTTAACGGACGGCAGTTCCGACACCAGTCGAAGCGAGGCATTGATGCCCTCCAGCTGGTAATGCGGGCGCAGATAGAAGCGGGCGTTGTAGTAGCCCGGCCGCCCCTCCACGCTGTCCACTTGGACCTCGGCGGCGGCGAGCGGGCGCTTGGCGCGCGCCTTGTCGTCGGCAAAGGCCGGGTTGGCCAGCACGTAGCGGTTGATCCACTCGGTCAACCAGATCTGCATGTCGGAGCGTTCCTTAAACGACCCGACCTTGTCTCGCGCTATGGCTTTGAGATAGTGCGCAAAGCGCGAAACCGGGAACAAGTAGGGCAAGTTGGCGCTCAGCCGCTCATTAGACTGCGCATCGGGGTCCACCAGTCGGCCGGCGCGCGTTTCGTCGTCCTGTAACGAATGGGCACCGATGAAAGCCGCAAGATCCGTGTTCTTCCGGTGCAGGATCGGCATCAGGCCAAGCTTGGCGAGTTCCGCCTCACGCCGGTCATCAATGGCGACTTCCGTGGGGCATTTCATCGCTATCGACCCATCATCGGTCGGGAAGCTGTGCACCGGCAAATTAAGCACCGTTCCGCCGTTCTCGACGCCGCGGATCTGGGTACCCCAGCCAAACAGCTTGTGGCTGCGGTTGATGTTGACGCCCATCGGGAAGGCGGCGTTCATCCAGACATACTTGTTGTGATCGCCCTGCACCTCTTCCTCGAAGGTGAAGCCCTTCACCGGAACGGTGTCCGTGCCATATGGCAGCCGGGCCAGGACGCGGGGCATGGTCAGCCCAATGTAGCGAGCATCCTCGCTTTCGCGCAGCGACTGCCAGGAGGCATAGGCCGGGTTGGAAACGATCTGCTGCAGATCCTGAGGGTTCGGCAATTCCTGCCAGCTATCCATACGAAACAGTCGAGGCGAGGCGGCCGCGATAAAAGGCGTATGCGCAGAAGCGCAGATGCCGGAGATGTTGCGTAGCAGACCGACGTCGCGCGGGTGGTTGGAAAATTCGTAGGCGCCGATCACGCAGCCGATCGGCTCGCCGCCAAGCATCGAATATTCGTCTGTGTAGACTTTCTTGAAGATCGGACTCTGATCCCACATCTGGCCTTCGTAGTCTTCGAGCGTGTCGGCCAGCTGCTCCTTGGAGATGTTCATCACCCGGATTTTAAGCTTCTGGTCGGTCTCGGTGTTGTTGACGAGGTACCACAGGCCGCGCCATGTGCCTTCCATTTCGCGCACTTCCGGCGCGTGCAGGATCTCGTTGACCTGAGCCGTCAGCATCTTGTCGATACCGGCGATCAGCGACTTGATCGACTTGATGGCATTGGACGAGATGGTTGTGGTGTCGGAACGGGACTGCGCTGCGAGCGCGAGATTGCGCACGAGTTGCTGCAGCTTCTCGCTGTCGTCTTTCTTGACCTTGAAATCCTTTTCGAGGAGTCCACTGAATTCTCCAAGGTCTATGGCTTCGGCCTCGGCGGCGAGGGTGGCGGTCTTTTGCTGTTCGGCCATGGTTTATTCTCCCGCCTTGTCGTCGTCAGTCAGCGCCTGGCTGGCGATCTTGCCAAGAAGTGGCTCGTTGTTCAGCAACTGCGCGATACGCTTTTCGGCGTCTACGCGGCCATCCATGAAGCCCAGCAATTCCTCGAGCTGACGACGCATCTTGAGGATCTCGGCCAGTTGCGGAACCTGCTCGGCGATCTTGTCGGGGGCGAAATCGCCCATTTTGGTGAAGGTGAGATCGAGCGCCAGTTCCTCGTCGCGCTCTTGGCCTTCGGCCTGCGGCAGCGTGTTCTTCACCCGCGCTTTGACGCGGGGTCCGAGCGCCTCCATGAACTTGGGGAAGCGGTTCGCGTCGGTCTCGACGAAGGAGCGGTCCAGAACCGACTTTGACGCTTCCTTGGTTTGCGAAGCACCGGAAAGGTCGGCCATCACGCCCATGACAAACGGCAGTTCGATCGTCGTCGGGCTGCCGTAGGTTTCCACGTCATAGGCGATCTGCACCCGTGGCGCGCGATTTCGTTCGATGACCTTGGCTTTGCTTTCGGCTGGCATGTGTCTTACCTTTCATCTTTCTGTGCCGTCTTCTTGACATCGGGAACGCCGGCAAGAAGCCGAAATTCCTTCAGTCCCGACGGGGCGAGATCTTCCATCAGTTCAACGAAATCCATATGCACCATTCGGCGCACGCGCCGCGCCAGGTGCGGGATCGGGCTGGACGGTTCGGTGCTGTCATAGAAGGCGACGACGAGATCGAGGCATTTGACGACATCGTCGCGCGAGGAGATCCGGTCGGGCAGGCCGCTGTCGCCGGATTCTGCGTAGCTTGCCACGCTTGCCATCGTATCGGCTCCATCGCCGTTGCGAACACGTGCTGCCGGTTCTGCTGGCGTCGCGACCGGCTTTGCGAGGCCGTTCGCGGCAGTGGCACCGGTCGCGTTTCGTTCGAGGGTCGTCAGCAGACGCTGCAGAAACCGCTTTAACTCGGGAAGCGTGGCGCCAGCGCCTTCGAGGCGGGAGTTAAAGGCGGCTTCGACGCTCTCGAGAGCGGCGATCGCGGCGCGGGCGTCGGCTATGAGCAACGTCATTTCTGGCCCGGCCTGATCAATCAGCGCCGCGCATGCGCTGCGCACCCGGTTCACCAGTTGGCTGTGCTCGCTTGCCAGCTTCGCCTTCTCGGCCGCATTCAGTCCCGAAGCAGCCTCCTGCAGCATGACCCGCTCGTCAAGCGAACCCTTCTCCAGATCCGCGCCCAGGATCGGCCCAATGGCGCGCGGCGCAAAGAATGTCATTTTCCGCAAATCTTTGAGTAGACCGTCCTGGCCGTTCTGAAGGTCGGTAAGCGCATTGATGCGGCGCAAGGCTGCTTCGCGCGGCGTGGCACCGGACCGCAGGGCCGGATGCATGGTCGTCCAATGCTGATCGACAGTTTGCGCGATGAGGGTCAGGCCGGCAGCCAGGCCGGCCAACCGATGCTCGTTGGCCAGTCCACGCGTAACAATGACGAGAAGGCGCAGGTCACGGCCGTGAGACCGCAGCTCTTCAGCCCTGGTAAGCACGGTAGGCCAGTCTATCGGAACGTCGACTTCAGTGTTTTTGCTGCCTTGGAACTCGACTTTCTTCTGCTGTTCCGTCAGTCGCTCCAGCTCATGAAAGGCCGGGTCGTTGCGCAAATCCTCCCCTGACGGATTTTCACCGTCGAGCGGAGTAAGCCAAAGTGCGACATCAATCACACAGACCCCCAGCGACCGGCCCTCAACGGCACCTGACCCAAGGTTACCACACTGATGTGCCGTACGCCAATTAAAGCCGCTGCTTAAAAGCTAACGAAAGCTGACCACCGCGTGTTCGCTATGGGATGGCTTGGCGAGACTGCCGAACCCAATCGGCAAAATACACCACACGGATGCGCGAATTCTTCTGCCGCCAGTGGTTCGGGCTTCCAAAGGCTGACGGCCCCGCGAACGGCCTTGGCGACGCCGTCCATCGGGCGCTTTGTCAAGCGACGGCTTATGTGGCAGGTTGTCGACTGGCAGATTGCAGGAGCAGGTTCGATGGAACAGCGCCGGTCGTCACAGAGCTTCAAGCGTAAGGAACTGGTCGGCAAGCTCAATCCTGTCGGCGTGCGCGCCTTCAAGGCAGCCGCGGACACCGCCAAGCTGCGCGGCAACCCTTACGTCGAACTCGTCCACTTCATCGAGCAACTGGTGCTTTCCGATCGCTCGGACGTGCAAATGATCATCGCCGATGCGGGAGTGGATGCCAGCCGGCTCACGGCCGATATGACCCGCGCCGTGGACAAGCTGCCATACGGCGCCACATCGATCGAGGAATTTTCCGACCACATCTTTCATGCCATCCAGGAGGCCTGGAACTTGGCGACGCTTGAGTTCAGCGTCGAGGAAGTCCGCAGCGCGCATATTCTGCTCGCTTGCCTGAAGACCCCGGTCCTAGAAGGCCTGCTGTCGAAGATCAGCGGCGCATTCGACGAGATCGACGCCGACGCGGTGATCGCGCGGTTCGCCGATGTCATGGAGGGCTCACTCGAAGCTGGCACCTCGACCACGGTCTCCGCAACGGAGATGCCACGGCGGGCTCCGGGTGGGGATTCGGCGCTGGCGAAATACGCCACCGACCTGACCCAGCGCGCCCGCGACGGCAAGATCGATCCCGTCGTCGGCCGCGACCCCGAGATCAGGCAGATCGTTGATGTGCTGATGCGGCGGCGGCAGAACAACCCGATCCTGACGGGCGAAGCCGGGGTAGGCAAGACCGCGGTCGTCGAGGGCTTCGCCTTGCGCATTGCCCAGGGCGATGTACCGCCGATGCTACAGGGCGTCAGCGTGCGCATGCTCGATGTCGGTTTGATGCAGGCCGGGGCAAGCGTGAAGGGCGAGTTCGAAAAACGGCTTAAGGCTGTAATCGACGAGGTGCAGTCGTCCGAAACACCGGTTATCCTTTTTATCGATGAAGCTCACACCTTGATCGGCGCAGGCGGCCCTGCTGGAACCGGCGACGCGGCCAATCTCCTGAAGCCGGCGCTGGCACGCGGTGAACTGCGTACCGTCGCGGCAACGACCTGGGCTGAATACAAGCAGCACATAGAAAAAGACCCGGCGCTGACCCGTCGGTTTCAGGTGGTAAAGATCGACGAGCCTTCCGAAGCTGTGGCCGTTCTCATGTTGCGCGGGGTGGCCGGAGTTCTCGAGCAGCACCACCAGGTGCAGATACTGGATGAGGCGATCGAGGCGGCAGTGGGCCTGTCACACCGCTATATCCCGGCGCGGCAACTACCCGACAAGGCGGTAAGCCTTCTCGACACCGCTTGCGCCCGGGTCGCAATCTCGCAGCATGCCACGCCGGCCGAGCTCGAGGATATCATACGGCGTCGCCAGGCGCTGGAGGTCGAGCGCGGCATCATCGATCGTGAGGCGGCGATCGGGATCGAGGTGACCGAACGGCAGGCACGGGTCGACACCGGACTTGCCGAAACAGGGGTCGCGCTGGCTGCCGCGCAACAACGTTGGGACCGCGAAAGAGTTTTAGTTGCCGAGATACTCGAATTGCGTGCCCGGCTGCGCGGCGACGGTATGCCGCTCGATGCGATGGAAACGCCAGCGGATGCCAACGCCTCTGAGTCTGAGTTGCCTGAGATCCAAACGCCCAAGGACAAGGCATCCGATCCCAAAGTGAAAACGGCTGTTGCCGATGGACTTCCACCTGATCCGGTCGCCGATCTTACCCGGTTGCGCGAACGCATGGCTGAACTGGCCGAGGCGCAAGGCGAGGCGCCGCTGATCCTGCCCTCGGTTGATCGAAATGCCGTGGCCGCGGTGGTCCAGGACTGGACCGGCATCCCCACGGGGCGCATGCTGTCGAGCCAGACCGAAAAAGCCCTCCGGCTCGCGGCCACTCTGTGCGAGCGCGTGGTTGGCCAAGAGCATGCCATGGAGATGATCGCCAAGCGTGTGCAGACCAGCCGCGCCGGGCTCGGCGCGCCGGAAAAGCCGGTGGGGGTGTTCCTGCTTTGTGGCCCCTCCGGCGTCGGCAAGACCGAAACCGCGCTGGCCTTGGCGGAGACGCTTTATGGTGGCGAACAGAACCTGATCTCGATCAACATGTCGGAGTTTCAGGAGGCGCATACTGTCTCGACTTTAAAGGGAGCGCCCCCCGGCTATGTCGGCTACGGCAAGGGTGGCATCCTGACAGAGGCGGTTCGGCGCAAACCCTATTCGGTGATCCTGCTCGACGAGGTCGAGAAGGCGCATCCGGACGTCCACGAAATCTTCTTCCAGGTTTTCGACAAGGGCATGATGGACGACAGCGAAGGGCGGCGCATCGATTTCAAGAACACATTGATCCTGCTCACCTCGAACGTCGGCTCCGAAGTCATCATGGACCGGACGAGGAACGGCACGGTTCGGACCGGCCTCGAAGATCTGGATACGGCCTTGCGCCGGCCGTTGCTGAAGGTTTTTCCGGCGGCGTTTCTTGGACGGGTGGTAACCATTCCTTACTACCCGCTGTCGGATTCGATGATCGAGGCGATCACCCGTCATCAGTTCGCCAGGATCGCTCGCCGGCTGCGTGCAACCAGTGGCGCGGAACTGGTGATCGGCGACGGCGTCATCGATCTGGTCAGGGCACGCTGCACGGAAATCGAATCCGGCGGGCGGATGATCGATGCCATCCTAACCAACACGCTTCTGCCGGAATTAAGCCGCGGCGTGCTCAACCGGTCGCTTGACGGTGAAAAGATGACGAAGGTGACCGTTGGAACCTCCGACGGGGGCTTTACTTATTTCTTCGAGTAATTTGGGCGGATGGTACCGGCGCATCAAACGGCTTTGCATCCGCGCGGTGGATTGAAGGATGTCTTCCACGGCATGGCGCAAAGAGCGCGGCGAGGCTTTTGTCCGCGCTTGCCTGCAAAAGGCAACCAAGCACGCAAAGGAGTTCCTTTGGGCTGCTAGACCGCTCGCCGTCGCTTGCCGTCATAGTCCCCGGGTGTGCTCATTCTGGCCCCTGGATTATACTGAACGTGAATATGCGGAAACATAGGCCCTTGATCGTTCACCAGGACTAAATACTTGGCCTTGCCAAGTTCAGAGTTAAGCTCCTGCTGCAAAAAGTATCCTAAAAGGATTGACAACATACCGGTCCCGCGATCCGCCAGCTTTTTCGTCCTAATATCAACCGCATTGCCGGAATGATGCAGGGACCAGCGGGAATGATTATACCACTCTTTTCCAGCAGTAAGCTCAAGCTCAAGCCGCCTCGGCGCATGTTGTCTGAAAACGCGTCGAATTATCGGAATGGCCTCCTGCATTTGCGGGCTGAGGCCGCTTTCAATCGTTCTCTCCCTCATCGCAATCTCCATGAAAAGAAAGCGTCATTCCCTTACCACAACCATCACACGTACGCCTCATCCATGAATATCGCAGGGCCGAGATGGAGCTTTTTGTGAGTGCAAACGTGACGCCTCAGATCGTATGCAGCCGGTGCACCATGCCATGTTGCCGTCGTCGCCCATTTTGGCGAGCGGTTCTCTGTCATGCATCGTGGCAGGATTGTCGAGTTCGGCCCACTACCCGATCATTACTGCTCCCCACTCAAACGCCGCCGAAAATACGTCAATCTGCGGCGCAACATACTGAAAACAAAAGTAAAAAGTTCCATAGATAATCAGCGACAATCGGCGCGCAGATAGCTACTTCGTCGGCAGGTAGTCGTGCCGAAACCACGTCCCAATTCGCCAAGCGCCCGATGGGCTCACGGCAATTGGGGATTGCTGGTGGATTGCGGTAATTCGTTTGGTCGTGCTGGAATTTGATACGAGTGTCATTCCAAGTACCTGGCGACCATCGGCCACGCCGCAAGTTGGCAGCTATCTGCAGCCAGCTTTAAAAGCCAATGACCATCCACGGATCGGTGTCGTATCCGAGGCGCGGCTTTTCCGGGGTTGCTCCATCCGGCATTTTGGCCGTGCCAGTCAAACCGCAGTCCAGATCTCTCACCTGCTTCTTGGTCGAGTGCTTCGTAGAGCACAGGGCCGCAGCATCACCGACCACCACTTTCTTTTCCTTGGCAATGGTGCCACCAGTCGCAGCGATCATGATAGCCGCGCAAAATATAGCAACTCTCATCGTACTCCCCCACGGTTGCGCATCCTCAAGATGCCGGACATTACGTTACGTCATTTTTATATTAGCACAAGCGAATATTTAATCCTCACGCCCGCCTCCTGCCAATGGCCTCGAGGCGGGCTGCTCCTCCATTTCGCGATGGCCTTCACGCCAAGCTCGTCCGCTGGATCATCGCCACGAGCGATGCCGACAACGTGATGACCGGCGGCGGCGAGCCGCGCCGAGAGCGCGCGGCCGATGCCCTTGCTGGCGCCGGTGACGAGAAATGTTCGCTTTGTCATGATGTTTCTGCCTGTAGTGAAAGAAGGGCGGTCAGGCGCACCCAGATCCAGGATCTGCGCGGGCACAGGGCGACTCCGCCGGAACCTATGGAGGTCGTCTCGACCGGCAGGAGTGCGTGGCGCTGCGCCGGACTCCTGCTCGGCCTATCGTCGTGTCAGGCGGCCCTGCTTGCGGCGCCATTCTTCGAATAGGTGGGGAAGTCCGTGTACCCCACCTCGCCATTGCGGGTGTAATAGACGGACCGGTCCGCTACGGCCAATGGCCAGCCGCTCCGAAGACGCTCGACGAGATCCGGGTTCGCGATATACGGCCTGCCGAAGGCAATCAGGTCCACCAGCCCGGTATCGAGCGCTGCCTGGGCGCGCTCGACGTCATTGAAGCCGCCGCACCAGATGAACGCGCCGGGGAACGACGCTCGCGCCTTGGCGAGCATGTCGTGGTCGAGATGGCGCGCCTCGAATGTGGCCGATTCCATGTTGCCGTCGGGCAGCAGTTCGTAGAGCAGATGGACATAGGCCACGCCACGGCGCCCGAGCTGCTCGACGATGTACAGGAACGTCTCCTCGACGAGCGGATCAGCGGGCATTGAACCATATTTGCCGAACGGTGAGAGGCGAACCCCCACGCGTCCCGCGCCGAATTCCGCCACGACCGCGTCGACGACTTCCATCAGGAAGCGCGCACGATCTTCCATGCTGCCGCCGCCGTAGCGGTCGGTACGGGTGTTGAGCACCGAGTTCATGAACTGCTCGATCAGATAGCCGTTGGCGGCATGGATCTCGATGCCGTCAAACCCGACCTCCCGCGCATTGGCGGCGGCTTTGGCGAAGGTTCCCACCATGGCCGTCACTTCCTCGGTGCTGAGCGGCCTCGGCGTCTCTGCCGCCATGAAGCGCAACCGGCCGTCCGGGCCATGGGCGAACACCTCTGAGCCGACGGCCTGTTCCGCGGTCACGCCCACTGGCGCCTGGCCGTTCGGCAGAAGCGAGGAATGCGCCAGTCGGCCGACATGCCATAGCTGCATGAAGATGGTGCCGCCCTGACGATGAACCTCTTCGGTCACCGGGCGCCAGGCCTGCTTCTGGGCTTCGGAGTGAATCCCGGGAATCCGCGCGTAGCCGTGGCTGGACTGATCCACGTCGTTGACTTCGGAGATGATCAGGCCGGCGCTAGCTCGCTGACCGTAATATTTGACGGTCAGTTCGTTCGGGAGGTCGCCATCTGTCGGAAGAGCACCCTCGGAGGTGCGGGTGCGCGTCATCGGCGGCATGACGATGCGGCTCGTGAGGTGGACGGGACCTAGATCGAAGGAATCGAATAGAGAGGGCATGGGGCGGCTCCTGTGGAGAATTAAAGCTCCAGACGATATAAAGGGATACTCCTCAGCAGATTAGTGCCGGCCTGGTGGACTCACTATTGCGTCTGAAGCTACAATAGGCGGATGAACTCGCGTTTCGATGGCATCGCCGAATTCGTAGCCGTTATTCGGCTCGGTAGTTTCACCGCGGTTGCGGCGGAAATGGGCATGGCCAAGTCCGCGATCGGCCGGGCGGTGTCGCGTCTGGAGGCGCGCTTGGGCTCCAAGCTGCTCCACCGGACGACTCGCCGCCTGACCTTGACGCCTGCCGGAGAGGCCTGGCTGGAGCACTGCGTCGCGGCACTCGACGAACTTGAGCGTGGCGAGAGCGCCCTCGCGCTCGCGCGGGACACGCCTGGCGGCGAAGTCCGCATCGATCTCCCGACGGCGTTCGGTCGACTGCACGTCATGCCCGTACTGTTAGGGGTTGCGAAACGCTATCCGGCGCTGAACCTCAATGTCAGCTTCACCGACCGGCGGGTCGACCTGATCGGCGAAAACATCGACCTCGCCGTGCGTATCGGCAATCTTGAGGATTCGACCGACCTCGTCGCGCGACAGATTGGGGTCCAGCAGACGGTGATAGTCGGAGCACCTGGCTATCTCGCACGGCGGGGCGTTCCGCGATCCTGGAGCGATCTTGCCGGACACGATTGCATCGTCGGACGACGGCAAGGCAACCGCATCGCCTGGCTGATGAAGCAACCCGACGGCTCGACAGCGCGGCAGGCCGTCCCCGTCAAGCATGAACTGCAGGATTTCGAGACGGTGCTAATGGCCGCTAAGGCAGGACACGGTCTGACGCAACTTCCGTCATGGATGGTGGAAGGCGATCTTCAAGACGGGGCCCTTCAGATTGTCCTGGAGGGCCTGTCAGGCGGCGAACTGCCGATCAGCGTCCTGTGGCCGCAGACAAAGGCGCTGCCGGCGAAGATTCGCGTTACCATAGACGGCCTCGTTCAGTGGTCGCTTGTTTCAACGAGTGTCGCTGCCTAGCAACGTCTTACTTGGAGCAGTCTCAAATCGGCTGTCCGCCGTCGATCCGCCTAATCGCCTCGAAGAGCCGATCACAGGATTTTGCCAGGTTCTTGCCCGGCGTGGTGGCGACCCCGAGCAAGAGGCCGGATTCGGCAGTGGCGGGCGACGCATACCACGCGGAGAGCGCTGCGGGCGACATCCCGAAGGCCGAAACCTCGCGCGCCACCGCAATGTCCGATATTTCCCTCGGCAGCTTCAGCAGCACGGCCAGGCCCGGCGTTGCAATCTGGTCGGCATTCACATTCGCCCAAAGCTGCTCGAGCAACGTCGCGCGCCTTGCGACATAGGCCCGCTTCGTGCGGCGGAGATGGCGAATATAGTGGCCCTCCCGCATGAATTCGGCGGTCGCGAGCTGCACTGCCGGTCCCGGGGCGGGCGCTAAGCACGCCGCGACTTCAGCGAAAGCGCATACGAGGCTGGCCGGCACGATCGCGAAACCCAGCCGAAGGGTCGGGCTGATTGTCTTGCTGAAGGACCCGATGTGAATGACGCGCCCGTCGCGGTCGAGCGACGCGAGCGCCGGCGCGGCCCTGCCGGTCAGCTGAAGCTCGCTCAGATAATCGTCTTCGATCACCCAGGCCTGGGTCGAAGCTGCCCATTCGAGCAGGCGCAGGCGCCGCTCGAGCGACAAGGTCGAGCCGAGCGGCGCATGTTGACCCGGTGTGACCAGGGCAAGCTTCGCGGTCGGATGCTGGCACAGTGCGTCATCGAGATCGATGCCGTTGCAATCGACCGGGACCGGAGCGAGAGACAAACCGGCGAGTTCGAGCCCCTTTCGGGTCCATGGGAAACTGGGCTCCTCGATCCAGGCGGTCTCCCCCGCCAGCTTCAGAACGGATAGCGCCAGGCCGAGCCCCGCACCGAAACCTCCAGTGATAATGACCTGCGACGGCAGACAGATGATGCCCCGTGCTACGGCGAGGTAGCCAGCGATTTCCCGCCTCAACTCGAGTTCGCCGCGAGGATCGGGGTAGAGGGCGGCGGCAGCGGCTTCGGCGCGGATGGCGTGCGCGCGTATCCGCGCGAACAAGGTGGCGGGGAAGATATCGCTTGCGGGGATGCCCATCTGGAAGATCCGGGGACCCTGCGTCATCTCCTGATAAATCCGCATGAAGGAGCCTTCATCCGGCACCGGCTCGGATTTCGCGACGGTGCGGGGGCGCTGTGCGACGCGCGTTCCCTCAGCTGGCGTTGCCTCGATCAACTGGGCGGCCGCGAGCTTCTCATAGGCGGTCCGGACGGTGCCGCGCGCGACACCCAGCTGCGCCGCCAAGTCCTGCCATGAGGGCAACCGTGCGCCTGATTCCAGAACGCCTTCCTCGATTGCGACGGCCACGCCCTTGCGAATTTGCTCCGCAAGGGAAGTCTTGGCGGCGCGATCCAAATCCAGGTCCAGCGGCTTGCTCATGAAGCCTCAGTACACGATTTTTTTGCGTTCTTGGTGCTTTTTCCTGGCCCGATTCGCCGGCATCTATCCGTGCAAGGAGATGCCAATGCGAATTCGTGCCATTTTCACCGCCGCCTGCGCCGCGATTGCCATCGTCGGGCCGGCCTGGGCGCAGGACGACCAATCGGAGACGGTCACGCCGAAGTTCGAGCAAGTGATCCCGAACATCCCCGGCAAATCGATGGCCGTGGTCGAGGTCGATTATGCGCCGGGCGCCGCTTCCCAGCCGCACCGGCATGCCAGGTCCGCCTTTATCTTCGCCTATGTCGTCTCGGGCGAGATCGAGTCCAAGGTGAACGATGGCGAGACCCGCATTTACAAAGCGGGCGAGAGTTGGTCGGAGCTGCCCAACGCAACCCATTCGGTTAGCCGCAACGCCAGCAAGACCAGGCCGGCGAAGCTGCTTGCGGTCTTCGTCGTCGATTCCGACGACAAGGCCCTCACTACTCCCCTCAATTGAACGGATCGGAACGATGGCCAAGAGGCTCGACTACAACCAGATCGCCCCGAGCGGCGCCAAGGCGCTCGGCACCGTCTACGGCTATGTTCTCCAGAGCGGCTTGCCTGCCGAACTGGTCGAGCTCGTCTATCTGCGGGTCTCCCAGATCAACAACTGCGCCTATTGCCTTGACATGCACACGCGTGACCTCGTCAAGAAGGGCGTGAAGATCGAGAAGATCGCGCTGGTGCAAGCCTGGCAGGAAGGCGGCAGCCTGTTCAGCGAGAGAGAGCGCGCCGCGCTTCGCTGGGCCGAGAGCGTGACCAATGTTGCACAGACCGGGGTTCCGGACGCCGCCTATGAAGCCGTGCGTGCCGTCTTCGATGAAAAGCAGCTCGTCGACCTGACGATCGCGATCAGCCTGATGAACAGCTACAACCGAATGGCCATCAGCTTTCGGAATACGCCCCAGGCCGTTCTCGAGAATTGATGGAGCAGAATAATGAATGGTAACGTGATTTCCAGGATCAAGATCCCGGACAGCAAATTGGCGCGCGATGCGACCGAGTTCGTTCGCGACAGGAAATCGAGTTCCTTTTCAATCACTCTGTTCGCTTGCGCCTTCTGGTGATCGTAACCTGACAGATGGCGGCCCTAAGGAGAGGCGGCTCAACTCGCAAGCCGGCAGCCCCATTGTCGTCGGTCAGAAGTGTGCACGGCGATTCCGAAACCGGCCGTTCCGTATGCGGCCTGAGAAGCGGTACACTCACGTTTCAGCTTGGACTTTGCAGCTATTCCCGCTTGTATCGCGACCGAACTCACGACCGAAGCGCTCGGAGAGGACGGCTTGAAGGCTTACGGCTCAATGACTGCGTTTCAGCGCATGGGCGATCCGGCAGAGCTCGGGGCGGCGGCACCCTTCCTCGCCTCATCGGACAGCAGCTTCATGACAGCGAGGTAGCGGTCGACGGCGGCCTAGCCCAACTCTGACAGCCGTCTTCCAAGTTCATTGAGCAGGCCTTCTCAGGTGCAAACTGGTCAAGGGTTTCAATCATTTGATCGCTGCCATCCTTGACCAGGATCCGGCCGTAAAGGGCGGCAGGAGAGTCATAATCCTGGCGAGCGATGATGAAGACGCCGCGGCGCAGATTGGTACGCTCGCGGAAAATCTCGGCTTTGCGCCGATAAAGCTAGGCGGGCTTTCCGAAGGCGACTGCTCGTGCAGGCGCGCAGGAACAACTGGGGCCGGCTGGTCTTCAAGGACCTGGTCAAGTTTGACTGATGAACATGACGTCCCCACCGGCAGGGACACGATGCACGCATCGGATCGAGCACTATCCGATGCGTGCGGCCGAGGTGATGCTTGGAAGCAAACGATGAAGTGCTCCGCCTCTCGTCAGCAGTATGATGAATACTTAGTTTTGACGGTCGAGCGCAGCAGAAGCCGATCCGGTCGACGGGTTCGCCAGGATGGCGCCCGTAATGATGCGAAAGAGATGATCGGCCCGCGGCGCGAATGAGGGTTGGTCGACCGCCCAGCCGAGCGCCGTCATCAGGGCGAACAGGTCATCCCCATTCATGTCGGGCCGCGCCGCGCCTTCGGCCTGTGCGCGGAGCAGCAGTCGCGCGCTGGCCGAGTGCACCGCTGCGCATGAAGCGTAAAGAGCGGAGTTCGGATTCGTGTGGGCGGCGGCCATCATGGCGACGACGCCCCTATAGCTTTGGGCGAACGCCAACCACTCCTGGAACCAGGAGATGAGCGCTTCGTCAGGCGAATCCGAGGTTTCGAGTTCATCTGCCCTCTGAGTCAGTGCGTCCAGATTCGTACACAGCAGCGCCTCGAACAGGGCTTCTCGCGTCGGGAAATGACGAAGCAGCGTGGCTAACCCGACCTCGGCCCGACGGGCGATATCGCGCATGGATGCATTGATACCGTGCTCGGCGACGACGTCACGCGCGACCGCGAGGATATGGCGGTAATTTTTTTTTGCGTCGGCTCGCATGAGATGCCTTGATAAGTGGATCAGTGATCCGTATATGTGGATCGATGATCCGGTTACTAAGCGGATCGGTGAACCACTAAATAGAGTGCGTCTGCACAAATGGCAACAAAGGCGCTGCCCGCCCCGCAAGGAAAATGAACATGAGCACTATCAGCATCATCGGGTCAGGCGGTATGACCGCAGCGATCGGCGACCTCGCCGCCAAGGCCGGACCGTCGAGGTGATGAGCCGCGACGGTGCCAAGTCGCGGGCGCTGGCCGAGCAGGTCGGAGCCGGCGCGACGACCGGAACGTTTGGCGCCGCTCCGGTCGGGGACATTGTCATCCTGGCGGTTCCCTATTCGGCCGTTCTCGACGTGGTGAAGCAGTACGGCGAAAAGCTGGCAGGCAAGCTCATTGTCGACATCACCAACCCCATCAAATCCGACTTCACGGGTTTCTTGACTCCTGAAGACAGTTTCGGCGCGCAGGAGATCGCCAAGGTTGCTCCTGCCAATGCCACTATCGTCAAGGCGTTCAACACCCAGAACGCCCGGGTCTTGGCTGCCGGTCCAATCGGGGGCCATCCATTGGACGTGTTCATCGCCGGGGACGACTCTCAAGCGAAGGCGCGCGTCTCGGCGTTCATCGACAGCCTCGGACTACGTCCGATGGATACCGGGCGGCTGATTATGGCCCGAACGCTGGAGCACGCCTGCATGCTGTGGCTGGGCCTCATGACCCACTCCGTCAAACACACCAACTTCTCAATCCGCGTCAGCCTCCTCGGCTGAGCCCGCGGCACCACGTCTCGCATCACATTACCCAAGGAGCAGCAGCATGCGCGTTTTCGTTACTGGCGGGACCGGCCATATCGGTTCGTATGTCATCCCCGAGCTCATCGCGGCCGGACATGAGGTCATTGGCCTGGCCCGGTCGGACACGTCCGCGACTGCGGTATCGGCACTCGGCGCCAAGGTACGTCGCGGGGATATCACCGACCTCGATGGGCTCAAGGTCGCGGCGGCGGAGTCCGACGGCGTCATCCACGTCGCGCACCGGCAAGACCTGCTGCCCTCCGGCGGGATCGACGCCGTGGCAGCCGCGGAGCTCCAGATCATGCTCGCCTACGGCGAGGCGCTGGCGGGGACCGGAAAGCCGCTCGTCGTCTCAGGGAGCATCGGCTCGCCGGGGTGGGAAGGCCTGGGCCGGCCAGCCACCGAGGAAGATCCGGCTCTTCCCGGCGGCGAAGCATACAAGGGCACCCTGCGGGTTCGCAACGCCGTGGAACTCGCCGTGATCGGCTTAGCGGGACGGGGCGTGCGGTCTTCGGTCGTCCGAATTCCTCCCATCGCGCACAGCACGACCGATGCCGGCTTCCTCCAGCTGCTGATCGGTCTCGCGAAGGAGAAGGGCGTAATCGGTTACCCCGGAGACGGCGCGAACCTCTGGCCGGCTGTGCATGCCCGCGACCTGGCCTCCCTGTTCCGCCTGGCGCTGGAGAAGGGGCCGGCTGGCAAATATTGGCACGGGATTGAGAGCGAGGGCATCCGGTTCCGCGAGATCGCTGAGGCCATTGGCAGCCGTATGGGCATGCCTGCTGTGCCCATCCCTGCGGACGTACTGATGTTGCCGGGCTTCTTCGGCTTTCTCGCGAACTTGGTCACGCTGGACCTTCCGGCGTCCAACGCCATCACCCGCCAGACGCTCGGCTGGGAGCCAGCTCAGCCGGGCCTGCTCGAGGACCTCGACAACGGCCATTACTTCCCGGCGGATCGTATCGCGATCCCGTGATCCGTCCACCCAACTCACAAGGAGACAACACATGAGCACTATCAGCATCATCGGCTCAGGAGCCATGGCCGCCGCGATCGCGGGCCGTGCCGCCAAGGCCGGACATACCGTCGAGGTTGTCAGCCGCGACCCCGCCAAGGCGCGGGTGCTCGTCGACCAACTTGGAGTCGGAGCGACCACCGGGACATACGGCGCCGCCCCCGCGGGCGACATCGTCATCCTCGCCGTGCCGTACAGCGGTGCCGCGGCGGCGGTAGCCGACTTTGGGAAAGCGCTCGATGGCAAGGTGATCGTCGACATCGCCAACCCGGTTGCCCCCGACCTCTCGGGCCTCGTCACGCCCCACGGCAGTTCCGGCGCGCAGGAGACCGCAAAGGGCCTCCCCGCCGGCGCGCATGTTGTGAAGGCATTCAACACGATCTTTGGTCACGTGCTTGCGAAGGGTGGACGGCTCGACGCGTTCATCGCAGCCGACGATGCGGAGGCGAAAGCGCGCGTCTCGACGTTCCTCGAAAGTCTCGGGCTGCGTCCGCTCGACGTGGGCGGCTTGCACATGGCCCAGACGGTGGAGGCGCTCGGTTTGATGATGATTGGCCTCGCCAAAAACGGCGCCGGCACCTGGAACTTCGCTATGAACGTCGATATCGGCTGAACCACCGACATCAGCCCTCCGCTGCACTACAGCCAAGGAATCGATCATGATCACTCCCTTCCAGATTCCCTATGATGCGGACCAGGCCGCTGACCTTCGTAGCCGCCTCGCACGGACGCGTTGGGCCGACGCGGTAACTGACGACTGGACCATGGGAACCGAGCGCGGCGTCCTCAACCAGTTCATCGATTTCTGGCGTGACGGCTATGACTGGGCGCAGCGACGAGACCGGCTTAACCAGCTTCCCCATTTCCGGACGACGGTCGACGGCCATGGCATACACTTTCTGCATTTTCGCAGCGGCCAAAGGGGATCGATCCCGCTACTGCTGATGAACGGCTGGCCGTCAAGCTTCGTGGAGTTTCAGCGTATAGCACCGCTGCTTACCCAGGGAACGCCGGCATTCGATGTCGTGATCCCCACCATGCCCGGCTTCGGCTACTCGGACAGGCTAACCCGGCCCTACGAGGCGGAGCCCAGCGACCTCTATCCGAAGTTGATGACGATGCTGGGCTATGGGCGGTTCCTCGTGGCCGGGACTGACATCGGCTCCGGCCTTGCCACCCGGATAGCGCTTCGGTATCCGGCGCGTTTGCTGGCTCTCCATGTCTCGGCGGTCGCGCCGAAGCCGATTCCAGAAGATGCATCGCCCCTGTCGAAGGCCGAGATCGACTATGACGAGCGCCTCCAACTGTGGAGCCGGGAGGAAGGGGGCTATCAGGCGATCCAGAGCTCGAGGCCACAAACTCTCGCCTTTGGGCTTGCCGACAGTCCTGTTGGCCTAGCCTCGTGGATTGTCGAGAAATTCCGGGCCTGGACGGACTGCGATGGCGACGTCTTCTCTGTCTGGCCCCTCGAAGCCTTGATTGACACCCTGATGATCTACTGGATGACCAACACGATCGGGTCGTCTGTCCGCTACTATTACGATGCCGCCCGGCTGCGGCCGCCGCTGCGGGCAGATGACTTCGTGCATGTCCCCACCGCCGTCGCGATGTGGCCACATGATCTGGCGCTCGCGCCGCGCGAGCGGGCCGAGCGGCTCTACAATGTGCAGAGTTACACCGTCTTTCCGCGTGGCGGGCATTTTCCGGCCTGGGAAACGCCGGAACTCTACGCCGACGATTTGCGAAAGATCGCGCTCGCCGCGATCTGAACGAACAAACGTGTTCCGCTTCACCCACGAGCGGGCACGGATCGTGGAGATTGCCCGCCAGCGGCGTGCCGAGCAGGCGAGGCTGGCCAAGCTCGAAGAACAGCGGGTGGAATATCTCGATCGCAAGCTCGCGCAGCCAGAGCAGCGTGATCGACTACGGACGTTTCTGATGACGCTTCCCGCTGACTCCATCTCCGAGGAAACGTTCGGGCGAAGAAGGAAGGTTACCGCTAGAGCCATTCACGGTCCACGATCTTCGGCATACGGGATCAGTGTTTTGGTACATCTGCCCCAGACGATTTTTCCATCTCGAAGCGAGCTAGCAAGTCACTATCGTCGCCAATTGCCGGCTTGATGCTGCCTTGGCAGCCCGCTTCCAAGTTCGCGTTTCCGGCTCCTTTGGAGCGTTCCGTGCACGAATTGCAGGCCCCTCCGGCCGTTCGCATCGCGATGGACGTGAGGGCATTGTTTCTGATCACCAGATTGGCGCTTCGCGCATTGTCTCGGGCACGACCGGTTCGAACCCTCCGATAGATCTCCGTGCCTGACATATCGCCGCGTCCGGCTGCCATGCAGCCGTATTTTCGGCGATTGCTTGCCTGTGGTCGATCACTCGGCATGGGGTTCATCGATATCTCTATTCCCACAATGAATTTGCGAGCGAAGGAAAGAGAACGAAAATAAACGAAACAAACGGATATGGGGAGGCGCATGGACGCGCAGACTAATCCAGAAAGCAGGCAGTGGATCCAGGCGGTCCGTGCCGACAGTCTTCCTGTCGACGATGCGACGCGCATCGAGCACCAGGGGGTATGTATCGCCATCTTTAATCTTGCCGGCAAGTTCTACGCCACTTCAGGCATTTGCACGCACGCCCACGCCTTCCTTTCGGAAGGCTATATCGACGGCCAGACGGTGGAGTGTCCTTTGCATTAGGGACTGTTCCACATCCCCACCGGCACACCGCTTTCACCGCCCGTTACCGAGCGGCTGAAGACCTACGAAACCAAGGTGTCGGACGGCTACGTCCACATCCTGGTGGAAGGAGGAGTGACTTGAACTTGTCGGGATATATCCCGGGCTGAAAGCAAATATGGAGGAGACCTAAAATGCTGAAATTATCACGTCGCCATCTGCTGAAGACAGCCGCGGCGCTTTCCGTTCTCGCTGCTGCACCGCTGACGACAGTTCCGGCCTTCGCCGAAGACTCCGTCCACGCCGTTCTCAATGGCCTGATCAAGAAATACTCCGACGAAGCCAAGGCGGGCATATCGAATGCCGACGTCAGTGCGCTGTTCGAAAAGGACGGTTTCCGGGACTATCTCAACGTCTATCCGGTCGGCGACCTCGCCGGCGGATTCGTCTGGAAGCCGGGCATGGGCGCCAGCTTCGTCGGCCCTTACAGCAAGCTGCAGATCAAGGCGCCTTTCACGGATTATCTGCCGTTGCCTGAAGGTCCGGTGCTCGACGCCAGCAAGAAATATCGCATCGGCCTGGTCGTCCATGGCTTCAATCATCCCTGGCTGATCAGCCTCGCCGACACCGCCGCCTGGGAAGCCAAGCGCCATCCGAATATCGAACTGGAGGTGATCGACGCCGAGTTCGACGACAACAAGATGGGCCAGGTGATCGATACGTGGATCGCCAAGCAATATGATGGCATCGTGCTGTGGCCGAACCGTGAAGCGCCGATGGGCCCGCCCGTGGACCGTGCCATAGCCGCCTTGGCGCCGGTATTGTTTCCAGGACCGAGTACCTTCCGGACGATCGTTTGACGGCGCTTTCGATCTCGGATCACAAGCCGTTCACGCAATCCTTCGCGGCGTGTCTGAAGGTTCGCCAAACGCTACGTCCGATAGAGGCTTTCATGCAGCTGGTCAGGGATCATTAGAGTGACCGCGGTACTTCCGCCCTTTTAGGGCGTTGCCCAGCAACCAAGTGCCTTTTTGCGCCGCCGCATGGCATTGCTGCCGGCGCAATCGGTTAGTCCGCAGCCCAAAGCTCTACGACCAATTGCGGCCGCCGCATGGCGCAGGCTTGACCGCTCCCCGCTCTTCGAACGGCGCCTATACGCCGTTAGGCCCACCCCAGCCTTCGCGACCTTGTGGTCTTCAAATATTCGGTCGCGCGCTGCTCGAAGAAGTTAGCGCGCGACCAGGTCTCGGCGTTGATCACGCGGTTGTAGATTGACTACTGCTCCTTCTTGAACAAATCCTGGAAGATGAGGTGGCCCCAGGTGCGGCCGCGTGCGTGCACAAGCGCGCCACCCTCGTCGAGCTTTCCCAGCTTGACGGGTGCGAACCCGAGTTGTTTGGCCAAGGCCGCCACGGCGGCGGTCGCGTCCTCGTCGTCACCAGACAGAAAGACGACCCGGTGGCCGCCCTCGACGATCGGATCGGCAGCCAGGGTGGCCGCAGCCAGGTGATTGAACCCTTTGACGAGCTTGGCGCCGGTGAACGCCTTCGCGACGAAGGCGGAGGACGGCAGACCGTCCAGCTCTTCGGGGAGAACTCCAAAAGTGTTCATCGCGTCGATGACCGTCTTGCCTTCCCAGTTCGGCAGGGCTTTCGCGACCTCGCGATGCTCCCAGAACGGGACCGCCAAGATGATTGTGTCGGCCTCGAGCGCATCCCGCAGCGACTTGGCAATGACCGTGGGTCCAATCGCCCGAGCCTGCGGCGCCAATGCCTCGGGCGGCCGGCGACTTGCGACGGCCACCTTGATGTTCTTACGGGCGAAGGCCTGCGCGAGGGCCTGGCCTATTTTACCGAATCCTACAATCGCATAGCTCATAATACTTCTCCGATCCGTGTTGATGTCGATTCCCGGCCCTCAACGGCGCTGGTTAATTGAATGGAGTGCCGGCCGGGCGTGGCGCCTCAGAGTTGCGCAAGGCCGCCGTCGACGGCGACCTCGCTGGCGGTCATGAAGCTGCTGTCCGACGACGCGAGAAAGGCGGCGACGGCCCCGATCTCCGCCGGATCAGCCATTCGCTGGAGCGGTGTCATCGCGGCGAAGACCTTCTGGCCCTCCTCGCCCAGCGCTTCTTTCGCGAGTTCGGTGGCGGTCGCCCCGGGCGACAGCACGTTGACCCGGATGCCGGTGCCCTTCAGGTCCTCCGCCCAGGTCCGCGCGAGGTTGCGCACTGCCGCCTTGCTCGCGCTGTAGGCGCTCATTGCCGGGGCGCCCGTGGTGCCGGCGCTCGATCCGGTCAGGATTATCGAACCGCCTTGGCCCATCAGCGGCAGCGCCTTCTGGACAGTGAAGATCGTACCCTTCACATTGGTGTCGAAGGTTTCGTCGATGTGCTCGGCGGTGATCTCGCCGAGCGCAAGCTGGCTTCCCGCCCCGGCATTGGCGAAGACAATGTCGAGGGTTCCGCGCTCGGCCTTCACCGTCGCGTAGAGTCGGTCGAGGTCGGCCTCATCCGAGACCGAGCCCGTCACCGCGCGGGCATTTGGCCCGAGCTCGGCCAGAGCCGCGTCGAGCGTTTCCTGCCGGCGGCCGAAGATGAAGACGAAGGCGCCCTCCTCGATGAAGCGCTTTGCCGCGGCGCGGCCGATGCCGGTAGCGCCGCCGGTGATGACTGCAACCTTCCCGTTTAGCTTTCCCATGACTTTTCCTTCCAGGCTCTGCCTTTGATCGTTCGGGAAGAACCCCGAGAGCCTGGAAATAAGTCTGCAGGGGTCAGGCTTTGAGTGCGGAAGTGCGCACATCGGTGGTGCAAAATCGATCCGGTCGGACGACTGCCGCCAGCCGCGACGAATCGGTGTCCGTCGTTCGGAATTGGGCCGCGCTCGTCGACATAAGCTATGATAACCGCCCACACTGCTGTACGACTGCGTTGGATACGGGCTTTGGAAAGCGCACCGCGCGGTGCGGGATCGCGCCATGATCGACTGGGATGATGTTCGCTATTTTCTGGCCGTGGCGCGCGGAGGCTCGGTGCGGGCCGCCGGCGAGCGCCTCGGTGTGAACCACTCGACCGTGCTGCGACGCGTTGCACAGCTCGAGGAACGCCTTGGGGCGCAGATGTTCGAAAAGCTGCCTTCGGGCTACCGCCTGACGGCTGCGGGCGAGGAGGTGCTCGAGCTCGCGAACCAGATGGAAGCGTCGTCGCACCAGTTGGAGACACGCGTCTTCGGGCGCGACCAGAGCGTGCGCGGGCTTCTGCGGGTGACATTGGCTCCGACCCTTGCGACACACCTGCTCATGCCTGATTTCGCCGAGTTCGCGCGTCTGCATCCGGACATCGAGATGGACGTCTTGTCGTCCGGGGAGCTGGCAAATCTGACCAACCGAGAGGCCGACGTGGCGATCCGCGTCGTCTATGACCGCAAAACCCTGCCGCTCAATCTTCACGGCCTGAAGGGGCCAGAGTTGTTCGGCGGCGTCTATATGTCCCGCGATCGACTTGCCGCCTGGCATGCGGGCGCGCCCGATCCCGTCCGGTGGATCGTCATAAGCATTCATGGAATTCCGGACTGGGCTCGCGAGGGCGAGGTTCGCACCACGGAGGTTCCATTCAGGACCACGGACGCCGAGGCACAGATCGTTGCGGTACGGCAAGGGCTCGGGATCACGACACTGCCGTGCTTCGTCGGAGATGCCGACCCCCTGCTGGTGAGGGTGCCGGGTACCGACCTGCACATGTACGGAACGCTCTGGCTTCTCACGCAGGGGGAGACACGCAAGACGAAGCGCGTGCGGCTCTTCACGGAATTCGTATCCCGCAGGCTCGCCGCGTACGCTCCGCTTCTCGCGGGACTGTCCATATCGCGCGACCGACGCCTGGCGGGTTGACGGCCTGCCTTGCCGACGGCTTTCCGGGGGGCTTGCCGGCTGCTTATGATTGCCGCTTTCCGGCTATCATTGGCGCCGCCTCAGGTGGAAAATGCTTCGATGGAAACTGTCCGATTTCCCAAGCTCACGACACCAAGGCTCGTGCTTCGGGCGCCGAGAAAACGGGATATCCCGGCATGGTTTGCGCGCGCGACGGATGTCGAATCCGCCTCTCTTGCCGGCGATCCTGTTCCCGACGACATAAGCGCGGGCGAGCGATGGTTCGCCCGTTCGCGTCAGCGTTTCGCTGACGGTACGGCGATCCAGTGGTCCATAGATCAAGTAGGAGTTTCGGAAGCGATCGGGACAATAACCCTGTCCTTCGGCGCAACCGACGCCAAGGCAGCCGCATTGGGATTTGTGCTCGCGCGTGCGCATTGGGGGCACGGACTGGGCAGCGAGGCGGCGCGCGAAGTTCTCCGCTACGCTTTCGAAACTCTGGCGCTTGAACGGGTGACGGGCGAAGCGGCGGCGCGCAATTTTGCCTCGGTGCGGATATTTGCGAAGCTTGGATTCAAACATGTCGAGAGCTTCATCGATGAGTCCGACGGCGAGCGTTGCGAGCGCTTTACGCTCGACCGAGACATCGGGCCGTCACTGTTGGCAAGCAACGCGATGCGGACTGCTAGGGCTCTGAGCCATGCCCAATAGCGTTGCTCCGGCGAGTCGATACTGAATCTGCGCTTGCGCGCCATTCTCTCGACAAGACCAACGGCTGGACGCGATCGAGCGCAGGCAGGTTCAATTGGTGCTGGTTGTGGCAGTGAACCCGCACTGCTTCTGTTCCATATCGATCTGCTTCGTGATGCGGACGGCGTTCTGTGCGTAGGCTTCCGTCACGGAGCCACTATTCACGGTCTTGTCCTTCAGCGGACTCACGCCTGCGCAGAGGTGGAAAACATGCGGCTCGGTGGACTTCGCGGCTCCGTTTTCGGGCGCGATCCAGTAGACGACATCCTGACCTGCGGGGTGGCTCGCGTCTCGCGTCGCCGCCGCCACCGCCGCGGTGTCCGTCGCGATCGCCTGCGCCTGAGCGGCGACGTCGGGGGAACAGGCGGTGGTGGGCTGCCCCGACTTGATCTGGGCTGCGCATACGTTCATATCCTGGGTGTATTGTTCGACCGACGGGGGTTTGAAGCTGATCCCCATGACCGTCGCGAGCACGGCCAGCGCAGCGCCGACGCCGCCGGCAACCTTCTTGGTCCGCGGATCCATGTTTTTGTCGGTGAGGATCAGGAAAACCAGCGGGAGAAAGGCAATCAGCGTGATGATTGCGCCGAGCTGGTTTTGGAAGAAGAACCTGGCCGTGTCGGATGCACGGGCCGGATCATGCCTGTTTGCCGCCTTCCACAGCAAGTTGCCGGCGATTGCGAAAATCGCGATGCCGACCAGAAGGCCGATGATCAGCGGCAGGTGTGCCTGATCGAATTTGTTCTGGCGAAGCAGCATAATCCCGTAGATTTCGCCGCCAATGGCGACGATCCACGAGAGTGCGGCGAAAAGACGAAGACGCGTGGCGGAGGACTTCTGGCCCTGCGTCGCTTGCCAATCCTTGGTAACGTCTGACTTGTTGTCGGTCATTGACCAGATCCCCTGATATCGACACTTAGGCGGGCGGCGTTAGCAGCGTCATTGAACGAGCATTACTTGCCTTAGCGATGCGGGCAAAAATGTGAGCGCCACGGCAGGCTTAATCCTCATACATATTGCGCATGAGTGAATCCGTCCATACTCATTGAGGCAGACGCCTATGCAGCGATGGCTCCGTTAATCTCTGGCCCGAACTGACGACACCAGCCGAAAATCGAAATTGCCATTGCCATCTCCGTGGTTCCTTCCTCGGCGGCTCTCGCACACCCTGCGGCGCCCGAACATTCGCTTCTCGCACTGTGGGGTTATGATAGCCTGGGCGACCGAAAGATCGAATACGACGCGAATTCCACAATGACGATGACCACGACACCAACTGCGGTATTGCGCGGCATGGAGCTCAGCATCCCTCGCGAGAATGCACCCGGCGGACTATGTCCGAGCGATCACCAGGGAGGCGTGGCGTCGATGCTCGCCGCGCTCGCCCGATGAACCGTTGGCAACTTGCTCATGGACGGTATCTCGATCTTGGTGCGAGATCGTTACTGATGGGGATCTTGAACGTTACGCCGGACAGTTTTTCCGACGGTGGAGAATTCGATCGGCCGGAGCGGGCACTCGAACAGGCACGGCGTATGATCGGCGAGGGCGCGGCGATCATTGATGTCGGGGGCGAGTCCACCAGGCCCGGCGCCGGCAGCGTTTCGGCGCTTGAGGAACAATCGCGTATCCTCCCGATCATCGAGGCGCTGTCGTCGGACGGCGACTGCATCGTTTCGGTTGACACCTATCGGGCCGAGACGGCGCGTCTCGCGGTCGCGGCGGGTGCACATATCGTCAACGACGTACACGGCCTGCAGCGCGAACCCGACATTGCGCACGTCGCAGCGGAAGCCGGCGCTGGCCTCGTCATCATGCACACCGGGCGCGACCGGAAAAAGTTGGCCGATGTAATCGCCGACCAGTTCCTGTTCCTGAACAGATCGCTGGAGATCGCGCGCAACGCCGGCATTCCGGACGACTGCATCGTGCTGGACCCAGGCTTCGCTTTCGCCAAGAGCGGAGAGGAGAACCTTGAACTCATGGCTCGCTTCGGCGAACTGCGCGCTCTTGGTTTTCCATGGCTCGTCGGCACCTCGCGCAAGAGGCTTGCCCATCACCTGGTCGGCGAAAGCGACGAAGGGCGGGACGTTGGCACAGCTGCAACCAGCGTCATCCTGCGGTTGAAGGGTGCTTCGATTTTTCGTGTGCACAATGTCGGGATCAATCGCGATGCCCTGGCTTTCGCCGACGCAGTGCGCGAGCGCGAGAATACGGCGGAATGAAAGAACCTGTCAGGCGGGCTCGGTCACGACGCCGATACGCCGGTAGGTGAATGGTTCGTCCTCCGAAGGAACTGTCGCGGTACGCTTGGCTTCGTCGATCAGCATCGCCATGCGCGCGTGGATCGGCGACTTCGCGCAAGCCGGATCCGTTGCGGCGGCATCGCCGGCGATCGCCATCGCCTGGCAGCGGCAACCGCCCCAGTCGATCTCGCGTCGTTCACAGCCGCGACAGGGTTCCTGCATCCAGTCCGTGCCGCGGAAGGCATTGAACGCCGGCGAATCGGCCCAGATCGAGGAGAGGGTGTGTGGTTTGAAACGCTCGAAGCTGAGCGACGGGATCGTCTGCGCGGCATGGCACGGCAGCACGGTGCCGTCAGGCGCCACCATGAACGCGTCACGCGCCCAGCCACCCATGCACGGTTTGGGGTAGATGGCGAAATAGTCTGGTGTCACGAAATCGATGTTGATAATGCCGGCCAGCCGCTCGCGTGCTTCCGCGACGATTTCCGCCTGCCGGTCGACTGCTGCACGCTCGGGCATCAGCTGATCGCGATTGATCAAAGCCCAGCCAGCGTACTGGACGTTGGCGATCTCGAGCCTCTCCGCGTCCAGCGAAAGGGCAAGATCGATGAACTCCGGTACCTCCTCGATGTTATGGCGATGGATCGGCGCGTTGATGGTGAGAGGCAAGCCGGCAGCTCGCGCGCGGCGTGCCGTCTCCAGCTTCTTGTCGTGGCTGCCTTTGTGGTTGCCGATGCGTTCGGTGGTCTCAGGCCGTGCGCCCTGAAAGCTCAATTGCAGATGGTCGAGCCCGGCTTCGGCAAATGCTTCGATGCGGCCTTCGGCGATGCCGACGCCCGCGGTAATCAGATTTGTATAGACGCCGCGCGCTGAAAGTCCGGCGATCAATTGCTCGAGGTCGCGGCGCAGCGTCGGCTCACCGCCTGACAGATGCACCTGCAGAACACCGAGATCGGCGGCCTCCGAGAACAGGCTGAGCCAGGTCTGTGTGTCGAGTTCGCGATTGGCCTTCTGCAATTCGAGCGGGTTGGAGCAATAAGGACATTGCAGCGGGCAGCGATGTGTCAGTTCCGCCAGCATGCCGATAGGAGGGAGGAGGGGCGTGTTCATAGCTTCACCAGCAGCTTGTCCGACCACTCTTGCAGGAAGGCGATGACGTCGGCCGCCACGGCCTCCTCCTCGGCCTCATAATCCGTGGCAAGGCCGGCGATGATTTCGCCGACCGTGGACCGTCCGTCGCAGCGCCGCAATATGTCGAGGCTGATATCGTTCGGCCAGAATATTCTCTCCGGTGACAGCACGGCGAATGCCTGCCGCACGGAATCGTACTGTATGCGCACGTGCTTCGGCAGGAAGGGTATCGATCCCAGCGACACCAAGGCTCTTTCGCGCAGCATCATCATGGGGCTGCCTCGGGGCGGAAGGCGCCGGGCGGTATGTTTCCCGGCTCGCCATAGGCGTGTTGAAGCGCATCAAGCATGGCCCAGAGTATATCGCATTTGAACACCAGCGCATCTATTGCCTGCTGCTGGCGTTCCGCCGTATCGGCATGGCTGAGCACGTAGGTGAGGGCGAAGTCGGCGTCGCGCGAGGCTTGTTCGGGCCGTTGCTTGAAATAGGCCAGCGTATCCTCGGTGATATAATCGTATTTGGCCAGCATCGCCGGTACGCGCTCGCCGATGATAAGCGGTGAGAACATCTCGGTCAGCGACGACGCGACCGCCTCGAACAGCGTTCGGTTGGTGCAAAAGGAGAGGTATGCCCCCACGGCGAACCGTGTCGCCGGCAGTGCCAGCCTTTCGCTCTTCACGGCCTCGGCATCCAGGCCGAGCGAGGTTGCCAGATGCAGCCAGCGCGCGATACCGCCGCTCCAGCCGTCCTCGCCATCATGGTCTTCGATACGTTTGCGCCAGGCGGCGCGAAACGCCGGATCCTCGGCATGTGCGAGGATCATGGCATCCTTGCGCGGGATGACAGCCTGGTAGCAATAACGGTTCAGCGCCCAGGCCTTCATCTCGGCCTTCGACAGCGCGCCGCTGGTCATCCTGTGATGGAAGGGATGATGATTGTGGTAGCGCTCGGCGCCGACCTGCCTCAGCACGGCTTCGAGATCGCTCGTGGACAGGCCGCCTTTGGCCGCATCGCGGAAATCGTTCAAAATTCCATCTCCATGCCGTCGCCTGCGACTTCCCAGCCTGCCGCCTTGACCGCCGCGTGTTCGGCCGAATTCTCGTCAAGGATCGGATTGGTGTTGTTGATATGGACGAAGACGCGGCGGCCCAGCCTCACATCGGCCAGGCTGGCGATCGAACCCGCGTCTCCCGAAATCGCCAGATGCCCCATGCGCGTGCCGGTTTTCTGACCGACGCCGGCGACGATCATCTCGTCGTCGGTGTAGACAGTGCCGTCGAACAGAAGACAGGCTGCATCGCAAAGACGCGCGCGCAGCGTCGCATCGATGCGCGCGCAGCCTGGGATGTAGAAGACAGAATCGCGGCTGCCAATACCCGCAATTCGGACTCCAATCGTGTCACCGGCGTCGGAGCTGAAATTGGCATCCGGATGGTCTTTGTCCTCCAGATAGAGTGCTATCTTTCCAGGCACCGGAAAGCTCTCGATCATCACGCCGGTCTCGCTGCCTTCGGCATCGCAGATGACCAATTCTTTCGCTGTCGGCAGGATGCGCCGCGGCACGACCGCCGGATCGAGAACGTTGAAAATCGAATTCGCCTCCAGCGTCGCCAGAACCTGCGCCGTTGCATAGATGGCGAAAGGCTGCCGCTCGCGCAGGCTGAGCAGTCCGGCGATATGATCGACATCGGCATTGGTCAGCACCACCGCGCGGATAGGGGTCGAGCGCAGCGGCGCGTCGCCCGCAGGTTGCAACTCTGGCGTTGCCGCGATCTGCTGGCGAATGTCGGGTGAGGCATTGAAAAGGACCCAGCCGACCCCATCCGCCGAGGCGATGACACTTGATTGGGTTCGTGAATGCACGCCAGCCATCCCGGAGCGGGCCGCACGACTGAGACGATAATTGCAATTCCATTGCGGAAAGCCGCCGCCTGCCGCCGATCCGATGATCCTCAAACGCATGAAAATGCCCGCCCCGCGGCTTCTCTGACCAGCAGGCAATTTGCAGCCCTGAAAAGTGCCGCGCGCGCCCTACACGCGTCAAAACCTTTCGCCAAAACCCTTGCGGGGATGCGTGCCCCTGTTGCCAGGGACACGCACCTCTGCGGCCTACCTCTTGGGAGTAATTTCGGCAGGCAGATACCGAGAAATTTCCATGCCCGCAGCAACCTGGCACATGGTCGGTTTTTTCCAGTTCTTCTTCATGACATTTCTCCTCTTATACCAGTCCGTAGGGACCGATCCCTGTTGTTAGCCAACCATTGCAGGGCACCAAAGCAATGGCTCGTCCATCACGTCTCAAAATGGACAAATGAAAAAGTAGGTTTTGAAAAATCGAAAAGCAAAACTACCTGGAATAATTGCATAACCTTTCTTCAATTGTTCGTTTCATATGGTTTTTTCACCTCCAGCGGAAGATTTGCACCTTCCCACCCATCAGCGCCGAGTGGATACCAGATTACCGAACTGTAGCCCCACTCGATCGCCCGTTTAGCGGCATTCCAGGACATCCAGCAATTCGTCATGCAATAGAACAGAATCGCTCGCGATTTGTCCGTGCCGGCCTTGGCTTCGAGGCCTTGGCGAAAATAGCTGGTGGTCTCTTGCGAAATAGCGCCGTATCCCACGTTGGCCAGCCATGTACTGCCTGGAATGTCCTTTCTAACCTTGTCTCTCCATATCGTTCCTGCCGGCAAATTGGTCGGCTTGGGCGTGTTCGGCATCACGTCGAAGAAGACAGCTTTCTTCGCTCGCCACAGCGCTTCAGCTTCCGCCGTCGTCACCACCCTGGCGCCTTGCAGCGTCGGCGGCACCGGCGCCCGATAGTCGTCCATCCGGTACCCGTTGGGTTCGGCGATCTCGCCAGCCCGCGTCGGTTCGGCCAGACCCATAAGGCTCGCAGCGACCAGCAAAAAAACAGTCTCCCTTCCCTTCATTGGGTGATCGGTTTGTCGTGTTCGTCGATCAGCGGCACGTTGTAACTCAGCAGGAGCCTGTTGATCTCCGCCTGGTTTTCCCTGATCACCCGGTTGAGCGTCCGCTTCCATTCCTGGTCGGACGGACGTACGCCCATGGTGATGCGGTAGGACATGCGCGAGCCGGTTTTTTCCTTTACCAGCGGAACAATCGCCACATCGGCTCCAAGTTGCTTGGCATAGTAGCCTGCCATCGGTCCCCACAGGACCGCCGCGTCGATCTTGTGGGCCAGCATGTCCTTGATCATGACCTCCCCCATGGAGGGGGTGACACGCGTATCCACCGCAAGCGGATAGATCTTGGCGGTCCGCAGAAGCTTGTTGGCGGCCATGTTGGCGGTTGGCGGCGTGCGCTCGACAACCCCGATCGTCTTGCCCGTGAGTTTGGGATCCTCGATCGTTTCGACGCCCTCCATATCGTTGCCTTTCGGGTAGACCAGCACATAGGTGGAGCGATAATAGGCGTTGGTGTTCTGCACCAGTTCATCGCCTTGGGCATAGCCCATGATGATGTCGCATCGGTTGGCCCCCAGCGTGTTGCGAACGAAGCCGGTGACAAGTGGAAACCAGGTATAGGCGACGGACTTCCGTCCGGTTTTCGCGGCTACCAGTTCGGCAAGTTTGTTTTCGAAGCCTTCGCCGCTCTTGTCGGTGAAGGGCATATTCGAAGGATCGGCGCAGACGCGCAGAATGTCGGGATCGACCAGTTCTCCCGCCGCGCCGAGGCCGGCGCCTTGCGCCTGCGCGTTCGATGGCAACAAGGCCAGCGCGCCTAGAATCGGCAGAACGACGCGCAGCTTCAATGCACCGCAGCCGTTCATGTCATCCGCCCATGCAGGATGCTTCGGCATCCTTCGCCGCCTGCGGCTTGTCTTCGTGCTTGGGCGGCCTGCCGCGTGGCGCCGCACCATCGGCGCGCGCGCGCAGGTAGACATAGAGATCGTCCAGGTAGCAATAGACGTTCTTGTTGTCGCCAAAGGCAGGCATGACGTTTTCCTTGCCGCCGCCGACATTCTTGCGGCCCTCGGCGACGATCGAGAGGAACGTGGCGTAGTCCATGGTTTTCAAGCTGTTGACCAGGGCCGGCGCGTAGCTCGAACCTGTCGCATCCTGTCCGTGACAGACATGGCAATCGGAGTGATACCGGCGGTAGCCGCTGAACGTGTACCAGTCGACGGTTCCGTTCTCGATCTTGTAGGTCGGATTTCCATCCGCATCCAAATACTTGCCGCCTTCTTGCTTCACCGCCTTGGCTTTTTCCATGCTGTCCTCGGCCCACGCCACGCCTGAGCTTGCCAGAGGCAGCAGAGCCAGGACGAAAGCCGAAATTACAATGCGAACGGACATTCAAACGCTTCCTTCATTTGCCGTGGACACGGTTTTGCTGCCGTGGCCGGCATTGATCGGTGTGTCGGGGGTGCAACCGCATCGAGAGCCCGGCCATGGTTTCGGATGATCCGGGCTCTCGTTTTTCAAACCTCCGGTCCAACAAGACCTGAGGCGTGCTTAAGGTTCCCCGCCCGTCAGTCCGGGAGACCGAAGACGGTGAGCTGACCGCCCAGCGTCGTATAGTCGGCAAGTGCCGCGTAGCCGCCGACGGCACCCAGACCTGCGGTACCAACGACCGCGGACTGATCGCCTTGCGCACGGCCCTGATCGACGGCGCCATGCCAGGCAGCAGCGTTGTCAGGCGAAAGCAGACCGCCTGCCAGACCGATACCTGCCCACCCACCGACGCCGGACAGAACGGCGATGTACTGCTTGCCGTCATGCTCGTACGTGGTGATGTTGCCGATGATGCCGGACGGGGTCTTGAACTTGTAAAGTTCCTTGCCGTCCTTATCGACCGCCTTGATGTAGCCTTCGAGCGTGCCGTAGAAGACGACGTCGCCATCTGTCGCCAACGCGCCCGACCACACGGAGAACTTCTCAGGCTTCGACCAGACGATCTCGCCCTTGGCCGCATCCCAGGCAATGAAGTTGCCCATGCTGCCGTCGCCGCCAGGTGCCGGGTACATCGACACTGTGGCGCCAACATAAGGCTGACCGGCGGTGTAGCTTACCTTGTACGGCTCATAGTCCATGCAGACATGGTTGGTCGGAACATAGAACAGGCCGGTTTTCGGCGAATAGGCAGCTGGCTGTTGATCCTTCGTTCCAAGCGCCGCCGGGCAAATACCCGTCGAGTTGGTGTCTTCGCCGTTCTGCTGGGTCGAATATTTCGCCACGACCTGCGGGCGACCATACTGTTCGCTCTTTGGGTCCATGACGACTTCCGTCGCCCAGTTCACCGCTGGATCGTATTTCTTGGCGACGAGAAGCTCGCCGGTGGCGCGATCCATGGTGTAGGCGAAACCATTACGATCGAAATGCACCAGCACGTCGTGTTTGGCGCCATTGACCTCCATGCCGTCGACGAGGATCATCTCGTTGATGCCGTCATAGTCCCATTCGTCATGCGGGGTCATCTGGTAGAGCCATTTGGCAACACCGGTATCGGCATCGCGGGCCATGATCGTCATTGACCAGCGGTTGTCGCCAGGCCGTTGGACCGGGTTCCATGTCGAGGGATTGCCGGTGCCGTAGTAGACCAGGTTCAGCTTGGGATCATAGGAATACCATCCCCATGTCGTGCCGCCGCCTGTCTTCCATTGCTCGCCTTCCCAGGTGTTGGTGCCGGAATCCTTGCCTACCGGCTTGCCCAGCTGGGTGGTTTTCTCGGGATCGATCAGGGTGTCGGCGTCGGGACCTTCCGAATAGGCTTTCCAGGCAAGTTTGCCGTCTTTCAGATTGTAGGCGGCCAGCCAGCCGCGAACGCCGAATTCGGCGCCGGACACGCCGATGAGTACCTTATCCTTGACCACGACGGGGGCAGCCGTGCCGGATTCGCCTTTGCCGCCGTCGGTCATGTCGCCATTCTTGACCGACCAGACGACCTTGCCGGTCTTTGCATCGAGGGCGACGACCGTGGTGTCGGCCTGATTGAGAATGATCTTGCCGTCACCATAGGCAACACCGCGATTGACCGTATCGCAACACATGATCGGAATGACATTCGGATCCTGCTTGGGCTCGTATTTCCAGAGGATCTTCCCGTCATTCTTGAGGTCGAGCGCAAAGACATTGTTTGGGAAGGGCGTATGGACATACATCACATCGCCGATGATCAGCGGTCCACCCTCATGCCCGCGCAGCACGCCGGTGGAAAAGGTCCATTTGACCTGCAGGTTCTTCACATTATCCGCAGTAATCTGGTTGAGTTTGGAATAGCGGGCGTTGGCGTAGTCACCCGTCTGCATCGCCCAGTTCTTCGCATCCGAAGCGAGCTTTGCAAGATCCTCGTTGGCCGACGCCGTATAGGCCGCGCCGAGCGACAGAAACGCCGCAGTGGTTAGAATATACGTAGCTTTCGTAAGTACACGCATCCGAATTCCTCCCGGGGTTCACAGTGATGAATCGACTGTCAGGCCCACAAGGGCTCGCCCAAGCGATTCACGGGGGGGAAATATTTCCGGCAGCGTGTCACGACCTAAGCCAGATGTGCAGAGGGCACCGTTACTGCCCACCTCACTTTGGCCTACGAAAGACTGTCGCCGCTCCCTAATGACGGTGACGCCCTTGAAGCCGGAAACAGGGAAAGGCTATGTCATCCCAAAAGGCTAGGCAAGCAAAAAAGGCCTAGTGCATTGTTGCACCGCAATATTCTAAATGATGCACTGCAATATACAGAAATGAACAGAACTACAAGATTAATATGAAGTGTTTTATGCCTCCGTGGAGACCGAGAACGGTATTAAGATAGTCTTACGGTCGATCTTTTGATTTTAATATACAACAAGGTTATTTGATAATGTTTATCGGCGCCCATCTTGGATGGCATGTAAAAAGTCTCGCCGTTGCCCGGTATTGAGCGAGATGCGAAGCGGTCGTAGGAGCCTGGGCGCGGAGCCGGTGATCAAGTCGTCATCCGCAGCTATCGCTCGTGGACAGCCCTTTCCTCCTTTGGTCGTATACGGAACTCATGGGTGCTTGACTGGCTTTACGGCGCGTTGCCAACTGGCACGCCGATCTCGTCCGGGCGCATCGAACCCGGACCAACCGGAGGTTTCTCATGATCAGATATGTTGGATTTTCGACCTTGCCGCTGCTCTTCACGGCGACACTGGCCATCGCAAACCCGGCGGGTGCTGCGGGAGACTATCCCACAGTAACGGTTGTCGACTACGTGCTCGGCTGCATGCGAACGAACGGCCAGACGCGTCAGGCGCTGGAAAGCTGTTCCTGCTCGATCGACGTCATCGCCTCGATCCTGCCCTACGACCACTATGAGACGGCCGAGACCTTCAAGAGCATGTCTTTGACAACGGGGGAAAACGCGGGGCTGTTTCGGGAAAGCGCACCGGCGAAGGCAGCCCGTACAGAGCTGAAGCGTGCGCAGTCGGAAGCCGACGTGCGTTGCTTCTAAAGATCAAGCGTGCCCATCGCCGTGGCAGCGCGGCATAGCGTATTTCGAGACTTCAGAGCCCCGTTTTCTCCAGCGGCCACTGATTGCGGAATACCTTGCCGTCCGTGTCGATCGCTTCGACCTGGATTTCACCATTGCCGTGCGCCGTGAAATCGAATCGGAAATTAGGGTCTTCCGAAATCGATATTCCACCTTCCATCGAGAGGATCGGCCGGCCGGCTTGCGAGATCGACAGCTTCTGAACAAAATGCGCGGGGATGAAATACTGGGTCAACGGATCCCGCTGCAGGCCCGAATTGTTCGGGTGGCGGATCATCAACTGCAACTCCTCTGCCTTGCTCATCGTCTCTTGGGGTGGGAACTGGCGCAGCTTCATCTGCCCCATCGCCGCCATGGCCTCGTCCTGGTTCTTGACCGCAGGGGCGGAGCAGCCGCCTGACGCCTTGACGAAGGTCTGAGCCATGTGGAGTTGGCCGCCTTGAGTCTCCGCTATGGCACGCAAATAGGAATAATCATTGACGCGCACGCGTGTCGACAGATGTGTCACGCCGGCGTCCTTGCCGATCTGGAACGTTGCCGCCACCGGCGCAGGATTGGCGTCGATGATCAAGGTCACGGATTTGATGCCGTCCGGCGCCTTGGCTGGGTCGACATAGATGTCGACAGGCACGATGGCGGCATCTTGCGCCCGCTTTGGCGCTTCGATCCTGACCACGCCGGTGTCGACCAGAATAGCCCGGTCGCCGAACACGTCGCCTTTCAAGTCTTCCCAGATCTTCTCCGAAGAAGCCGTTGTTTGCTGTGCGTTGGCGGCTGAGGAGACGCCGAACAGCGTACCGATGGTCAAGATGATTGCGGCCAAGAACGATGCAAGCGACAAGGCGAACTGCCTGCTCGCGTAAGCGTGATTTTGCATTTCGATGCCTCCACCAATGCAACAGAGGTGGTGCCCAGGCTGGCGTTTAGAATATGCCTTTGACGACGCGTTGGCAAATCGCCCCACTTCATGATCTCTGGCGCATGTCGGTGTGGTCTATTCCCATTCGAGTTCAGCAAAAGCAGCTGTTGCGTTGCGCTCATTGTAGTCGTCGAACAGGTGCCATTTGCCCCGTTCGCTTCCGGCGGCGGTTTTGACGGCCTCTCGGAGCGGCGTCCCGTCGACGATCGCGTTGCGGATATCGCGCGCCAGAATCTCGAAATAGCGCCGTTCTCCTGCCAGCGCCTGCGGCCAGTCGGCCGGTACCGGACCATGACCCGGAACGACGCGCGCGGCGCCGATCGCGGCGAGCGCATCCATCTGGCGGAGCCAGCCAAGCAGCGATCCGTCGAGCGTCGGCAAGGAGCCCATGAACACGAGATCGCCGGCAAAGAGCGTGCTGGTCTCGGGGTCGAAGACGGTCAGGTCGTTATCGGTGTGCGCAGCCTTCCATGCCCGCAGTTCGAGCATGCGCCCGCCGAGGTCGAGTTCCAGGCGATCGTCAACCAGCATCGCCGGCGAAACGATCTCGACTCCCTTCATAAGCGCCTCGCCGACCTGTTCGCGATAATTGTGCAGATAGAACGCGCCACGCGCCTCGAGGGCACGCGGCAGATTGCGATGGCCAACAATGGTCGCGCCGATCTCCCGGAATGCCGCATTGCCGAAAATGTGATCGGGATGCATGTGGGTGTTGATGAGGAAGCGAACCGGTTTTGCGGTTATCTTTCCGATCGCGGCGAGCAAGGCGTGCGCCTCGGTCAGGCTGCCGCCACTGTCGATGACGGCAACCGCGTCGGTGCCGACGACGACGCCCAGATTGCAGATGGCACCGTCGTTGGTTGCGGTCATCAATTCATCCACGCCCTGAAAGGCGAAGACGCCGTCGGCGATTTGGCCAACCGAGAACCGCAGGCTGCCAGCCGCGGCCAAGGCGGCTCGTCCGAGGCAGCATGGCAGCAAGGCAGCGCTGACGGCGGTGCAGGCAAAGCCACTCATAACCCTGCGTCGTAGCCGATCAATCGACATGGGGTCCTCCGATATGCATTTCACCATCAGGGCGTTCAGGTGACGCCCGGGAACCTTTGCCGGAACGACCGCAGAAGGTCACTCATCACCTGTGAATTGCGATGTTGCCGAGGCAACCGCACGTCGAACACGCCGAGCACATGTGCTGGTCGCGGCGCGAGCACGATGATGCGATCCGACAGCATCAGCGCCTCGCGTAGATCGTGCGTTATCATCAAGGCGGTCGTGGGTCGTGCCGACCATACCGACAGAAGCAGGTGACGAAGCCGCTCGGCGGTCTGGTGGTCGAGCGAGACAAAGGGTTCGTCCAGGACAAGCATCGCCGGCTCGGTAGCGAAGGCCCTGGCAAGTGCTGCCCTGCGCGCAAGGCCGAGCGACAGTTCCGCAGGATAGAGAAAACGCATGCCGGCGAGGCCGAGAGTTTCAAAGAGTCCGTCAAGATTCTTCGTTCTCAAGCTTTTCGGCAAGGCCAGCCTGACATTTTGCTCCACCGTTCGCCACGGCAGCAAGATCGGCTCCTGGAACACGGCCGCAATGCGGTTGGAGCCTCCCTGCGGCAACTGGAAGGATCCGGAAAAATCCTTGTCCAATCCAAGCAGGATACGCAGTGTCGTGGTCTTGCCGCAGCCCGACGGTCCCAGCAAGCAGGCGAATTCGCCTTGCCGGACCTCGAAGGAAAGGTCCTGAAGCGCCGTGATTGAGACGCCTTGCGCGGACCTGAAAGTCTTTTCAGCGATATCGACCCTAAGCGGGACGACAGCGCCAACGGGTTGCATGTCGTTCAACGGGTTGCACCAAAAGAAGTTCGATGACGAGCATCACCGCCACGAAAGCCAGTGTGTAGGCAAGAATGGCGGCGACGTCGAAGAGCTGGAAATAGAGATGGATCTGGAAGCCGACGCCGTTCGACCGGCCGAGCAGTTCGACGACCAGGACGATCTTCCAGATGAGGGCGATGCCGGATCGTGACGCGGCGGCAAGATAGGGTTGCAATTGCGGCAGCAGGATGTGGCGGATGCGATCGAGAGGGCCGAAGCGATAGACAGTGGCCATTTCGGCGTAGCTCGGATCAAGCGCCCTGGCGCCCTCACGCATCGTCACTACGACATTCGGGATTTTGTTCACCGCCACCGCGCCGATCGCCGCGGCCTCGTTAAGTCCGAACCAGATATAGCCGAGGACGATGACGACCAGCGCCGGGATGTTGAGGAATAGAATTACCCATGGGTTGAAAAAGCGGTCGGCGCGACGATAGCTGCCGAGCAGAACGCCGATGACCGATCCTATGATCATCGCGACGATATAGGCCGCGGCGACCCGGCCGAGGGTCGCGCCGAGATGATAGAAGAGGTCGCCGCTCGCAGCCTCCCTGAGGAGCACCTGCCAGACCTGTCCCGGCCCCGGGAGGGCACGGCTCCGCCAGACACTCGCCGCAAGGCTCCACAGCAGGCAAAGCCCGAGCAAGGAAACCGCCACGGTCAGCGCGGGCATCAGCGTTGTCGCCAAGCTGGATCGCCCGGACATGCTCGTCGAGGTACCTCGCGTGCCGTTGCTGGTTTCCGGTGCGGTCATTTCGCGCGGTCCTGCCAGAATGTGCCGGGCGCCATCTCGGGCGCGCTGCCGACCAGCTTCGCGCCACCGATCGCCGCCAGCACATGATAGAGCCTGCCGGCGTCGGCCGCTTCCTCGGCGACCGCCCGCCTGGGGATGCCCTGGCGGTAGCGGTCGCGGAGTTTTTCCAGTTCTTTGCCTTCCGCGCGAATGATCGGCGCCAGGCGCAGCCACTCCTCGTCGGATCTCGCCAGCAGGTCCTTGGCTTGCGCGGAGGCCCTGACGAAGCCCCTGGCGGCATCCGGGTTCTCGTTCGCCCATTGGTCATGGAAGACGTAACCGAGTGCCGACACAGGTCCCAAGGCGCCGAGCGCACGCGCCGCATCGTTCACGCCCATCAATCGACGAAAGCCGTTGGCCTCGAGACGGGCGCAAAAATGCCAGAAATTCAGCACCGCATCGAGTTCGCCCTGCATGGCCTTTTCCGAAATCAGCGGTGGCGCGCCAAAGATGATGTCGCTGGTTGCCAACAGGTCGACCCCGTAGTCGCGTCTGGTCAGAGCCTGTATCAGGAGCCAGCTCTTGTCGAGCGGGCCACCAGCGACGCCGATCTTCCTGTGCTTGAGGTCGGCGACCGTCTGGATCGGCGACCCCTCCTTCACCATGATCGCCCCCACGGCGGTCGAATAGGGGGCTAATGTGAGGTCGCCGCCTTCCGACCGTTGGCGCGAGACCCACAGCCAGTCGGAGACGATCATGTCGATCGCACCGGCCAGCAAGGCGACGTTGGTCGCGTCCTCCCCGGCGAAATCGATGATCTCCAGATCGATCCCGTTCGCCACATCGAATTTGTGTTGCCTCAACGTGTCGAGTTCCCAACTCACGGTTCCAAACTTCAGGACGCCGACGCGAATCCTGGCTGCTGCAAAGACAGGCCTGGCGGCAAGAGTAGCGACTGTGCCGAGAATCGCCAGACGCAGCGTGTTGCGCCGTGAAATCATCATGGCACCTTCTCCCTGGGCTCCAGGACGTCAATCAGATCGCTCGTTCCTTGCTCGGAAATGCGCATTTCCAGCGCATGACCTTGAGGGCCGGGTGTTCCTGAGACCATTTCGCGATCTCGCTAGGTGCAAGGAACATGCATTGGAGCAGAGAGCCGCGGCTCTCGAAATAGAGGTGTTCGTCTCGGCAATTGCCCGGATTGGTGCTGAGGCACACCGTTAATATGAGATCGACCATATCCATTTAGCACCTCTTGCGCTCCGGGACGCCTGTCTCGACTGGTCCGGCCCAATGAGGAGCCTGGACAAAATCGCCAGTTGCCGGATTCCCGAGGTGCCAGTGGAGAAACCGGATGTCTTGAAGCTACGCATTCGCCCGATAGCCGTCAACAAAGACGAATACCGGTACCCTGGGTACTCAAGCCTCTATACCTTTATACGATTGACTTTCACCGCACGCCAACTAGCTTTTCGATTCGCGCGGCGCCGCTTCACAAAGGGAAAGCGGATACTCCACTCCACCGCGTAAGGTGCATGCCAATGGATGAAAGATCGGCATGCGCAAAATCGTCCAGGGCACCCAGACGATCCATGAGGAAATGCCATGCGCGCAATCGCATTTTTCGCAGTCGTGTTTGCTGTGTCCTTCATCACAAGCCAATCCCAGGCACAGGATGCCGCGGCGGGTGAGAAGGTCTTCGCCAAATGCAAGGTCTGCCATGTCGCCGACCAGGACAAGAACAAGGTCGGCCCGTCGTTGAACGGCGTCATCGGCCGGACGGCTGGCACACACCCGGGGTTCAGTTACTCCCAAGCGATGGTCGCGGCAGGCAAGTCCGGCGTCAAATGGGACGAACCCACGCTGACGACTTACCTTCGCGATCCCAAGGCCATGGTCAAAGGAACGAAGATGGCGTTCGTCGGCCTCAAGCAGGACCAAGACATCGCCAACGTCATCGCCTATTTGAAGCAATTCTCGAAATAGCGGCGCCGCCGGCCGTTCGAACTTGCGTCCGGCCGGCGTTCGCCCCGATCAAGCACCGGCTTGCAGCCCCTGTATCGCCGCAGGCAGGTCGAAAAGGCTGTCGCAAACCTGGTCGGCGCCAAGCTCTTCAACCGGAAAATGGGTGTATCCGCCGCGCAGCAGAATGACGGGCATGCCGGCGGCGCGCGCGGCGCCTGCATCGGCGCCACTGTCTCCGACCAGCAGCGCGTCACAGGGGTCGACTCCAAGCTGGGCGAGCGCCAGCAGCAGAGCATCGGGCGCGGGTTTCAGGCATGTCACCGCGTCTCCGCCAATGATCGCACGGAAATATTCCGTCAGTCCGAAATGCAGCAGGATCTCGCGAGTCGCCAACTGCGGTTTGTTGGTCGCCACGCCCATGGCCATTCCCTTCGCGTAGAAGTGTGTGAGAACCTCCCTGACGCCAGGCATCAGTCTTGTCAGGCCGGTCAGATGTCGGCTGTAGATCGGCGCCATGACGCGGTTGCCCTCATCGAGCGCGTTGCCGACGAGCGGCGCTCCCGACGCCGCGAATGCCCGCTCTATCAATTTCCTGACGCCGCCACCGATCATGGCCTTGACCTGGTCCAGGCGCAACGGCGGCAGATCGCGGCTGGCCAGCAACTCGTTGACGGCGGCCGTTATATCAGGCGCCGAATCGACCAGCGTGCCGTCGAGGTCGAACAGGATCGCCTTTGGCGGTCGAAGCGACCTACCTGCGCCGACATTCATGCAGCATCCTTCCACTTGATCGAGCAGCCGATCGAGGCGATCTGGTCGAACGGACCATCCCCGGTTCGAGCAACCTGCTTCATCGCCTCGAACAGATCGCGTCGCAGCCCGAGCGGTCCGGATTCGCGTCGCGACGCGTCCAGCCGGCCGCGATATTGCAGTCTCAGTTCGCTGTTGAACCCGAAGAAATCGGGAGTGCACACCGCTGCGTAGTCGCGCGCTACGGTCTGCGCCTCGTCGTGCAGGTAAGGGAAGCTGAAGCCGTTCGTCATGGCGAAGCGCTTCATGTGGTCGAAGGAATCGTCCGGGTAGGTGTCGGCATCGTTGGAGTTGATCGCGACGAAGCCGATGCCTTCGGCCTTGAGGTCATTGGCGTCGCGTACGATGCGAGAGATCACGGCCTTCACATAAGGGCAGTGATTGCAGATGAAGGCCACGACCAGGCCATTCGGGCCGGCGTGACCGAAGATGGAATGCGACGTGCCGTCGACGCCGGGCAAAACGGCATCGATGGCGGGCCAGCCGAAATCGCATACAGGTGGGACCGCAGCCATGTTCGTCTCCCCGACAACGGTTTACGCGGCTTTCCGGATCGCGCCATCGGCCGCCTGTCTGATGGCGCCGATATTGGCACGATAGGCTGCCTCGGTGCCTCCCTTGAATACAGCCGAACCGGCGACCAGTACGTTGGCGCCAGCCGCGGTGACCAGCGGGGCGGTTTCGGCCGTGACTCCGCCGTCGATCTCGATGTCAATCGGGCGATGGCCAACCAAGCCCTTGATCCGTCTGACTTTCTCGACGATCGCTGAAATGAAAGCCTGGCCGCCGAAGCCTGGATTGACCGTCATCAGCAGCACCAGATCGAGCCGGTCGAGCACATACTCGATGACACTCTCCGGCGTCGACGGATTGAGCGACACCCCGGCCTTCTTGCCAAGATTCCTGATCGCCTGCAATGAGCGGTCGAGATGCGGTCCAGTCTCGGCATGCACCGTGATGATGTCGCAACCGGCATCGGCGAAGGCGGCCAGATAGGGGTCGGCCGGCGCGATCATCAGATGGCAGTCGAAGATCTTGTCCGTTCGACCACGGATCGCCTTGATGACCGGCGGACCGAAGGTGATGTTGGGCACGAAATGCCCGTCCATCACGTCGAGATGGATCCAGTCGGCGCCCGCCTGAACGACAGCTTCGACCTCGTCGCCGAGCCGCGAGAAATCCGCGGAAAGCACGGAGGGCGCGATGATTGTCCTGGTGACCATGGTCGTCGTCTCCAATTTCTGTCTTCCGTGTCGGGTCGCCGCCCGCCAGCCGGCTTCGCCCTCAGCGCGTCTTCGTCTCCGGTTCGCCTTCGAGCTTCCCTTCCGCGAATACGCGGCTGCCGCGGATATCGGATTCCTCGATGGTAATAAGGTCTGCCTTGGTCAGGGCACGGCTTCGCGATGCGAAAAGCCGATTGGCCTGGCGAAGCCGCGCCCGGTCCAGCCCATTGCGCACCGAGCGCGCGTTGGAGAAATGCGGCAGCCTCATTCGGATCGGAAGATACTCTTCGAGGGCCTGGGCGGCCGCCTCGCTGAGGCGATAATTCTGCTCCGCCAGCATGATCTCGGCGATCGATTTCAGCTCACTGACGCCGTAGTCGGGAAAATCGAGGTGGTGAGCGATGCGCGAACGCATGCCGGGATTGCTGTCGAAGAAACGATCCATCTTGTTCTTGTAGCCGGCAAGGATCACGACCAGGTCGTCACGATTATTTTCCATGCATTGCAGCAGGATCTCGATCGATTCCTGGCCGTAGTCGCGTTCGTTCTCGGGCTTGTAGAGGTAATAGGCCTCGTCGATGAAAAGCACGCCGCCCATGGCACGCTTGATCACGTCGCGCGTCTTGGGTGCGGTGTGGCCCACATACTGGCCGACGAGATCGTCGCGCGTCACCGCGACCAGGTGGCCTTCGCGGACATAGCCGAGTCGATGCAGGATTTCGGCCATCCTCAGCGCCACGGTGGTCTTGCCCGTGCCGGGGTTTCCCGTAAAGTTCATATGCAGTGTCGGTGCGCCCGAGGTCAGTCCGAACTTGCGGCGAAGCCGGTCGACCAGGAGAAGGGCCGCGATCTCGCGGATGCGGTTCTTGATCGGCTTCAGTCCAACGAGTTCGCGGTCAAGCTTATCCATCACCTCGTCGATGCTGGACGCTTCGAACTCGGCCTGCAGATCAACCAATTCGTCCTGCGCGGCTGCGCCTTTGGCTATCGTGTCCAGCATGGCTCAGCTAGCTCCGCTCGCCCTCGGGCCTGTCGGTGGCATAAGGCACGATCGAATAGCCCTGGCTGCGGCCGTCACGCTCCTGGCGCAGCAGCCGGAACCCGGGTTCGCTGGGTGGCCGGTTGACGATGAACGACATGCGCGGCGCTTCCCATCCCTTGGTCGAATCGAAGGCGGTTACCCGGACATACATGTTCGGACAGGCTTTCCGGCAAGCGTTGACTTCGAGCAGGATGCCCGCCGGGTCTCTCAAATCGAACATCGGGTTGCCGTACATTTCCCAATAGGTGTTTCGCGGATGCGGATCGTCCGTGTACTCGACGCTGACGGCCCAGTGGTTCTTCAGCGCATATTTGATCTGCGCCGAAATCTGCTCATCGGTCAGGTCGGGCAGGAACGAGAACTGTCCCTGCGTGACCTTGTTTCCCGGATTGGTCATCATGGCGACGGTTCCTTTCTTCTAGAAGCTGGGCGTTGCGGTTGGCACGAAGTCGGCCGTGTCGGTCGATTCATAGTTGAAGGTGACATCCTTCCAGGTCTCCAGGGCAGCCTTCAGCGGGGTGCACCATTTGGCCGCCTGTTCGAGGATTTTGGTTCCTTCGCGCAAATAATCGCGTCCCTCGTTGCGGGCCAGGATCATCGCTTCCAATGCAACGCGATTGGCCGTCGCGCCTGCCTGGATGCCGTCGGGATGGCCGATCGTGCCGCCACCGAACTGCAAGATGACGTCCTCGCCGAGATAATGGATCAACTGGTGCATCTGGCCGGCATGGATACCGCCCGAGGCGACGGGCATCACCTTGTTGAGCGAGGCCCAGTCCTGATCGAAGAACAGCCCGGTTTCGAGGTTCTGCGGCGTGCGTTCCTCGCGCAGCGTGTCATAAAACCCCTTGATCATGAGCGGGTCGCCTTCCAGCTTGCCGACCACAGTGCCGGCGTGGATATGGTCGACGCCGGCCATGCGCATCCATTTGCAGATAACGCGAAAATTCATGCCGTGGTTCTTCTGGCGCGAATAGGTCGAATTGCCGGCGCGGTGCAGGTGCAGGATCATGTCGTTGCGGCGTGCCCACTTGGCCATCGACTGGATCGCCGTGTAGCCGATGACGAGATCGATCATGATGATGCAGGAGCCAAGCTGCTTGGCGAATTCGGCGCGCTCATACATCTCCTCCATCGTGCCGGCGGTGACGTTGAGATAATGGCCCTTGACCTCGCCGGTGGCAGCTGAAGCCTTGTTCACCGCCTCCATGCAGTAGAGGAAGCGGTCGCGCCAGTGCATGAAGGGTTGCGAGTTGATGTTCTCGTCGTCCTTGACGAAGTCGAGGCCACCCTTCAGCGCCTCGTAAACGACGCGGCCATAGTTGCGGCCTGACAGCCCCAGCTTCGGCTTCGTCGTCGCGCCGAGCAGCGGACGGCCAAACTTGTCGAGCCGCTCACGCTCCACCACGATGCCGGTTGCGGGTCCCTGGAAGGTTTTGAGATACGCGACCGGGAGGCGCATGTCTTCCAGCCGCAGCGCCTTGACCGCCTTGAAGCCGAACACGTTGCCGATGATCGACGCGGTCAGATTGGCGATCGAGCCCGGCTCGAACAGGTCGAGGTCGTAGGCGATGTAGGCGAAGTACTGTTGCTCGGTCTTGGTGCCGGGACCAGTGTTTGGAACCGGCTCGGATCTGAACGCCTTGGCGCGGTAGAGCTCGCAGGCTGTCAGCCTGTCGGTCCACACCACGGTCCACGTCGCGGTCGAGGATTCACCGGCGATGGCGGCCGCTGCCTCCTCGTGGTCGACGCCGGGTTGCGGCGTGATCCGGAACATGGCGATCAGATCGGTCTCCTTGGGCCTGTAGTCCGGCTCCCAATAGCCCATCTTCTTGTAAGGGATGACCCCTGACTTGTAGCGTTCCTTGCCTTCCTTGAGCGTACCCGCTGGCAGCATATCGATCTTGTTCATGACAGGTCTCCTGTTTGTTGCTCAGGCGGCTTTCGCGGTTGCGATATGTGGCGCGAGTTTTCCCGCGGCATAGCGTTTGGCCATCTCGTCCATGGCGATGACCTTGATCTTCGAGGCGTTGGACGCCGTGCCGAAACGCTCGAAGCGGTCTCGGCAAAGATCGTGCAAGGCATCCATGGCGGGCTTCAGGAATTTTCGGGGATCGAACTCGCGCGGATTCTCCGTCGCGACGCGGCGGAACTGCCCGGCCATGGCCATGCGGCAATCGGTGTCGATGTTGACCTTACGCACGCCGTAGCGGATGCCGCGCTCGATCTCCTCCACCGGGACGCCAAAGGTCTGGGACATCTCGCCGCCGTATTTGTTGATGATGTCCTGCAGTTCCTGTGGCACCGAGGAAGAGCCGTGCATGACCAGATGCGTGTTGGGCAGCTTCTCGTGGATCGCCTCGATCACCTGCATGGCCAGTATGTCGCCGTCCGGCTTGCGGGTAAATTTGTAAGCGCCGTGCGAGGTGCCGCAGGCGATCGCCAGCGCGTCCACCTGGGTTGCGGCCACAAAGTCGACCGCCTGATCGGGGTCGGTCAAGAGTTGGTCGTGGGAGAGTGCGCCCTCGGCGCCGTGGCCATCCTCGGCCTCGCCCTGGCCGGTTTCCAGCGATCCGAGCACGCCCAGTTCGCCTTCGACGGAAGCCCCGACCCAATGCGCCATGCGTGTGACTCGTTCGGTTACGGCGACGTTGTAGGCATAGCTTGCCGGCGTCTTGGCATCTGCCATCAGGGATCCGTCCATCATCACCGAGGTGAAGCCGTGGCGGATCGCGGAAAGGCAGGTGGCCTCGTCGTTGCCGTGGTCCTGATGGATGCACAGCGGAATGGTCGGATGCATTTCAGTCAATGCCTCCATCATTTTGGCCAGCATGACGTCGTTGGCGTAGGACCGGGCCCCACGTGAGGCCTGGATGATGACAGGCGCGTCGCAGGCTTTGGCCGCTTCCATGATTGCGAGGCCCTGTTCCATGTTGTTGATGTTGAATGCAGGGACGCCGTAGCCGTGCTCGGCGGCATGGTCGAGAAGCTGGCGAAGGGTGATGCGGGCCATTGTGGGTCCTCCTAGATGATGAGCTTCAGCGCCGCCGCAGCAACCGCTTCGGACGTTATGTTGAAATGCCGGTACAGATCGGGGGCAGGGGCGCTGGCGCCGAAACCGGCCATGCCGACGACAGCGCCCGTCTCGCCGACCCAGCGGTCCCAGCCCAGCCGGGCCGCCGCTTCGACCGCGACGCGCGGCGCGGAACCGAGAACGGCCTTGCGGGTGGCGCTTTCCTGCTCCTCGAAAAGCTCCCAGCATGGCATCGAGACGACCGCGGCGGCGACGCCATGCTCGGTCTCCAGCCTTTCGGCGGCGGCAACCGCGATCTCGACCTCCGAGCCGGTTGCGATCAGGGTGACGGCACGGTGCCTGGCTGGCTCGCGCAGGATGTATGCGCCCTGGCTGGAGCGGTTCTCATCGCTGTGCGCTTCACGCAGCATCGGCAGGTTCTGGCGCGACAGCACCAGCACGCTGGGCCGATCCCTGCTCTTCAGCGCGAGTTCCCAGCACTCCGCCGTTTCGATGATATCCGCTGGGCGGAAGACATTGAGGTTCGGCGTCGCACGCAGCATCGCCAGGTGCTCGACCGGCTGATGCGTCGGGCCGTCCTCGCCGAGGCCGATGGAATCATGCGTCATCACGTAGATGACGCGCTGACCCATGAGCGACGAGAGCCGTATCGCGCCACGCGCATAGTCCGCGAAGCAGAGGAACGTACCGCCATAGGGCACGAAGCCGCCATGCAATGCGATGCCGTTCATGGCGGCGGCCATGCCGTGTTCACGAATGCCGTAGTGAATATAGCGGCCGGCATAGTCGCTCGGCGCAATGCGGTTCATGCCCTTGGTGATCGTCAGATTCGAGTGCGTCAGATCGGCCGAGCCGCCGACGGTCAATTCCGTGGCGCCGTTGATGACCTCCAGTGCCATTTCGGAAGCTTTTCGCGTTGCCACCTTGGTTGCCTTCTCGACATGCCCTCGCCGAAAGGCATCGAGCGCTTCGAAGACCGCGTCGGGCAGTCTGGCGGCGACCGCGTTCTCGAAGGCCTCTCGCTGCGGCGAGGCGGCAAGCCGCTGCTCCCAGGCGCCCCGCATCGCTTCGCCGCGGCCGGCAATTTCGCGCCAGGCGAAAAGCACGTCGTCAGGCACCTCGAACGGCGCGAAGGTCCAGCCAATGTTCTCGCGGGTCGCGGCGATCTCTGCTTCGCCCAGCGGCGCGCCATGCGTCTTCTCCGAACCGCCGAGATTGGGGGCGCCCTTGCCGATTACAGTGCGGCAGGCAATCAGCGACGGTCGATCCGACTGCCGCGCCGCCTCGATAGCCGCGGCGACGGCTTCCACGTCGTGGCCGGAGACCGTTTGGACGTCCCAGCCGGCGGCTTTGAAGCGCGCCGGCTGGTCCATCGACGTGGACAGGGAGGTTGGCCCGTCAATGGAGATCGCATTGTCGTCCCAGAAGACGATCAGGCGGGAAAGCTTCAGGTGGCCGGCGAGGTCGATCGCCTCGTGGCTGATGCCTTCCTGCAGGCAGCCGTCACCTGCAATCACATAGGTATGATGGTTGACCAGATCGGCACCGTAGCGGGCAGCAAGCATGCGCTCCGCCAGCGCCATTCCGACCGCCGTGGAAATGCCTTGTCCGAGCGGGCCGGTGGTGGTCTCGACACCAAGCGCGTGGCCATATTCGGGATGTCCGGCCGTGCGGCTGCCCAGTTGCCGAAACCGCTGCAACTCCTCGATCTGCATGTCTTCATAGCCGAGCAGATAGTGCAGCGCGTATTGCAGCATCGAGCCATGGCCGGCTGAAAGCACGAAACGGTCACGGTCGGGCCAGCCCGGCCTGGAAGGATCGATATTGATGAAGCGGTTGAACAGCACCGTTGCGACATCGGCCATGCCCATCGGCATGCCGGGGTGTCCCGAATTCGCTTTTTGGACGCTGTCCATCGCCAGCACGCGAATGGCGTTCGCCATGTCGAGCTCCGAGACGACGGCGGTGGCGGCAGGCTTTAGTGCTGTTTGGCTGGTCATGGCGTCCTCCTCACGACACACGGCTCTTGCGTTCGATCAATTGCAGGATGAGCGGCGTCAGGATCAGCTGCATGGCAAGGTCGAGCTTGTTGCCTGGCACCACGATGGAATTTGGCCGCGACATGAACGAGTCGTGGATCATCGACAGCAGATAGGGAAAATCGATGCCGCGTGGATTGGCGAAGCGGATAACCAGCATCGATTCGTCAGGCGTCGGAATCCAGCGCGCGATGAAGGGGTTGGACGTATCGACAATCGGCACGCGCTGGAAATTGATGGCGGTCTGCGAGAATTGCGGGACAATGTAGCGGACATAGTCGGGCATCCGGCGCAGGATCACGTCCATCACCGCCTCGGTGGAATAGCCGCGTGTCGAACGATCGCGATGGATCTTCTGGATCCATTCGAGATTGATGACCGGCACGACGCCGATCTTGAGATCCGCATGCTTCGCCAAATTGATCGTGTCGGTGACGACACAGCCGTGCAGCCCCTCGTAGAAGAGCAGGTCGCTGGGACCGAACTCGCGCCATTCGGTAAAGCTTCCCGGTGGCGTGCCGTACTGCTTTTCCTCTTCCGCGTCATGGATGTAGGTGCGGGTTCTTCCGGATCCCCGGCGGCCGTATTCCGCGAACACCTCTTCGAGAATCCCGAGTTCGTTGGCCGCGGCATGGAAGTGGGTGAAGTTCGGATTGCCGGCCTTCTCCTCTTCGGCCACCTTTGCCTTCATCGCGGCGCGGTCGTAGCGGTGGAATGCGTCGCCTTCGATGAACGCGGCCTCGATGTTCTCGCGCCGGAAGATCAGCTCGAAGATACGCTTGACCGAAGTGGTGCCGGCGCCCGACGAGCCGGTGATGGTGATGATGGGGTGCTTGGCTGACATGGTGCTGCTCAGGCTCTGAAGAGGCCACGGCGGCTGAACAGCGGCGCTCGTTCGCCGATGTTGCTCGGCTCGGTGTGGTAGCGGGTGACGCGCGCGACCTCCCGCGCCGACCCGAAGACCATCGGCACGCGCTGGTGCAGGCTGTCGGGTTCGATGTCCAGGATGCGGTTGATCGTATCGGTGGCCGCACCGGCAGCCTGTTCTATGAGATAGGCAATCGGGTTGGCCTCGTAGACCAGGCGCAGCCGTCCCTGACCGTAGCCCTTGCGCCGGTCGCCGGGGTAGAGAAACACGCCGCCGCGCATCAATATGCGGTAGCAGTCGGCGACCAGGGAGGCGATCCAGCGCATGTTGAAATCCTTCTCTCGCGGTCCTTCGGTGCCCTCCAGGCAGTCGTCGACATAGAGCCGCACGGCCTCGTCCCAGTGCCGGTAGTTGGCGGCGTTGATGGCGAACTCCTGGGTGCGTTGCGGAATGATCCGGCTCTCGTATGCCTGGACGAAGGTGCCGAGCCTGGCCGACAGGACGAAGATATGCGTACCGCTGCCGAGCGACAGGACGAGCGCCAACTGCGGCCCATAGATGAAGAAACCGGCGCCTAGCTGATTCACGCCCGCCTGCAAAAAAGAGGCGGCCGGATCGGCATCCGGCGCGCCAGTTGCGGGCAGGAGCGAGAAGATCGTTCCGATCGACACGTTGGTGTCGATGTTGGAAGAGCCGTCGAGCGGGTCGATGGCAATGGCGAGTGGTGCTTGCCTGTCGAGCAGGACCGGCTGCTCCAGCTCCTCGGAAGCGTAGAGCGCGACCGGAGCGTGGCGCATGGCGTCGAGGAAGATGTCGTCGGAGAAGACGTCGAGATCCTTCTGGACATCGCCGTCGGCGTTGGCGCCACGGGTCCCGGCAAAGGCGGCGCCGAGCACACCTTGATTGATGGTATTGCGGATCTTGCTGGCGGCCTGTGTCAGCTGACGGACAGTCGTTACGACCGCGGAGCGAAGTTCGTCCGGCTGGCCGAGATAGGAGTTCAGAAAAGCGTCGAGCGTTGCCGCTGGCATCGTAACCTCCCGATCCAGCCGCGTCTCCTCGGATCGGCTGGATCGGGAGAATGAAAACAAACGACACTTGATAAGTAAAATTCAATAACTTTACGTTGGTACTAAAAATAATTTAGTATGAGACATGAGAAACCTCACGCTCAAGCATTTCAAGACCATCCAGGCCATCATCAGGCACGGAAAAATTGTGAGTGCAGCCAAGGCGTTAGGTCTGTCTCCTTCAGCACTGACAATTCAGTTGCGGCAAATGGAGGAAGAATTCCAACTGGCTCTGTTCGACCGGACGTCGGACGGCATGCGTCCCACTGCCGCAGGTTTGGCCGTCGTTGAGGCAGCGCAAGCTATCGAGGAGCATCTCGGTCTGCTCGAAGACAAGATCGACGCCATCAAGGGCGTTCGTACGGGTAGCTTGAGGCTCGGCGTCGTTTCCACCGCCAAGTATTTCGCGCCGCGGTTGATGGCTGCGTTCATGAAGGAACATCCCGACATCGACATGCGGCTTGCCATCGGCAATCGTGCCCAGACAATCGACAACCTCAAGAATCACGACATCGACATCGCGCTGATGGGGCGCCCGGCGAAAGAGGTACCGGTGCGTGCTTCGGTCTTCGGCGATCACCCGCTGGTCATCATCGCGCCGCCCGAACACCCGCTGGCGGCGGCGCGCGATATCTCCAAAGAGCGCATTGCCGAGGAGCATTTCCTTATTCGCGAGCCCGGCTCCGGAACCCGCATCTCGCTGGAAATATTCCTGAGCGACGTGCCTGGCCGCATCGACGAACTCGGTGTCGAGATGGGCTCGAACGAAACGATCAAGCAGGCGGTGATGGCTGGTCTGGGCATCGCCTTCATTTCTGCCCACACCATCGCCGCGGAAACGGAAGCTGGCCGGCTCGTCATCCTCGACGTTGTCGGCATGCCGATCCGCCGACAATGGTTCTCGGTGATACGAACCGATCACGCAATCTCGCCGGCCATGGCTACGTTCAACGATTTCCTGATGCGCAAGGGCGCGATGTATCTGCCCCTGTTCGGTAAGCTTTATCCCGATTCCTGAGCGGGATGACCGACGGATGGCGTTCGGAATCGACCGGAGCGAGACGCCGGACGTGTCGCCTGCCAAGAGACGTGAAATCCGTCGCAAGGTCGACTGAAGGTCTATTTCTTCCGACCGAGCGTTTCCGAGACGGTCCTGGACAATTGATAGAGCCGCTGCTCGATTATCGTCGGCACGTCGCAGACATAGGTCAGCGACTGGACACGTTCGTTGAAAATGCGCGTCGCGAAATTCAACTGGTCGGCACGCCGTTCGACTTCGTCCGGATCGGCGTCGGCTTTGGCACGCAGGGCGTCGACGTCGGATGCTTCCTTGCGCAGTTCAGCCGCCATTTCGAGCTGTTTGTGGGCATAGCGGGAAATGCCGGAAATCACGTGCGAACGCTCGGCGTCCATGTGATCGAACATTCCCTGCACCAGCATCGCCATCTTTGGTGCGACCTGCTCCGCCGGCAGAGAAGCCACGAAGTCCTTGATCTCCTTCTGGGCTTCGGCAATCGGCGTCCGTCGGGCCGCCACCGCCTCGACCAGCGCGGAGACGCCCGAATCCTTCGACCAATCCTTCGCCGCCGGGGGAAGCTCCGGCCCATTCCAGATCTGGCCGAGCGAGAGCTGCGGCACCTTGCGCTGCATGCAAGGCCAGTCGGGATCGGTGTTTGCCGCCCTGGCGTCCATCGGGACAAGCATGGCGATCAGAACCAGGGTGTGGACAAGTCTCATTCGCGCCATCAGCCGTTTCCTCCCGTGTCCTGTTTGCGGGTCATCAGGCCGCGCGAAGGATCGTATGCAATGATGGCGCCGCCCAGAAACAACAGCGTGCAACCGGCGACGACGCCCAGCGACAGCCAGTCGATCTGCCCATAGAAGGCGAAGCGGATCAGTTCGACGGCATAGGTGAACGGATTGGCGAGGCAGATCTTGTAGAGCAGGGGGCTTGCCTCCTGGATACGCCACAAAGGATACAGCGCCGGCGACGCGAAATAGCCTGGAAAGATGACGAAGTTCATGATGCCGGCGAAGTTTTCGAGTTGCTTGATCATGGACGACAAAAGCATGCCGAGCGCGCAAAGCATCATGCCCGACAGAAACAGTGCCGGCAGCACGTAGAGATAGCCGAGCGGCGGCGCCCTGACGCCCCACAACCAGGCGACGATCAGAAATGCGTAGACTTGCACGATCGATACGGCCACGCCGGCCAACATCTTCGACACCAGCAGGAACCAGCGCGGAAATGGGCTGACCAGCAGGATGCGCATGTTGCCCATCTCGCGGTCGTAGACCATCGACAGTGAAGACTGCATGCCGGAAAACAGCAGGATCATGCCGCACAGACCCGGAGTGATGTAGACCTCGTAGAGCACATAGGTCTTGTAAGGAGGGATGATCGACACGCCGAGCACCTGGCGGAAGCCGGCGGCGAAGATGAACAGCCAGACGAGCGGCCGCACCAGTGAGGAAATGAACCGTTCGCGTTGGTGCAGGAAGCGCAGGCACTCGCGCAGGACGATGCCTTTCAGGCAAATGAGATAGTGGCGGAGGCCGAATGGTTCAGACCCTACCGGTTTGATGCCGACAACTTTTCCGGGCATCGCAGGAGCGCTCATGACGATGTCTCCGCCATGCCTGCCGCGTCGATGCGGCTGAGCTTCGAAAAGGCATCGCGAATGGAATTTCCTCCATTTGCCTGGACGACATCCGACACCTTGCCCCTGGCGACCAGGTCACCCCGCCGCAGCACGACGACATGATCGGTATCGTCGACTTCATCGATCAGATGCGTGGCCCAGAGCACGCCGATACCATCGGTTTCGACGAGCTTGCGGATGGTGGCGAGGATGCCAGCACGCGACTCGATGTCGAGGCCGACGGTCGCTTCGTCAAGCAGGAGCAGGGAAGGTCGGTGAAGCAGCGCCCGGGCGATCTCGATGCGCCGCATCTGACCGCCGGAGAGGCTGCGTGCCTTGTCATGCTGGCGGCCCTGCATGTCGACTGTGTCAAGCAGCGCGGCGATGCGCTGCCGGGCTTCGCGTCCGCCAATGCCATGCAGCGAGGCATGGTAGGAAAGATTCTGATAGACGCTGAGATCGAGGTCGAGCGTGCGCGCCTGGAACACGATGCCGACCCGTCTGAGAGCTTCGCCCGAAGCGCTGCGGATGTCGTGGCCGAAGATGCGGATCGAGCCGTGACGCGTGTCATAGAGGTGGCTGATCAGGGAGAACAGTGTTGTCTTGCCGGCCCCGTTGAGGCCGAGCAGGACGGTGAACGTCGCCGGCAAGATCGAGAACGAGACCTCTTTGAGTGCCCGCTTCGGTCCATAGGAGTGGCTGACGGCACTGACGTCGAGCGCCGCCGCCTCGTCTCCCGGTCCGCTTGTTCTCACATGCTGCATGCCCGGATCGCTCCTTCAGGACGCGTTGGCAGGACGCACTGCTATCTAGCGCGCCTCATTGCCTTTGGTCTCACTTGATCGTGATCTTGCCCTTCAGGCCCTTGTCGGCGAGGTCGGGAACCGACCAGGTATATTCGCCCGGGCGAACTGTGTGGAATTGCACCTGGATTGTTCCCGCGTCGTCGAATTCCAGCCAGGCCGGTCCGCCGTCCATATGCACCTCCAGATCGTCGATGACGATCTGGTCCATCCACACATTGCGGAACAGGTCGGTCACGAACTTGTATTCGAAACCGCCCTTGGAGGTGATCTTCCACCGATAGCCTTGGCCGGCGATCAGTTCGAAATCCTTCTGATTGACGGCATAGGTGGAATCGGCCGAGCCGATAATCAATTCCGGCAGGTTCTTGCTGGCACGCGAGGGTTTTGGCGTTGCGTCATCCGCGCTTGCGCCGATCGGAGCAAGCACAAACCCGGCGAGCGCGGCGAAGATAAACCTATGGCGAAATTTCATGTCGCGATCCTCCCCATGATCAATGTCTGCTATTTGGGCGAAATGGCCACACCCCAAGGCTGCTGGCCTACGGTGAGCGATTGGACCGGCTCGTCGGTCGCCGTATCGATGAACGTGATGTCGTTGGAGTTGCCATTCGTGGTGATCAGCGTTTTCTGGTCGGGTGTGAAGGCCAGGTGCCAGACGCGTTGGCCGACGAGGATGTATTTCTCGACCTCGTAGGTGTCGGTATTGACCACGGCGACATGGTTCGCCGGGCCGAGCGCGACATAGGCTTTCTTGCCGTCGGCGCTGATGGCGATGCCTACCGGCTGGATGGTCTCAGCCCGCAATCCCTGAATCGCGAACTGGATCTTCTTCACCACTTCGCGTTTGGCGTTATCGATGACGCTGACGGTGCCGCCGACCTCGGCGCTGACCCAGACCTGCGAGCCGTCCGGCTTGAATTCGGCAAAGCGCGGGCGCGTGTCGACCAGTACGTTATCGGTTACATCGTGGGTGCCAGTGTCGATGAAATGCGCCATGCTGGTGGTTTCCGAGGTGTTGACCATGGTCTTGCCATCAGGGCTGATACCCATGCCTTCCGGTTCCACGCCGACTGGAATCTCGGCCATGACCTGCTTGCTCTCGACGTCGATGGCGGTGACGAGGTTGTCGTCCTCATTGGCGACATAGAGCGTCTTGCCGTCAGGCGAGAGCACGAACAATTCGGGATCGGGGCCAGATGGCAGCGTGCCGACGATCTGCAGCGTCGCGGTGTCGATGATTTCGACCGTGTCGTCGTCACTGGCGCAAAGATAGACGAATTTGCCGTCATGCGAGATGGTGATGCCGCGTGGCCTCTGGCCGACCTCGACGGTCTTCACCACCTGCATGGTGGCCGTGTCGACGACCGTCATCGTGTTGTCCTTCTCGTTGGAAACGTAGGCCGTATAGGCCGATGCCGGGCTGGCCGTGAGGCCGGCCGCGAGAATGGCCAATGCACAAGCTCGTGTCTGCACGCAAATTCCTCCCCTTTGGCCCTACTTGAGAACGCATTTCGTTTCCGGCTGATCGATACCAAGCGTATCGAGTTCGGAGAATTGGTGGAGATAGCCCTCCTGCGGTGATGTCGAAACGACCGACTTGGTGTCGCCAAGCAGGATCGGCTGGCGAAGCTGGAGGTTCCATTTGCGGAAGGTGAGCTTCTGTCCCTTGAAGGCGGCAACCGAGAAATCGCCCGACCGGATGTAGTCATTGATCTTTTTGGCATCGTCGCCTTTGGTGCGCGTGGTGGCTTCGCCGACGGCACGCACTGCTGTCCACGCCGACATGTCCTTGGAAAGCATCCGCCGGCCCGTCGTCTTCAGGAAGCGGCTCTGCATCTGGATGCCGCCCCATTGCTCGCTGGCGGGATGCCACGACGATGCAACAAGCCCGGCCGTGCCGGCGACCAGCCGCGGCGTCCAGGTGCGGTAGGGCACGTAGGTGCCAAACACCTGGCTTTCGTCGGCGACAAGCACAATGTCGTGCTCCGGCAGATCCTGCGTGAATACGGAAATCTGCTGCTGTATCTGCGTGGCGCCGGTGTCGGTACGCCTGGCCGTGCCGGTGTCCTTGAATTCCTTCTCGGCGACGATCTGGCCGCCGAAACGGGTTGCCGCGCGGCGCAACGCGTCGGCGTAGAGATGGTCCTGCTCATGCGAGCCGTAGAGCAGCACCCAATTCGGCCACTTCTTCACCATGAGATACTGCGCCAGCGCATCGGCAAGCATGCTGCGCGTCGGCGCGATATGAAAAACATTGATGCGGCAGTCCTCCTCGCGCAGGCTATCGTCGGTGGCACCGATGTTGAAGATCAGCACGCCCTTGTCGCGGGCTATATCGGCGATCGACAGCAATTGTTTGGCCGAGAGGTCTGCGACGACATAGTGGTCACCTTTGGCGATCAGGTCCTCGAATGCCTGAACCGCGTCGGCTTCGGGTTTGATCTCGGTCACGTCGAGGCTGAATTTCTGGTCGGTGAATTTTCCGGTGGTGTTGTTATCGCCGATTGCCACAGTGGCGCCGGCGACACCTTCGTCACTCGGCGGCAGGTCGAGCATGGAAAGCGTCAATTGCGGCGCGTAGGCCCGCAAATACCCTATCTTGATTTCAGTGACCTTTTTTTCCGGCTTCGCCGCCGCTTCCTGGGCTATCGCGCCCGGAGCGTTGACGGTCAGGGAAAAAAAGCACAAAAAGGCGGCGAGAGTGCCCGGCACCGCGCTCGTCATCGATAGTAATTACCCATTCTTGCGCTGAGGTCCGACGGGTGTCGGAGCAGCGCTAAGTCCAGGTGCCCATGGTCAACTTAGCCGACCCGCAAAATTTATCAAACCCTATCGGACGACTTTTCGCGTCTGCCCTGGCTCGGTGTCTTTTTGACAAACATGCCATGGCGGCTGAAAAGATTGCCATCTTCGATTTCGAGGTCGTTCGCAGCTATGTCATCCGCGACGTGCGCGAGAATCAAGCGGACGAAGGACAAAAGATCTTGTCCTCCAAACTGGAGAAACTGTTCAAATGACCAGAATGCTGGCCAGCGTCACCGGCATCGAAGAGGCGGAGATCGTTCTTTCGAGCGGCGCCGACATCGTCGATCTGAAGGATCCGAAGGCGGGAGCGTTGGGCGCGGTACCCACGGAAACCATCCGCCGAACGATTTCGTTCATCGCTGGTCGGGCTCCGGTCAGCGCGGTCTGCGGCGACCTGCCGATGGAACCCGAAACGATCCGCGCCAAGGCTGAAGAGATCGCGGCGACCGGCGTCGATTATGTCAAGATCGGGTTTTTCCCATCGGCTCACATCCCTGCCTGCGCGGAGGCGCTCGAACCGCTGGCCGCGCGAACGAAGTTGATCGCTGTGCTCTTTGCCGATCTGGCGCCGGACTTCGAGCTCCTGCCGGTATTCGGCAGGCACCGCTTCCACGGCGTGATGGTTGATACCGCGCAGAAGGGAAAGGGCCGGCTGCTCGACCATTTGCCACCGGAGCGGATTCCGGGATTCGTCGATCGAGCCAAGTCGCTCGGTCTGATGGTTGGCCTGAGCGGATCGCTCGAAGCCCCGGATATTCCACGTCTATTGCCTTTCGCTCCCGATTTCCTCGGCTTTCGCGGCGCGCTGTGTGGCCATGCCGACCGCGCGGGTTCAATCAGCGCCGAGGCGGTCTCGCAGATTCGCGAATTGGTCCCGGCAGAGCCTGGGACGGGCGGTAAATCGAGCATCGACTATCGCCTGTTGGCAGCGAGAGGCTATTCGCCGGGCACCGATCCGACACTGGGCACGGACAGGATTTTCGTGCGGGATTTTGTTCTGCCGGTCCAGATCGGTGCCTACAGCTTCGAGCATGGTCATACTCAAAAGGTGCGCTTTGATGTGATCGCCGACGTGCTGCAAGTCACCGACCATCCCGAGGACATGCGCCATGTGTTCTCCTATGACATCATCATGGATGGCATTCGCACCATCGTCGCGCGGGGGCACATTCAGCTCAGCGAGGCTTTGGCCGAGCAAGTGGCGGCGCACGTTCTGGAGAGCCAGCGCGTCGTGCGCGTCACGGTAAGGGTGGAAAAACTCGAGCTCGGGCCTGGCGGTGTCGGCGTCGAGATCGAACGCAAGCGCCAATCGGCAAGACGCGGTGTCGCCTCCGGCTCTGCCGGCCGGAAAGACAGAGGCAGTGTTTCCCGGCCGCGCCAGCAAGGCTCCGACGTCCTCGGGCGGGCCGTCGTCAAGCTTGGCGGCAGCACTGCCCGTGCGGCGGAAATGACGAGCTGGATCGCGGCGCTGGCGGGTTCCAGGTTACCGATCGTCATCGTGCCCGGCGGCGGCCTGTTTGCCGATCAGGTGCGCGAGACGCAGACCCGCATGGATTTTTCCGACACCGCCGCACATGCCATGGCGATCCTCGCCATGGAGCAGTTCGGCCAAATCATCCTCGATCGGGACGAAAGACTGACGCCGGCACGATCGCTGGAGGAGATTGTGCGAGCATTGGACGAAGGCAAGGTTCCGGTGTGGCTGCCGTCGTCACTTGCGTTGCCGGCACCGGACCTTCCGGCCTCTTGGGACATTACCTCCGATTCCCTGGCTGCCTGGCTTGGCGGGAAGCTTGGCGCGAACGCGCTGTTGCTTATCAAGCAGACCGATGCATTCTTCGACAACGATACCCCTGACAGCCTGAAGGCCAGGGGCATTGTCGACCCAGGCTTTGCCGCCATGCTGCCCGACGGCATCGATTTCCGTCTCGCCGGTCCGAAGGATGCCGCCGAGGCGGGCGCGCTACTCGCATCGGGCAAGCTGCCCGGCATCGGGATTATGGCTTCGACCCGCTCGGCAAAGAAGGCAGGATAGCCGATGGTGAAGCTGCACGTGCCGCGCTGGGCGTGGGTTTTGACGGGGTCCGGGCATTTTTTCACGGAGAGCTTCGCACTTGTTCGCCAACTCGAACATTGCGATGTCTTCGTGTCGAAAGCCGCCAATGAAGTGCTGCGCATGTACAAGCTCAAACTCGATTTTCCGGAGACGACGCGCGTGCTGCACGACAAGACGGCGAGCGCCATTCCCGTCGGCGAATTTTACCACGGCGTCTACCACACGGTCGTGGTGGCGCCTGCCTCGTCCAACACGGTTGCCAAATGCGTCTGGGGTATATCCGATACGCTTGCCACCAACGTCTTTGCGCAAGCCGGAAAGTGCCGCGTGCCGATCATCGTCTTTGCCTGCGACACCGCACCCGAACTCGAAACCATGGCGCCGCATGGCCTGGTCAAAGTCTATCCGCGCAGGATCGACCTGGAAAACACCGAGCGGCTGAAGGGGTTCGAACGAACCCAAGTCGTCGAGTCGCTCGCGGACCTCAACGCGGCGGTTCAGCAACGCCGGGCCGAGCTGTCCGGCCATGGCTGAGCGGCTGGTCTTTCTCACGGGACATCTGGCCAGGGCACGGCTGGAAAAGCTGCTATCCGGTCTGGGCGAGACGGAGTTTTCGTGGGAGGTGGTCGACATAGGTGTCAAGGTCGCCGCACTGATGACCGAAGACATCATAAAGCGGCGTCTCATCGCGCCCAACGCCGTTGACCGCTTTATCCTGCCAGGGCGCTATCGCGGCGATATCGAGCAATTGTCGAACCATTTCGGCGTGCCCTTTGCGCGCGGTCCTGACGAGATCGCGGACCTGCCGGCCTTTCTCGGCCGTGTCGGCGAGCCGCCGGATCTTACGCGTCACGATATGCGCATCTTCGCCGAGATCGTCGATGCGCCAATGCTGTCGATCGAAGCGCTCACGCTGCGGGCGGGGACGCTAGCTGCGGCCGGCGCCGATGTCATCGATCTTGGCTGCCTGCCTGAAACGCCATTTCCGTTGCTGTCGGAGGCTGTGCGCGAGCTCAAGGCACAAGGATTTCAGGTCAGCGTCGATTCGGCCAGCGCGGACGAACTGTCGATCGGTGCACGCGCCGGTGCGGACTATCTTCTCAGCCTCGACGAGAACACGCTGCCGTTAGTGTTCGGCCATGGGGCTACGGCAGTGTTGATCCCGTCCGCCCCCGGCGATCTGGATTCGCTTGGCCGCGCCATCGATGCGGCGCAAAGGGCTGGCATTTCCTTTATCGCCGATCCCGTGTTGGATCCGATCCACTTCGGCTTCGCCCAATCGCTCGGCCGCTTCATCGAGGCGCGCCGCCGCTGGCCGGAGATCGAATTGCTGATGGGCACCGGCAATCTCACCGAACTTACCGACGCCGACAGTTCCGGCGTTACGGCCGTTCTAACGGGGCTCTGCTCGGAACTCGGGATTCGAAACGTGCTAGCCGTGCATGTCAGTCCGCACACGGTGCGGACGATCGAGGAGCACGACATTGCCCGTCGCATCATGTTCGCCGCCCGCAATGACGGTGCACTGCCGCGTAGCTATCACCCAGGCTTGCTGCAGATCCACGATCGCAAGCCCTTCACGGCCTCGACCGATGATATCGCTGGATTGGCGGCCGAGGTGCGCGACGCCAACTACCGTATCGCGGCAGCGGAGGACGGCATTCATATTTTCAACGGCAAAGGGCACGCGGTTGCCACGGATGCGTTCGAATTCTTCGCCGGACTTGGCGTGGAGACCGATGGTGCGCATGCTTTCTATCTGGGCGCGGAACTGACGAAGGCCGAGATCGCGTGGCGCCTCGGCAAGCGCTATGTTCAGGACGAGCCGCTCGCATGGGGCGTTGCCGCACCGGCTCCCGAAACCGACCGTACCCGTCTTGCCAAACCGGGCGAAACGCTTCGCGCGAAGAAGGAGGGCTAGGTGCCTTACATTCGCGAGACAATCATCACCACTGTCGACAAGACAGGAAAGGTCCATATCGCGCCGATCGGCATAATCTCCGAAAAAGACGGCTGGGTCATCGCACCGTTTCGTCCCTCGGTTACGCTCGACAATCTGGCGGCGGTGCCGTTCGCCATCGCCAACTACACCGACGACGTGCGCGTCTTCGCTGGATGCCTGACCGGGCGCAAGGACTGGCCGACCGTTCCCGTTGAAGATTTTCTGGTTCCCCGGTTGGCGACTGCGCTGGCGCATTCGGTTCTCGAAGTCGAGAGCGTTGACGATGATGGCGTGCGCCCTCGCCATTTCTGCCGCGTGGTTCGAGAGGAAATGCATGCGCCCTTCACCGGCCTTAACCGTGCCAAGGCGGCTGTTCTGGAACTGGCCATCCTGGTCAGCCGGCTCGGCATGCTACCCCGCGACAAGATCGAGGCCGAGATCGCGTATCTTTCGATCTCTATCGAAAAGACAGCCGGCGCCGACGAACGGGAAGCCTGGGGTTGGCTGATGCAGCGTGTCAGCGATCACCTGGCCGTCAAAGGGTCCAGCAGCGAGGACGCGTGAGCGTGACGACGCGAGCGCCGCTACGCTGCTTGCGATCGATATCCAGCCAGCAGCGCCACCGCCGATGCTGGTGCGGCGCGGCTGGCCTCGCCGCGAACAGCGTCATGGGCGGGGACGATGTCGGCGAAATCGACAAAGCGACGTTCCATGCGCTCGGCCAGCCGCCTGATCTGCCAGCGGCCCGTTCCGGCGCCGACGATCGGAACATCTTGAGCAAGACCCCAGGCAACCAGGGATGCTGCGTCGTGGATTTTCCGCAATTGCTGCTCGCTGAACCAGCGTGCGACTTCACCCCATTCCGGCGGCGAAAGTTCAGCGGCGTCGCGCCCGACCATGCGCGCCAGTCGCGCGATTGAGCCGTGGACGGTCTTTTCCTTGCCGTCGGCGGAAGGGTGCATGTCGTCCTCCTCATCGAGCACACCCAGGATCCGGTGCGCGTCGGCGATCGAGGCGAAATACTCGTTCATCAATGGCGTCAGTCTTCGATGGACAGGAGCAGACGAGGCTACGCCGAACAGAAATGTCCTGGTAAATCCCGTATAGACCAGTTCGCCAGTCAGAAGCCGTCCGGCATCGGTGTAGCCCTCATTGACGACGGCGCCGTCCTTGATGGCGATAATGTCGGTGGTGGTGGAGCCCATATCGACGAACAGGGCATCGCCGGCCAGTTTTGCCACCAAAGAGGCTGTCGCGTGCCAGTTGGCGGAGGCGACATCAGTGCTCAGCCGCGCTGCCTGCTCGACCTCGACAAAGCCGGATGATCCGGCATAGATCAGCTTTTCGCCTGTGGGAAAACGATTGGAAATCTGACCCAGCAGCGTCGTCACGCCGATATCGCGGGACGCAAAGATGTCCGATAGTTCGCCCGTCATGGTGAACGCGTTGAGATCGGCTTCCGCATAGATCGGGGCTGTTTCGTCGAGGGCCGAGGTCAGGCTATGCAACCCTTGCCAAAGCGGCGTGGCGATCGTTACCGCGCCGACGATGCGGCCGCCTTGCGCGCGCGTCACCTTCAGATGCGCGCCGCCAATGTCGAAGCCCGCAATGATGCTCTTTCTTTTTTCCACACTTCAAGCTTTCATGACAGCAGTTGGTCGGCGAGAAAAACGTTGCGCATCATTCCGGTTCTCGACTTGAAAGGCGGCGAGGTGGTTCGCGCCCAGCAAGGAAAACGCGATCGCTACCGGCCGATCGTTACGCCGCTCAGCCGAAGTTCCGATGTCCTCGCCGTCGCCGAGGGGTTGCGCACGCTTTATCCCTTTTCGACCTTCTACATCGCCGATCTGGACGCCATCGGAGGCGGGTCTCCAAACAGCGACGCACTTGCCCGGCTGAGGGCGATGACGCAGCCGCCTGAGCTCTGGGTCGATGCCGGCGTAGCAGACAGGAAAACGCTTCTGGCGGCGCTTGCTGAACGTTCGGTGCACCCCGTGTTGGGCTCCGAATCGCAGCAGGACGATGTGCTGCTCCGGCATTTTCGCGATCATCCCGATCTCATCCTGTCCCTTGACTTCTTTGGCGATGATTTTTGCGGACCGCGTTCTCTTCTCGCTGAGCCCGAGCTTTGGCCGCAAAAGGTGATCGTCATGACGCTGGCCAAAGTCGGTGCGGCCGCCGGCCCGGATTTCAGGCGGCTGGAGGAGGTCAAGGCCAAGGCGGGAAGTCGGGCGGTCATCGCGGCCGGCGGCGTCCGCGATGACAACGATATCCACGCATTGTCAGCGATGGGCATCGCCGCAGCGCTGGTCGCAACCTCACTGCACAACGCCACGCTCACACCTGGTCACCTGGCGTCGCTCGGCGCCTGATCATAGTTGCTCCTCACTCCCGAAAGGCGGGCGCCCTTCGGGAGTGTCGCTTCAAAAGCCCAGAACCCTTTTCAGCCGGCGCAACAGACCATCCGTTTCGGAAGATGGCTTTTCCTGTGCGGGGCTGTCTCTTGTCTAGGCCGCGAACGGATGCTTGACGTTGTCGCGCTGAGCGGTGGCTTCGGCGGCCGTCGGGGTTCCTGCGATAGCGCGCTGGATGGCCTCCTTTGTCGCCTCGTAGTTGTATTTCTGGATCTTGGCGTCGTCGGCCGCGTCCCAATGGATGAATACGCCGACGCAGATGAACACGTCGTCCGCTTCGTTAGCCGGAATGGTCCCGTCCGCGACGCTGTCCTGCACGGCCTTCGCAACGGCGTGCTGCGCCGGCCCGAACATCTGTACAGCCTGCTTGGCGCCCTTGATCGTGACCTTGTTGAACATCACCGTATTGGGCTTGCATTGAAGATTGGGCGCGATCACCGCCAAAAGCGAGGTAAAACCGTCCTTGTTGTTGGTAAGGGCGTTGCAAAATGCCGTTTCGACTGCGCTCCCTCGCGGCCCGATGAGCAGGTCGACATGCGCGACTTCGTTGCCGTCCCCGACCAGCGATTCACCGACCATTACCTTCGAGATTTTTGCCATGCCAATTTCCTCCAAGACACAATTATGATGTCCACGGACGCTGCAACCGAGCAGGCGCTCGATGGACAGCTATCCTTGTTGGCAGCGCCCGGATTGCCCGGACCGGTTGGCTAGATAGCCGCGGAAGCACAGCTCCCGCTTTTGGAAGTCAAGCACCAACGCCGCGATTATGCAAGCGAGTGCCTAGAGTGTGGACTAAAAGAGTAGCCACGCTCAGATCGGCCGAGGTGCCGGGGTTTACTTTGTCCGCCTTCAGCCGGCGGTCGAACTCCATGAGCAGGCGAATGCGTGACGGCTCGTCGCCGTTGGCATGGAGCGTCGCCTGAACGGAAAGAGCGTCCTGTCGCGCCTGATTTGCGACTTCAATTCCGTGATTGCGCACCACGTGACTGTCGGGGAAGCCTGCGAGAAACGCCATATAGGCGAACACGGTCGGCCACATGCCGCTTTCTCCGCGAGCTAGCGCCCCTACCAGCGCGGCCAGCCCTACCCCGAACACGTCGCCGAAACAGGTGTCATACTGGCGGGCGATCATATCGCGGTCGGCAGCCTCCCGCATTGCTTCCAAGAGATGAACCTTCGGCTCCTGCCGCACATCATTCGCGGCATCTCCCAGGCCGCCTGGCGCTGCCATGGCGATCGCCTCGAACACTGCCCTGGTATCGTCCATGCTCAACGCGCGCAGCAGCGAGTCGAGATTGTCCTGCAAGCTGCCACTCCTCATTTCGGCGGCGCCTATCAGAGGCCCCGCCAGGAGGACGATGCCGAGATTGGTGTTGGTTGCTACCGCCAGGCGTGTCGCACGCACCGCCTCCAGCATGCGCTGCCCGACCGAGAGGCGGGGATCGGTCAGCGGCTCGGACGAAACCTCGGCACTCATCATGAACTGGGCGGCGGACATGCCGTGTCCGTCGGCGAACAGGTGGACGTTGCCCGGCTTCAGAGCTTCGATCTCCATCCGGCAGGCATCCTTGTAGCTAGCCCGGAGGCGTTCACGCGATAGCATCATCCTGCCGCCGCTCCGTTACGAATTCGCCGGCGCGGTGAAACGGAAGGGCCGCGGCACGGCGGTCGCTTCGGTGCGGTCGGCCAGGAATTTCAGCAGGGCATCGGCGATCGCTTCGGCGATGTTCACAGCGACCACCGATTGCAGTCCTGACCAGGCGGGCATGCTGTTCACCTCGAGTACGAACAAGCTGCCATCGTCGGCTCGCACGATGTCCACGCCGGCGAAATCCGCGCCGACGGCAGCCGACGCGGCGACAGCCAGCGATGCCAGCTCAGCCTTGCCAGGTCCCGAAACCGGCTCCGGCACGCCACCCCGGTTGACGTTCGTGATCCAGTCGTCGCTGCTGCGGCTCATCATCGCCACGGTTTCGCCGGCGCAGACAAAAACGCGGAAATCCCGGAAAGGCGGGCCGGCGCGCGACACATAATGCTGGAGATAGTAGACGCTGTTCACCTCGTCTGCGGCGGGAAGGTCGGAGAGCGTACGGATCAGCCTTATCCCGCGGCCTTGCGCCCCGAACAATGGTTTCAGCACCAGCGGTCCCTTCGGAAGCTCTTGCGCCGCGATCTCCTTGGCGGCGGCAAGTCCTTCGACGGCGAATGTCGGTGGCGTTGGCAGACCGGCATTTTTCAAGAGGAAAGTCGTCATCGACTTGTCGACGCAGCGTTCGACCGCCTGCGCCGAATTCCACACGGGAACCGACAGCCGGCTCAGCGCGTGCAGTACCCCGAGGCGCCGGGTGATCGCTTCGAACGATCCGGCGGCGATCGAACGGACGAGCACGGCATCGGGCAGCGCACCGCCGAAACCGGGGATCGAAAGTCCGCCCGGGCTGCCGGTGTCGAACGCGATCGCCGCCAGCGGCACGGTTGCAACAATAGCGCCCCGTCGACCAAGCCTTGCCGCGAGGCCACTTGAGCCGGTGTCCGAATTGTCGCTGACGATCAGGATGCGAGGGATCATGTGGTGCCTCGGATGTGGCGGATGACGGACGGGTCTCTTTGTGCCGCCATGCTAACCGAGGCTCCGTTCGAGCATCTTTGGATCACGCCGGCCAGCGCGAAACGTATCGCCGGTTTCGATCGCCGTCACGATCACTTCGGCCGGGCTGAACAACAGTGGATCGATGGCATAGAAATCCCCCTTGAACCGCTTGAAGATCTCGGCAAAGGGTTGACCGTAGTCCCGTGAGGCGCGGCTCGGAAGTTTCTCCGCGAGGTTGCTGGCCTCTTTTGCCGACCCTTTTACGAAGAGCTGGACGCTGCCGCCATAGATGATGGCATCGTTCGTTCTGCCCATGGCGGTCAGGAAATCCGGGTGGGGGGCGGGGATTGGCGCCGCTCCGATGCCGTCGACAACGTTCTCCAGCGGAAATTTGAGATCGTTGGCCTTGTGCAGGGCAACCTCGAGCGCGCGCGCAACGATCTGCAGGCTGCCGGCAAGGCTTTGCGTCGGCGCGTAGAGGAAGGTGAGCTTGTCGGTTGCCAGTCCGGTTGCCTTGCTCACTTTCTCGACGATTGCTGGGGGAGGCGGTTTGGCAGTCTCCAGGATAAGCACGGCGGACGATGCGGTGTCTCGATAGGAAAGCGCGTCGAACAGGGGTTCGACGCGGGCGAGTGCCCGCGCCGGTCCCGATCCCATGGCGAAATAGTCCTGGGCAGACAGGTTCCAGCCCGCATATTGACTGCCTAGGCAGGCTAGTACCGGCTGCGACGAGCGCACCTCGACGGTGAACGGCCATTTCCGCTCCGTGCGGTCCATAAACACCGAAACGCTGCCGAGACCGCCCATCGCCGCCTCCGCCATGCGCAGCCCGGCCTCGACGCTGCCGGGCGCCTCGGCGCCGACATCGATAAGGAGCTCGCCCAAGGTTCCCTTGGAAGCGGCGATCCGCAGCCGTTCGGCGTCGCTGATCATGCCGTCAGCGATGCGCTGTGCATTGTCGTTCAGGAATGCCGAACCGTCTTTCATGTCCGGTCTCCTTCCCATTGGCGTTGCAACCGGCGGGCTTGCCCCTTGATGAGCCGCCTGGTCAAATCGGCGTTCGGACCGCGCGCGAAGACGGTGCAGACGGGATCGCCGGCAATCAGAGGGGTGCCGGGCGACTGATGGTCAGCGGTCCATTCGGGCCACGCAATCGACGGAAACCGCGCGATTGGCGTCGCGGCGTAGGTCACCATTGAAGCCATCGAATCGACGAAGCATGGCAAACGGTAAGTTCCGCCGGTTGCAGCTCGCAGATGTGCTTCGATCAGCGGCGCGTCGGCCTCGTCAAAAATGTCCAGCGTGGCGCCTGGCCGCGGATTGATCTCGATGAGCTTGTAGCCATCCGATCCGCGAATGAGATCGGCGCTGCACAATCCAACCAGGCCGGCACGGCGCGTCAGGGCTGAAAGCCAGCCGCCGATGACCGCCGCATGCTTGCGGTCGAAGCGTCTCAGCCGCACGGCCCCGCCATAGCGGTAGGGCGCCGTGGAGACGGGGGAAGTCCATTGTTGGCTGAAGCCGACGATGCGCGCGGCCTGGCCGTCGCCGACGAACAGGGCCGAGATGCTGCGTCCGGCGACGAAACGCTGGAAATAGCGGCCGGTGGTCTGGCTTTCTCCGGCCGCCTGTCTGATATGCCCACCCCCGGCGCCGCCCACGGTCTTGGCCACCCAGCTGTCTGGCTCAGGCGGTCGATCCCACCGGAATTCCGGATGTGGGATGCCGAGTTCGGCACAATCCGCGGCCAGCAATTGCGGGTCCTTGATCCTGCTGATCGCCGCGCCGCGATTGCCGGCAAGCGGAAAATGGCGAGCGACGGCGTCGACAGTCTCCGTCATCCGCTCAAAACCCGAGCCCAGGACGACGGCGACCGGCTGGTCTTCGCCGACCAGGTCCCGAAGCGTCTCGATGATGCGCTCGCCGTCGATGCCGTCCTGTAGGTTGCCTGGCAGCTTGGTCGTTCGTTCTGCCAGCGCAACCGTATCGGTATCGCAGAAGAAATCAGCGACCAACGGACGATAGCCCGCACGCCGCGCAGCCATGGCCAATGCCCGGCCTGAAATCGCCGCGATCAGCAGAGATCTGGCGCTATTTGGCAATCTCGCGTGCAAGGGAAAACGCTTCCTGGAAATCGAGCGCGATCGTTTTTTCGGATTCGATCATTCTTTTGAAAAGGCCAGACTCGACCTTATATTTGACGTTGCCGATGGCAAGCGGGCCAATCCCGACGACCTTTGCCGCTTCTAGCGGGTCGCCATTGGCATTGACGGCCAATCCTTCGATGCCTGCGGGCGGGACCGCGTTGACGTCGGCGGCGATAAGCAAGCCGCTTCCTCTCAACTGGGCCTTTGAAACCACCTGGACGCCGGCTTTCGCACAAGCCAATATGACCTCACTTGCTTCGACCAGATCGGCTTTCCGGGCATCGCTCGATCCGTCAGCCGCATCGACACCGATCTTGAATCGGCTTTTGATCTCGGCAGCGATCTGTTTCACCCTTTCGATGCCGTCATGGCCGACAAGCGTGACGCGGGCGCCCTCCCTTGCCGCGATGACGGCGGTGCAGAAGCCAACCACGCCGGTGGCGCCGAAAACAGCCACCCTCGTGTCCTTCAGCCCGCGCTCGAATTTCTTCTCCAACGCTTTTTCGACCTTGGCCACCATCGCCGCGGCCGTGGTGAACGAGCCGGCCGGGTCGGCAAATACCGAAACCTGGAAAGGCGGCACCATCGCCTTCTTCGCGGCATCGAACATGTCGAGCGCCAACGAAGCATCCTTCCCGGCGATAAAGATGCCGGTATCGACACCCGCATCCGGCGGGCGCGAAAAGATCGCGTCCTGAACCAGGCCTGTCACCTCACCAAGGTCGACATCGACATAGGGGACCACGCTGTCGAAGCCAGCGTCGAGCGCCATGTTCACGTCGAACGGGCTCATGTGCTTCAACGGCGTCAGCATATGCAGGATATGTTTGCGGGCCATTTCTCGCCTTTCTGCTTGGAATCTGAAGCGTCAGCTGCCGACGAGACCGAGTCCGGTCGAACTGATCTCCGCGCCGGAGTTCCTGCCCTTGACGATCTTGATCTGGAGGCCGTCTTCAACGGCTGTCTTCTGAACCGCGCCGACGAATTTGAGCGCGGCGTCATGCGACGGCGCGAAGGCAAACCCTGTGGGTCCCCAGGAACTCTGGCCGATCCCGACGGCGCCCGCTTTATTGAGACGGTGAGCGACCATCTCGACCCGCTTTGAGGTGAACACACCGCCCTGCGCCGGAGCGAAATGGCTGCCAATCAGCATCTGTATCGCGGTGACGGCAGCGCCGAATGCCGCAAGATCGCGCTCGACCAAGGCCGGCATGATACCCATCAGTACCCTCCGGCAGATCTCGCCGCTGCCCGCCGTCGGGAAGGGTGGCAGTGAACGGAACGCCGCGACCTCTGCCTCGCCATGCAGTCCATGCCCGGCATGGTCGAGGATGAGGATGACGCGCCATTCTTCGGGAAACGGCAGCCGCGCCACGACCGGAGGCGGTCCGCCACGCTCGTCCTTGCCCGCGTCGACAATCACGCCGCCGTCTTCGAAACTTGCGATGCCGATTCCAGATCGGCCGCCTCGTTCGAGCAGGGTCGCGTCGCCGGCGACATCGAGAGGCAGGTTGTGGAGCGTTCGCAATGCAGAGGCGACGGCAAGGGCGATCTGCGTGCCGGACCCAAGGCCGGCGTGACTCGGGATCGACTGTTCGATCACCAAATGGTGCTGGCCGCGAATGCCGAGATGCCTGCAGAGCGTCGACAAGTGCTCACCGGCGCGAACGCTCTCGGAACCTTCGACTATGGTCTCGCCGGACCGCGACAGGGTGACAACGGTTTCGGGTTCACTCAACGGAAGCCCAACGCTGCCAAAGCGACGTCCGGCATCGCCATTGAGATCGAGGAAGCCAAGGTGAAGGCGAGCGGGCACTCGTACGGTAACAAAATTCGACATCTGCCCCCCGATGGGTGCATCATGGATGCATCATGGAAGTTTAGGTGCCCGACACGATGATAACTGTTTTCGTCGAGGGAGCAAGCCAAAGAGAGTGCATTCATGTTTCTGCTTGGCCTGTCGTGTTGACGGACCGAGCAATTCGGGGAGGTCGAGATGAGCGAAACGGTCAAGGAGAAGGTCTATTCGGATGCCGAGATTGCCGACCGGCTTGAGAAAGAGCTGCCGAAATGGCGCTACGAAAACGGCTGGATCCGGCGCAAATACAAGACCCACAGCTGGAAGTCGACGCTGATGGTCATCAACGCGGTTGGCCATCTCGCCGAGGCGGCGTGGCACCATCCCGATATCACCGCTTCCTATGCCTGGGTCGAGGTACGCCTGATGAATCACGCGGCGAAGGGTATCACCGAGAAGGACTTCGAGTTGGCGAGAAAGATCGAGGACGTTGTCCAGTGGCAGCCGGCCAAGGAAGGCGGAGCGCTGGAGGGAACTCCGGCGAGCGATCAACGCTTCGCTTACATCAAATATGATTAAGCGCGGTCGGAGTTTGTTGATAGCGTATGAAAACATTCGTTAATCTGCTGGCAAGCGGGGTTCACGGCCAATCCAGTTTCGTCTAGGATCGGGCCGGCACCAGAAAGTAGTGTAGCGAATGGCGGTTGCTTGGATAGGCAACCGGGAAGCGCTGGTCGAGCGCGCGGCTGCGCATGCCGCGTCGCTGTTATCGTCAAGCCGGTGCCCGGTTTTCAGCTTTGATACGGACATACACGGCACGAGGGCGGCGATCGCGCTGGCCGAGCGGCTTGGCGCGGCATACGATCACACCGACGGCGCGGCACTTGCCCGAGAGACCATGCTTTTTACCGACAGGGGCGCGATGACCGTCGCCCCTGGGGAGACGCGCCGGCGTGCCGATATCGTGGTGATCGTGGGCGAACTCGCACAAACCCATCATGATCTTGTTGCCGAACTCGCTGGCACGGTTCCCGATCTCTCGACCGGGATTGAGCGCGAGTTCTTCCTGGTGGGATCGAACGGGGTGTCCGCGCCGCCGTTGAAAAACGGGCGCAAGGCAACGCTCCTTTCCTGTGGCCAGGCTAGCCTCGGCGCCACGCTGGCGGCGCTGAGGGCGCAGTACAAGGGGCGGCAAACATCGCGACCGGTGTCGAACTTCAACGATTTCGCCAAGGCTCTGGCGGCTGCGCACTTTCCCGTGTTCCTGTTTTCAGGCCACGCCACCGATGGGTTGGCGTTGGAGATGCTGCAGGGGCTGATCGCCGATCTCAATCGCAAATCACGTGCATCTGGTCTTCATCTGCCCGCGAGCGAAAACGGGTGGGGAAGCGTGCTCGCCTCGACCTGGATGACAGGTTTTCCATTGCGCACGGGCTTTGCGCGGGGCTTCCCGGAATTCGATCCCTGGCGTTACGATGTGGCGCGCATGATCGCCGCCGGCGAAGCCGACCTGCACCTGCGGATCTCCGCCACGGTTGCCCAACTCCCGAGAAAAAGGGGACGCATGGCACTGATTGCGCTGGCTAAAACGGAAGAGCCGGTCGCAGGCGCCGCGGTCACCATCGCCATTGGCGAAGCTGGAGTCGATCACGATGCGGTTGTCTATTCCAGCCGTACCGGCTCGCTGAAGTCGACTGATACCCGCGCTGCTTCGAAATTGCCCTCCGCCGCGACGATCATTCGCCTGGTCGCCAGTCGGGTTTTCGCCGAGGCATTGCCATGCTGACGAAAATTGCCAACGGCGACATCGTCGACCCCGTCAACAGCCGTCTCGGCAAGGGCGACCTGTGGATCAAGGACGGCAAGATCGTCGCGGCGCCGGCTGAGGGGGTGGCCGACCGGACCATCGAAGCCGCCGGCTGCATCGTGATGGCGGGCGCCATCGACATCCACTCCCACATTGGCGGCGGTAACGTGAATACCGCGCGGCTTCTCTTGCCCGAACAGCATGCCGCCCATCAGGCGCGACCGGCGACGACGCCGCTCTCCAATGCCGGCTGGTCGACCTTCCAGACCGGCTGTCTCTACGCCAAGATGGGCTTCACGACGGTCGTCGAACCGGCGATGTCGCCGGGATCTGCACTCCACACCCATCTCGAGCTGGCCGACATCCCGATCATCGACAAGGCGACGCTCGCCATTCTCGGCAACGACGACTTCCTGCTGTCAATGATCCGTGACACCGCCACACCTCAAATGATCGAGGACTACGTCGCCTGGACGGTCGCCTCGACGCGAGCGCTCGGGGTCAAGGTGATCAACGCCGGTGCAGCGGCCGCCTTCAAGGAAAACGCACGCACGTTCGCGCTGGACGATGTGGTGCCTTCCTACGGCGTCAGCTCGCGCAACATCGTCAAGACGCTGCAGGCCGCCGTCGACAATCTTGGCCTGCCACATCCTTTGCATGTCCATTGCAACAATCTGGGCATCCCCGGATCTGCGGACACGGCGGCCGCGACGATTGCGGCGGCGGATGGGCTGCCGATGCACCTCGCCCACCTCCAGTTCTATGGCTATGGCACGGAAGGAAAGCGCAGATTTTCCTCCGCCGCCGCGCGGCTTGCCGAGCTTATCAACACGACTCCGGAAGTCACCATCGATATCGGTCAGGTGATGTTCGGCCAGACGGTCACGGTCTCCTCCGACGTCATGCGGCAGTTCTCGGCGCGGGGCAGTGCGCATCCGAAAAAGTCCGTCATTCATGACGGGGATGGCAATGGCGGCGGCATCGTGCCCTACAGCTATGGCAAGGACTTCTATGGCACGATGCAGTGGGCGATCGGGCTCGAGCTTTTTCTCCTCATCGACGATCCCTGGCGTGTGTTCTTCACCACCGATCACCCCAACGGTGCACCCTTTACCGCTTATCCGGCTCTGTTCGAGCTGCTGATGAGGCGGGAAGCACGCACCGAAATGGCCGCTGGACTTTCACGATCCGCGTTAGCGCTCTCTACCCTGTCCGCAATCGACCGCGAATACACGTTCGAGGAAATCGCCATCATGACGCGTGCAGCGCCGGCCAGGCTGCTCGGGTTGACGGATCGAGGCCATCTCGGCGCCGGCGCGATCGCCGACATCGCTGTCTATCGCAGGAACGAAAGTATCGCGAAAATGCTCGGGCAGGCGGCTTATGTTTTCAAGGATGGCGATCTCGTCGTGCAGGACGGGGAGATCATCCATTACCGCTGGGGCAAGGCCCTCAGGCTTAATCCACCTGTGGACAAGGCGATGGTGCGGCGTCTGGAGGACTATCACCAGCAGCGCTACGGCCTGTCCTTGGATTGGTTCAATTTCCCGGATTCCGCTATTGCGCGTGAACAGCCATTCGGCGAGGTGCCATGCCGAACGTGAGCATAAATGGCGTAACGATCGACGATACTTTTGCCGAAGCCTTTGGGATGCGGGCAACCGCCATCATCATCACCGCGCCGAACCGGAAATGGGCACGGCAGGCGGCGATCACGATGACCGGCTTCGCCACCTCGGTAATCGGTTGCGGCTGCGAAGCGGCAATCGATGCCGACCTGCCGCCGTCAGCCACCCCGGATGGCCGGCCCGGCTGCCGCGTGATGATCTTCGCGATGGGAACCGATGAATTGCAGAAGCAACTGCTCAATCGCGTCGGGCAGTGTGTTTTGACTTCGCCGGGCTCCGCCTGCTTTGCCGGCTGGAGGGCAGCGCTAAGCTCAAGCTCGGTTCGGCACTGCGTTATTTCGGCGACGGCTGGCAAATCTCCAAGAAGATCGGCGACAGGCATTTCTGGCGCATTCCCGTCATGGATGGTGAATTCCTCTGCGAGGCAACAACCGGACTGACGAAGGAAGCCGTCGGCGGCGGCAATTTCTTTGTCATGGCCGAAAGCAGCGCCAACGCATTGGTCGCGGCCGAGGTCGCGGTCGCCGCGATCGGAATGGTGCCCGGTGCCATCGTGCCGTTCCCGGGCGGCATCGCCCGTTCGGGTTCCAAGATAGGTGGCAAATACAAGGGCATGATCGCCTCGGCCAACGAAGCCTACGCGCCGACACTGCGCGGTGTGGTTGCGAGTGAGCTCGGCCCCGACATCAACGCCGTCCTGGAAATCGTCATTGATGGTGAGACCAATGATGCCGTTGCCGCGGCGATGAAGGCCGGCATCAACGCCGTCATCCAGATCGGACCGAAGAAAGGCGCGGTTCGCATCGGCGCCGGCAATTACGGCGGCAAGCTCGGTAAGTTCATCTATTCGCTGAAGGATATGTTGCCATGAAGGCGCTGACCTTCACTCTTGTTGCCGAACCGCCTGAGCGCCTCGACCTGTCGCCGCTGACGCCGGAGCGGCTTGCTGGGAGCGAAAGACGGGATATCGAAAAAATCCGGATCGGCATGTCGAAGCACGGATCGAAGGTGGGCGACATTTTTCGCCTCGCCGGCAGCGATCCGCTAAGCATCGTGTTCGAAGGTGGAAGCACGCGCCTCGACCGGGTGGCGCAAGGCATGGGAGGTGGATCGGTTCGCGTGATCGGCAATACTGGCGCGCAGGCCGGGCGCGCCATGCGCGGCGGCAAGCTGACGATCGAAGGCAATGCGGGGCCGCACGCCGGCTCTGGCATGCGCGGCGGCAGGCTGGAGATAACAGGTAATGCCGGCGATCACCTTGGTGCGCCGCTCGTCGGCGAACTGGCCGGCATGAATGGCGGCGTGCTGATCGTCAGGGGCAGGGCGGGCGCCTTCGCCGCGGACCGGATGCGGCGCGGTCTGATCTCGGTGCTGAAAGGCTCGGGCGACTATGCCGGCAGCCGCATGATCGCAGGCACGCTGGTGGTAGCCGGTGGCATCGGTGAAATGCCCGGCTACCTGATGCGTCGCGGTTCGATCCTTCTTGATCGCGCGCCAGGACATCTGTCGCCGAGCTTCGTCGAGTGTGGCGCGCCCGAGAGCGTTTTTGCCACCGTCATCGATCGTCATCTGATCGCCGAAGGCATTTTGAAACGGCCGCTGCTGGGGAGCGCACCACATAAATATGGCGGCGACAACGCGGTGCTTGGAATGGGCGAGGTTCTCTTTCCGCGCCGATGAGGTTTCCGGCAACGAGATCGATCAAGTGCTTGTGCCTGTCGAGCGGCCCTGCTCGCTGAGCTTTAGGAATGTGTCCAAACGTCGATTTGCCGCCAGCTATTGGCTTCGCCAAGGTTAAAGCGGCCTACTGGAGACCTGTAGGGCGCGTTTCGGCGGATGCGCGGGCGGATAATTGCGCTTCCGCTGAGCGAAACATGTCCTCGAATCCAAGCTCGGTTTCAAACACGGTGCTTCCCAGGCTGATCGCCAGAACGTCCTCGGTCCCCTTGGGCGCGAAATAGACCCGCGCGACGCTTGCCCGAATGCGCTCGCCAATTTCCGCGGCCTCCGCTTCGGTCGTACCTGGAAGAAAGACTCCGAACATCGATGTTCCTATGCGACCTACCATATCCTCCTTGCGGACCGAAGACTGAATGGCCGATGCGACGAGCCGCAAGGCCTCATCGCCCCAATCTGGGCCGAAGCGAAGATTTATGGAGCGAAGGTGTTCGGCATGAATCACCAGGAAGGCGCCCGAGCGCGGCCCTGGCGCTGACGGCCTGGCCGCGCGCCGCTCGACCATCGAGGTGAAAACCGGGCCGTTCAGGCAGCCTGTCACCCTGTCATAGGTCTCGGCCCTGTTGAGCTCCCGCCGGTAGCCGCGGATCTGGGCCTGCTTCAAGCCGATCAATACGAAAAGCGGCAGACCGATGATCAGAGGCAGCAGCACCGCAGTGACCATGCTGCGCCCGAACGGCGTCAAGACATCGCTGAACAACAGCAGGTAATTGAGGCCCACTGAGAGGGCAAGGCTGCCAACGGTCCCCAGGAAGGCGAGCCACGCGACACCCTTCCATACCGGCTCGGTGGCGGTCGTTTCGGCTTGTGCCATTACCAATCTCCTGTCAGATCGGCGAGCATAGCGCCGGCATGCGCAATTTCAGTTGCGGCAAACCATACAATTTGATCGATGTGCGAATCGTGAATCGATTTCGCCTATCGCGGCGGGCCGAAAACTCCCACCTCCGCGTCCTCGGCGACTGCTTGCGCCTTGCCATAGATGCCGGTGGGCAGCGCGATCGCCCAGCCGTTGGACACAAGCCAGGCGCCGACATCCTGCTTGCCAAGGCTACACGGCGCGGCAATGGCAAAACGTTCGATCTCCGGCGGCATGAAGCACTTCAGCGCGCGCCCACGCAGCCAGGAGTTGAAGGCGGCGCGTGCGCGCTGGCCGCAGGACCAAGCGACATCGTGAAACGAGCAGGTGGCTTCCGGTTCTATGCTGGCCACACCACTGACGGCCACTTTGCGTCCCATGGATTCGAAAGTCGCCGATGACGTTGCCATTGGCCGGAAGAGCAGGGTTTCGCGCCAGTCATCTGGCATGGGCGTTTTAGGGGGCACGGCGAGGCCGAGGTCGCCGAGCGGCGGCCGGGCTTCGATCCGCTCGATCTCGGGCAGGTCAATCGACGGCAGCGCGACAATGCCCTCGGCAACCCTGCGCGCTTCTCGCCATCTTCCGTCGAGAACAGTCGTCTGCGACCGGGCTGGTTGCCCGGCATTCTCGACACGAGTCCCAAGGGCAGGCCTGTCGGTCGCAATCAAGGCTCCGGCATGCATGATCAGGGCAATCCCGAACAGCAGCTCGAGGCCTCCGACCGTAATGACCAGGCGGGCCAGCACAGCGTTCGTTACCGGACGGTCAGAACCCCGAGGTCGATTTGGCAACCAGTTTGAGCGCACCCTTTTCTATCCGATAGAATGGCATCGATCTTTGGCTGGATCCATCGGCGCGAAAGCGGAACAGGCCGGTCGATCCGCGAAATCCACTCGGATTTTCGAGCACCTGTTTGCTGAAACCGTCAGGTCCGACCGCGCTGGCAATTCCTGCAGTCAGCGCAACCATATCATAAGCGTAGGCTACGTTGACGTCGGCGGGATAATTGTATGTCGTCCTGAAGCGATCGGCGATCGGCCCGGTTTCGCCCGGATCGAGCGTTGCGATATAGGCTCCCTCGAACGATGGTTCCATGGGATGCTCCAGCCAACGGCTGGTTCCAACGACGGAGGTCGCCTTGCCCGCAATGCCCTTTGATTTGAGGGCGGCAAGGATAGGCGAGGGGCTGGCATCGCCGCTGGCAATGATGACAGCGTCGGGAGTGTCCACGAGCGAGGCCATTTCGTCGACCGCCTTGGCGGCGCCGTCGCCGGCCGAATATGGAACGGTGACGGCGAGCGTCGCGCCATAGATGCTGAGACTGTTGGCGACCCGCTTCTCGACCGTGCTGGCGTTCGAGCCACCCGCGACAAACAGTACGAATTTTTTTCCGCCTTTCGCGGCGATGCCCGCGGCGCCCGCCGCCGCACTGTCCGCTTCGCTGAGGCGCACGGCATAAACACCGGCGCCGCCCGCGAAATTGTCGGCAAGCGCCAGCACGGGCGGCCGCTTCGATCCCGACAATGTGGCGATATGCTGGGCTGCCGGCAGTTCGGTCGGCCCGATGACGACTTTCGTGCCGGTCGTCAGGGCTTGCAGCGCCAATTTGCCGGCCTGTGCGTTGTCGCCCTTGGTGTCCTCCACGGTCAGCGTAAGCAATCCATTGCCGATATCGGTCATCGCGAGCTTGGCGCCATCCAGCATCTTGCGGCCATTTTGCCCCGCCGATCCCGGGGCGGATAATGGCAGCAGCATGGTAATTTTCGTCGAACCGGTACCCAGCGACTGGGTTGCCTCGACCGGGCCGGCGGCCGCGGCGCCGTCCTGCCCGGCAGGCGCGGCAATCGCCGCCGGATCGAGCGCTTCGGTAACGCCCCCCTTCGACTGGCAGCCCGACAATACCGCGTCGAGCGCGAAGGCGGTTGCCCAAATCTTCAGCCCACGGACCCGTCGGCCAGCTTCCATGATTGTCCCACCCTGTTCACCGCCGGTTTATTATCCCGGTCTGGTCTCCGACGCATGTTACGGCGAACTGGTCGTGCCGTCCTGTTTTTCTTCAGCCGCCGAAGAGCCGAGCCCTCAGCGCCCCGATCCGTCGCGCTTGCCCTGAGAAGGTATCGCGGTCCGACGAAACGCGGAAACGCCGAACGTCGCCAACGGCACGGTCGGCTGATAGCTCACGAACGCCTTGAATGTCTGTCGCATACCACACTGCGGTTGCGTCACAATGGATCGGCTGCGCCGAGCCGGACGACGGAGGTTGTGCCATGGGAGGCTGCTCCAGCCGGTCGGCGCAAGCCAGCGTGACGACTTGGCCAATGCCGGCCAGGGCGATCGTTGCGGCGATCGCCTTCAGGAGTTGATCCGTCCGCTGCCATGGTGGCCAACAGGCGCAGGTTACCTATCCGGTCAGTGCATGTACTCGACCATGCGATCGTGGAAACACTCGCATTTGTTGAGCGTGTCTTCGTCCTTGTAGTTCGTCTTCAGATAGCCGTAAGCCATGCCGCAGGCGACCTTGGCTTCCGAGGCCCAGACGAAAACCGGCCGGGACGAATTGATCCATTCCGAGCTGTTTGCGACGGCGACCGACTCGTCCATCAGCTTCACCACCTGATCCCTGAGATCGACGATGTTGTCGTTCAGCACCAGGTCGGAGGTGCCGGCGACACCGCAATAATCGCCCATGGTTCCTTCGATGATGTCGGCGGCATTGAGGCCCGTCGACAAGATCGACAGCAGACCGGCCCCGAAAGCCACCCGCAAGATTCTGTTCATGTTGCTCACCCCGTTCCTTTCGCCCCTTAGGCCACGTCCTGCTTGGTACCATGGCTGTCGTCATAGAGTATTTTGACTGCTTCGGCTGCACTGTGGAACGTATAGTTCTCCAGCACCGCCACCGTGTGATAGTTGTCGCCGCCGCCATTGGTGTCGACCTTGACCTCGGCGTTCGCCGCATTGGCGGAGGACTGCGCGATCTCCACGAAGCCGCCGGCTTCGAGATCGGTGACGCCGGCCAGGCCCTTCAGCAATGCCGTAAGATCGATCTGGTCGCCCTTGGCCCCGTCATGGAAGTCGGCGATCAGGTCGGTCACCTCGAGAGAGCCGATGGCGAAGGTCTTCGTGCCGTCGGAGGCGACGGTCGGCTGTGCGGGGGCACCGAGCGAGGTGTCGAGTTCGACCTCGACATAGTTGCCGGTGGTGCCGTCCGCCATCTGGAACGTGCCGTTGCCTGTCACGGTCTGCCCGTCGATTTCGCCCACGGCCGGGCTGGCCGCCGTGCTGATGGAGACGATACCGTTATCCGCGAGGTGCGACAATTCCCCGGCATCGCTGGCGCCGTTGGTATTGGCGTCCTTCCAGATCAGCAGGCTGTCGAAGGCGGCGTCATTGTGATCGATGACGCCGTCATGATTGCCATCGAGCGAGGCCAGTGCCGCCGCCCCGCTGGCGAACTTGCCGCCGCCGAAGCTCGGCGTGAACAGCTCGGTGCCGTCGTCGATCTTGCCGTCATGGTTGAGATCGACCGCCAGCATGCCGTCATTCGAGGTGTTCCAGGCAAGCTGGTCCTTCGCCCCGTCGCCATTGATGTCGAACTGGACGCCGTGGCTGAGGTCGGAGAAGGTGAAGCCATCGTGGTTGAGGTCGAGGATGATCGGGTCGGTGGCGCTGTTGTAGGCGACGAAGTCGGAAACGGTGAGAGCGGCTACCTGGGCTTGAGTGAGTCCATTGATGGTCGCTACTTGGGTGCGGCTACTCGCTGTGCTCCAGTCGGTGTCGAACCAGATCTCCGCGCGATTGTCATTGGAGTCGTACACAACCACGTATGAGTTCGTCGCGTTGCCCGTGGCATTGTCTATGACATTCGAAGCTTGCGCAGTGGTGATCAGGATGACCTTGTTGTCGTCGCTATTGGCAATCCCCGCGATGGTCGTATGGGAGACGAGATCTCCAGCCGCAAATGTCGCGCCGGCCGCCGTTCCGGCTGTGCCAAAATTGACGGCACCCGTACCTGTACCTTCGAGGAAGCCAATTTTATCAGCACCGGCCACGAAACTATTGATGGTGTCGGTTCCTGCATTCGTAGCAAACCTGAATTGGTCGTTTCCTGCCCCGCCACTCAGTGTATCGTTGCCACCTCCGCCATTGATGATGTCATTGGCCGAACCGCCGGTAATAGTGTCCGCGCTCGATGAGCCGATGATTTTGAAGGCCTCTGTCTGGCTGGACAAGTCGAGTGTGCTTGCCGCCGTCAGCGTAATGTTCTCGATACCCGTGATCTGACCGTCGTTGTTGTCGTTGAAACTGGCGCCGAGTTGCAGTGTGTCGGTTCCACTACCGCCCGCAAGGAGCGTGTCGGTCTGGGTGCCAACAATGATGTCGTTGCCCGATCCGCCAGTAATCGAATCTATGCCAGCCGAACCGGTGATCGTGAACCCCTCAGTCTGGTTGGACAGATCAAGGGTCGCCGCTGCCGTCAGCGTCACGTTCTCGATGTTTACGATCTGCGCGTCAGACGCACTGGTGAAGTTTGCACTGACCCGCAGGGTGTCTGTTCCGCCTTCGCCGTCGATCACATAGTCGCTCTGATCGGCCACGATCATGTCGTTGCCGCCACCAGCCAATATTATGTCGACACCGCCAGCTCCGTCGAAAATATCGCCATTGCCGTCGCCCACAAGGATTTCGTTCGCAGCTGTCCCCGCTATGTCGCCGCCGCCGTTGCGGTTAAAGACTTGCACGCTTGCGGTGTCTGTTCCAGCGCCGTTCGTCGCCGTGTAATCAAAAGTTCCACCATCGGCATTGTTTCCGTCATCGATGCTTATCGTGTTCGACGAATTGTTCACCGTAAGGCCGATGGCGTTTGAGACTGCCGAGATGTCGGTTGCCCCTGTATCATTGTGCAGGAAAGCCCATTCAGGCACAGTGAACTGAACGCCATCGAAATTGGTTCGGACGAAATCGTTGCCAGTTGTAATCTCCATAACGTCAGTGACGTTCACCGTGATCTGCTGCGTGTCCGTGCCGCCGTGGCCGTCCGAAACCTGAACGTTGACGACATAGGAATTGTTGCTGCCATTGTCTGTTGGCGCCTCGAAATTTGGTGCCGAGATGAAGGTGAGCACGCCAGTCGATGCATTGATCGAAAACTTGGCAAAATCCGTGCCTGCGGTGCCGAGGAGCGAATAGGTCAGCGCGTCGCCATTGGCGTCGGTCGCGTTGATGTCAGTCACCGCAGTCGTGTTTTCCGGCACGCTGACGGTGAAATCACTGCCGCCATTGGGTGCGGTGATGACGGGTGCGGCGTTCGGGATATCCAGAACCGTTACCTGCAGATCCGCTCCGGCCGTGTCGCCGTCGCCATCCACCAGGACATAGTGGAATGTCTCGATCTTGTCCGCACTGACGTTCACCGGTGCGGTGTAGTCGTAGTCGCCCGCATGATGGATACCCTCGTCGGCGAAATAGAATGTCAGCTTGCCGCCGGCGCTCGTGCTCACCTCGATCGACTTGCCGTCGTTCGCAAGCAGATGCGCGCCGGGTAATGCGCCGGAAAGGCTGATGGCGTTCGTTCCATTGAACGTATAGGTCGTACCGTCGATCGCAATCGACTGGATGTGGCCGCCGTCAGCGCCAAACGCATCGACGCCAAGGCCATGATCGGCAAGAATGCTGCCCGAGGCGGACGATGGCAGCGCACCCGCCAGCGTCGATGAGAGCTCGGTCGGATCCGTCACCGCTTCGGCAATATCGCCTGGGCGCGAGGCGATCTGCGCCAGGAAATTTGTATTGGCGATATCGCTGAAGCCAAGCGCGAAGACCTGGTTCACTTGGCTGCTGGCGAGGAAATTACTCCAGCTGCTCTGCTCGTTCGCATCCAGGCTCGCTCCCGATTGCGGGTCGCCGTCGCTCAGGAAGTAGATGTTGGTGGCGTCGGCCGTGGGATGCGGCAAATTCGCGTAGCGATCGGCACTACTGCTTCTGCCGTCGATCAGGTTGGCGGCGGAGTCATATTGCGTGCCAGCCGAGAGACTATTCGAATTGAACCCGTTTACAGTGTTGATGGCACTCTGGATGTAGTTGCTTTCACCGATCGTGTACTGGCCGACGAGCTCGGCTCCTACTCCGAAAGAATAGATTGTGATCTGGTTGAAGATCACTGTCGAACTGCTCAGGAAATTCTGGACCGCTGCCTGCATGAGTGCAAGCCGGGTAGTGAAACCGCCCGCGCCATCCGGATCGCTGTTCATGCTGAGCGAAAGATCGAGCACGAGGATCGCATTGAGCGTCGGCTTGCTGCCTTCGTCTACTTGCACGGTGTCCGGCCTCGCCACCGGCATATCGTCGTCGATCTTGATGCCGACCGTGCCGTTGGCGTGGTCGCCGTTGGAGTCGGTGATGGTGTACCCAAGCGAAAGATTGATGTCGTTCTCGCCGCCGCCTTGCGGGTGATCGACCTCCTGCAGCAGCGTGAAGTTATAGGTCGCCGCTGTCTGGTTGACCTCGATCTTGAAGGCGGCGTGGTTGGCTGCGGCCGTCGCGCCGGACGTGTCGGTCGTGCCGTACAAGGTGTGTGAGGCCGTGTCGTAGTAATAGTGGAGCGCGACACCGTCATGCTTCACTGTGAAACCGCCGTCCATGACGGTGTCGCCATTGGCAACGTCGAAGCTGAGCGAGCCATGCCCGTCCGGCCCATAGCTGCCGAGCGATATGTCCGCGGGGTTCGAAGTCGTATCGTCGCCCGTGCTATTGGTGTTGTGGACGCCCGCGGCAAGATCGTCTTCGTCGACCACGATGCTCGACGAGGTGGCGGTCGGCTGACCGGTGCTGTCGAGCCCGACGGTCAGCGTCGCGGTCGAGGTGTCGCCGTCGCCGTCCTTCAGCGTGTAGGTGAACACGTCGCTGCCGGCCAGGCCGGAGACACGGGTATAGACGTAGCTGCCGTCCTCCTGCAGAGCCAGCGTGCCGAATTGGCCGCTGACGACGAAGCCGCCGCCAGCCACATCGGTGTCCGATCCACCAGAGCCAGTGACGCCGCTGATCTTAGCGCCGTCGGCACCCAGGGTGTCGATACCGGTGCCGGGCAGACCTTCGTTGGTGCCGGCGCCGTCTATCACATTGCCGAGGATCGAGCTGCCTATGATGCCAGTGCCGAAGGAATCGGTGTCATTGTGGGCCGTTGGGCCATCATCGCGTATCGCGATGTCGAGCGAAGAGGTGGTGCTGCTGCCGTCGGTGTCTGTAACGACAACACCGTAGTTCGCAAACACCTGATCCTGGAGGCCACGGTCACCGGGCGTCGCATCCGCCGTTGTATTCGGATGGGTGACATTGTCGAGCAAGGTGAACTTGTAGGTCACCGTGCCGCCGGTCGCGTCTCCGACAAAGCTTGTCACCTGGAGCAATCCGTAGGCCGGGCCGCCCAAGATGGTCACCGGCGCTCCGGGCGAGGCGGCCTGTAACTCCGCCAAGGTCAGCGCTGTGGTCCCGATCGTCAGCGTGACCAGGCCGTCGGGCGATGTGAAACCGAAGGCGCCGGTGTTGCTTTCCGACGGATCGACATTGGTAGCCGGATTGTTGTCGTTTTCGCCAGATCCCGCAGGTTCGCCGCTACGGATATCCAGGCCCTTTTCATCGACGAACGTATCCCCGCCCGAAGCTTGCAGCGTCAGACCGGTAAGCGTCGTCAAGTAGTTGACGTCGACGGTGGTCGAGCCCGCCGTGACCAGATGCTCGTATTCGCTGCCCCCCGACTGCACCGACGCGATCGAATTGGAAATATTCGCCTGGTCGGTGATCTGGACGTCCGTGTAGGTGTGGGTCACGGATCCTGTTGTAGCGCCGGTGGCGACTGTCACTGTCTCGCCATTGGCCAGCGTGAAGGTCAGTGGTGCGGTCGGTGCGACCGAACCAGGAGTGCCGGTCAGCGTCACCGTATAAAGGATCGAGCCGCCATTTTCCGAGACCGGGATTGTTGAGGACGTGAGCGTCGCCGTCACCGTGTTTGTAGTGTCGGTCACCTGCGCCGTCGCCGTTGCGGCGCCGACCACGAGATGCTCGAAATTGCCACCGCTGGTGTTGATGATGGTCGCGGTCCGGCTCGACGCGTCGAGATAGACGTCCTCGTCATTGCCCGAGGCAATCGTCAGCGTACCGGTGGTCTGGCCGTTCGCGATCGTGATGTCGCCCTGGTCGGTTGTGATCAAGGTCACGCCCTGGGAGGCGTTCGACAGTGTTGCCGTGAAGACGTAGTTGGCCACCGCTCCTTCCGACACCGTCGAGGCGCTAAGGTTGACCGTCGTGTCGTTGGTGGTGTCGTTGATCGCAAAGCCGAAGTTGGCGGTCGACGTATCGCCGTCGCCATCCTTTACGGTGAAGGTGCCGGTTGCGGTGCCTCCGGTAAGATAGACGTCGTCGCCTTGCGCCGTGAATGTGTAGCTGCCATTCGCCATGACCGCCATCGTGCCGTGCTCGAAGGCGATTGGCTGTGAGTAGCCATCGGCGCCGAACACCAGGGTCTTGCCGTTGATCTGCGTCACCGTCGCACCATCGGCGCCGGCGACGAAGTCCAGCACGCCGGTGACCGTTGTGCCCTCGGCGACGTTTTGCGAGGCACTCACACTTGCCGTCGGCGTGTCGTCATCGACATCGATCGACAGCGTGCCGGTGGCCGTGTCGTGGTCGCCGTCGGTGACGGTGTAGTTGACGCCGAACTGCAGATTGTTCTCGTCGTCGCCGGCAGGGTGCTCGATCGCATGAAGCTGCGTGACCGTGTAGGCGCCGGATGTGGTGTCGGCCAGATGCACCTTCAGCACGTCGACGACGACGCTGTTCTGCACCTGGCTGATGATCAGGTCGGTTCCTGAGTTCGAGGTCACCGAGAACCCGCCCGCAACCGGCAGCGTCGCGCCGGTGAGCAGCGTCGTACCGGCGCCGTCGGCGCCATAGCTGTGACCGAGCGTACCGGATGTGTGGGCTGTGTCGGGAGTGACATCGCCGGTGCCATCGGGACTGCCGCCCAGCCCGTCGTCATCGAGCTGGACCTGTGCATTCATCGCTGCGGCCGGCACGTCGTCCGCGACATTGACCGTAAAGCTCTGGGTGACGGAGTCGCCGTCGCCGTCGACGGCCTTGATGGTGAAGCCGAGCGGCAGCGAGGCGTCGCTGCCGCCGGTGTGGTCGTGGTCAAGCGGCTGCCAGAGGGTGAAGACAAAGGTCGGGGTGCCCACGCCGTTCAGGGTCACCATGAAGACGGGATTGGATACGGTGTCGCCTTGCTTGAAGGCGACGAGTTCCTCATCGACGCCGTTGGCGGCAAGACGGACTGTGTACTCCAGCGAAACGCCGCCCGAGGTCAGCTCTTCGGGCGCCATGAGAGTGTTGCCGGGACCGCGCGCGAATTCGAGGTGGCTCGATCCCTTGTCGTCCGCATTCCAGTCGATGTTGAGATCGCCGGATGTCGGCTGTACCAGGGGCAGCAGGCTCTCCGACACATTGCCCGTACCCGCGGGGCTGGTGACGACCGGAATGTCGTCGATGACATGCACGGTGAAGGTGGACGACGTGCTGTCGCCATCCGAATCCGTCGCGGTGAAGTCGAAGGACAGGGCCTTGTCGTTGTGGTCGGCTCCAGCCGGATGGTCGATATTGTCTTGCAGGTTGAACGAATAGTTGCCGTTAGTCTGATCGTTGATCGACACGGTGAAGATGGTGCGGATGACCGAGTTGTGCGTGGCGGTCGCCGTCAGCACGGTGTCGTTGCTGGACAGAGTGTAGGTGATGGCATCGCCATTGGACGTCAGGCCAGCCTGGACGCCGGCCAACGCCGGATTGAAGGTAACCGAGCGGTCGTGAATGCCGCTGTTGGGATTGGCGTCGTCGGCTCCCCACGAGATTCCCAGCGAGCCGGTCGCGGAGGCCGCGTTGAATGCGTTTGTGGAACCCGCTGCGGTGCTTTCCGCCACGGTGGCCTCCGCCGCAGCGATCACTGGCCTGTCATTTTCGACCACAATGTTCAACGTGCCGGCCAGGTTGACGCTGTCGCCGTCGAAGTCGGTCGCCTTGAAGAGCGAGCCGATGTCGATCGCCATCGTCCCGCTGTCGCCGGAATTGAGGCTATGGTCGAGGTGATCGAGCAGCGTCAGCGTAAAGGTGCCGTTGTTGTTGTCCGCAATCGTGAACACGGTGCGACCGTCCGCCGCGACGCCATCGACGGCATCGACACCCACAACGAAATGAACCGCCGATCCCCCCGACGACACGCCCGCCTGAGTTCCATTCTTTTCGACGTTGAAGGAGAAAGTCGCGTCGTCATCAGCGCCGATCGAAAGCAGTGGGACGAAGGCCGATGCCCCAAACGTAACCGAGGTTGGCTGGCTGCCGCCTTCCGAATTTCCGCTCGACAGGCCGGTCAGCTTGTCTTCGTAGGCGGTCGGAAGAGTGGCGCTGCCGTTCAGCGCTACCGGAATGTCGTCCTCGATGCCAATGGTGAAGACGCCGCCGCTGGTGGTGGTGGTCGACGTATAGAGGAAATTTTCGGCGCGGATCTTGTCGCCGCTGTCGAGATCGAAGCGGATCACCAGATGGTCGAACGTGCCCGCCGGGTCGATCGTGACGACTGAGCCGTTGGCCGGCACAGTCATCGTTCCTATCTGGAAACCGGAGCTGCCGGAAACCGGCACGCCGGCGCCATTGTAGGCTTCCCAGGAAATTGTGCCCGAACCGTTGCCGTTGATGGTGAAGCTCACCGCGTCGGTGCCGGGCCGCGAGAAGATGAAGCCCTCATTGTCATGGATATGATTGTCGCCGATGCCGACGCCCTGACCCGAAACGTTGAAGGAATCGCTCCCGGCGCCATTGTTGAAATCGTGAGCCAAGGCTCCATTGAACGTTAGTCCGTCGAACGTAACGCCGCCCACGGTATAGGTGCCGTAATGGCCGGAATGCAGACTCAGGCCTGTCGTGGCTGTGGTGGTCGTCGTCTCGCCGGTGATCGCGATCGTGTCGCCGTCGGCGTCGGTGAACTGGAGCGCATGTGTGAAGTCGAGCACCAGCTTCTGGTTGTCATCGTTGGCGGGGGAGTTCGGCAGGTGGTCGATCTGGTCCAGCAAGGTGAAGGTGTAGGTGCCGTTCGGCTGGACATCGAGGGTGAAGACTTTGCGGTCGCCCGTATCGAGGCCGGGTGTTCCGCTCTCGACATAGCCGGTCAGCACCGTGCCGTCGACGTGGTAGACGATCGCCTCGCCCTTCGATGTCGCCGCCGGCAAGCCAGCGGGGTTCTGGATCAGCGAGAAGGAACCGGGTTCGTCCGCTCCGGCGGAGACCAGCGAGCTCAGCGAACCGGTCGCGACCGTGCCGAGGCCATCTCCGTCGGGATTGCCGACGGAATGACCATTCGAGTTCGCCAGCAAAAGCGCGTCCTCGCCGACATTGCCGGAGACGGTGGCGCTGGTCTGCACCGGAATGTCGTCGAGGACCTGGATCACGAAGGTCCCGGCGCCAAGGGAGATGGAGTCGCCGTCACCGTCGGTCGCGACGATATACGAGGAAAGATCGATCGGGCTCGTCAGCTGGTTTTCACCATTGTCTCCGGCCTGGCCGTCCAGCGCCGGATGATCGATCTGATCCTTGAGCGTGAAGACGTAGGAGCCGTTGGCCCCCACGGTCAGCTGGAAGATCTCGCGGTCGCCGGCCGAGAAGCCGGCGCCGTTTCCTGCCTCGGCATAACCATGCAAGGTGCTCCCATCGGATACGATGAGCACATGCGCGCCCTGCGACGTAAGGCCGGAATCCGCCGGCACGGCCGTCGAGGCAAGATGAAACGCCTGGGCGCCCGGGCCGTCGGCGCCGAAGTCGACGAGCGCGGTCAGCGCGCCGGCAGCGCCCGTGACGGTCGCGGAAAGGCCGATCGCTCCCGTCTCACCCGGCCTGCCGGCATCTGGGTTGTGCCCGGCAAGCCCGTCTTCGTCGACATTCGCCGTGATCGAGGCGGTTCCGACGGCCTTCGGCCCATCATCCTCGAAGACGATGGTCTGGGAGATGTCGGCGCTTTGTGTGACGTGGTCGCCGTCGCCATCGGTCGCCGTGACGGTGACCGAGACCGAACCGGCGCCGAGCGCGATGCCCTCGTCGTTGCTGCTGGTGTCGGGATGGTGGAGCGAGACGTATTGCGCAACCGCGAC
>NZ_JAIUIF010000008.1:0-275506 GCF_020165475.1 Mesorhizobium sp. BR1-1-15 | reverse complement strand
CGCCGCCACCAGCGCCATGCAGGGGCCGCGCGGCCGGCGGGCCGCGGGGCTGACGGCGCGCCTGGTGCGGTTCATCTGCCTGGTGCTGACGCTGCTCGGCTGTCTGCTGCTGCCGTTATTGATCGAAACGCCGCTGGTCTGGCCGATGATCTTCGTCTGGGGCGCGGTGTCCTACGGCATTTATACGATGGCGATTATCGAACTCGGCGAGCGTTTCAGCGGCTCGGCGCTAATTGCCGGCAATGCCGCTTTCTCCCTGATGTGGGGCGTCGGCGGCATCCTCGTCCCGCCGCTTGCGGGCGGCGTGATGGACGGGATCGGCGCGAGCGGCCTGCCGGTGACGCTCGGCGCGATCTGCCTGGCGCTGGCGGCTGCGACCGTCATCCGGCGGCGGATCGTGTGACGGCCTGAAGCGATCTGCCGCGATGACGCGGCTTCAACACCTTGAATCCGGCGCCCTTTGACGCGATGTAGGCAGGGCCGCCCCCCGATTTCTCGGAGACCCCCATGACCATTTCGACGACAAAGCCTGGCTTGGCGACCGATGATCCCTTTCTTTGGCTGGAGGAAAGGACGAGCAAGGAGGCGCTCGACTGGGTACATCGCCAGAACGAAGTCACGGTGGCGCAATTGCAGGGCGATCCGTCCTACCAGGCGTCGTTCGAAACCGCGCTCGATCTGATGACCGCCGAGGACAACATAGCCGTCGGCTCCGCGCTCAACGGCTACGTCTATAATTTCTGGCAGGACAAGACCAATGTGTTGGGCCTGTGGCGCCGCACGACGGTGGCTTCCTACAAGACCGACAGACCGGACTGGGAAACCATCATCGACTTCGACCAGCTCGCGGCGAAGGAGGGAGTGAAATGGGTGTTCGGCGGCGCCAACCGGCTCTACCCCGATTTCAACCGCTGCCTGGTTTCGATGTCGCCTGATGGCGGCGACGCCAGCGAGATGCGCGAATTCGACATCGCCGCCAAATCGCTCGTCGAGGACGGTTTTCGTGCGCCCGCTTCCAAGTCCGGCTTCGGCTGGCTCGACAAGGATACGGTGATCGTCTCGGCAGCCTTCGAAGAGGCCGACAAGACCGAATCCGGCTACCCGCGCGTCGTCAAATTGTGGACGCGCGGCACGGACCTTGAAGACGCGACGCCGATCTTCGAAGCGCAGAAGGAAGACCTCGCCGTCGGCGCCGGCCTGGAGTTCGATGGCGAGAAGCGGCATTTGTTTCTAACGCGGACGCTCAACTTCTTTGCATCGCACAGTTTCCTGCGTCTCCCGTCAGGTGAAAACAGACGCATTCCGTTGCCCGACGACGTTACCGACACGGCGCTTTTCAAGGACCAGATGGTGTTTGGCGTGCGTACGCCTTGGACGGCGCCGGATGGCACGTCCTGCCGGCCGGACGGGCTCTATTCGTTCGATTTCGCGCATTGGATCGAGACCGGCAGTTTCGGCGTCATCGAGACCTTGCTCGCGCCGGCGCATCGCGTGTCCATCGCCACTCTTGCCAGGACGCAGGACCGCCTGTTCATCAGCCTGATGGACAATGTGCGCGGCAAGGTTGTGGCCTGCGAACGCAGGGACAGCGCCTGGTCGCTGAAACCGGTTGCATTGCCGGAAAACGGCACGGTAGGCATCAGCCATGCCGAACATTTCGGCGCCAGCGTCTCCTTCTCTTTCACCGATTTCCTGACGCCGAGCTCGATCATCTGGTCCGACGACAATGGCGAGACGCTCGCCACAGTGAAGTCGCAGCCGTCGCGATTCGATGCTTCGCAGCTCGTCTCGGAACAGTTCGAGGCACGCTCGAAGGACGGCACGACGATTCCCTATTTCGTCATCAGGCGGCGTGACCAGAAGGGCCCGGTGCCGACGCTGCTCTACGGCTATGGCGGCTTCGAAGTGCCTTTGCTGCCTGGCTATGCCGGCGTGCGCGGCAGGCTGTGGCTGGAGAAGGGCAATGCCTATGTGCAGGCCTGCATCCGCGGCGGGGGCGAGTTCGGCCCGGCCTGGCACCAGGCAGCGCTCAAGGGCAACCGGCAGAACGCTTTCGACGATTTCGCGGCGGTCGCGCAGGATGTCGTCAGGCGCGGCATTGCGACAGCTGCCTCGCTCGGCATCCAGGGCGGCTCGAATGGCGGCCTGCTGACGGGCGTCTCGTTGACGCAGCATCCGGAGCTGTTCGGCGCCGTGATCATCGAGGTGCCGCTGCTCGACATGCTGCGCTACACCGAATTGCCGCCCGGCGCGTCGTGGATGGCCGAATATGGCGATCCGTCGAAGCCGGAAGATGCGACCTGGCTGGCCGCCTACTCGCCTTACCAGCATGTCGAGGCCGGTGCCTATCCGCCGGTGCTGCTCACCACCTCGACCGCCGACGACCGGGTGCATCCCGGCCATGCGCGCAAGATGGCCGCCCGCCTGCAGGAGGCCGGCCACGCCGGGACGCTCTTCTTCGAAGAAACCGAGGGCGGCCATGGCGGCCGCGGCGACCGCCGGCCGCAGGCGGCACAGGCCGCGATGAAGTACGTTTTCCTGCAGAGGACGCTGGGCGGGAAGGGCTGAACCGAAAGCCTTCGGACCGGAGCGAAGGGTGGTTCACCTCGAACCTTCTTTGCTCTAAGGTGCCTTCATGGCTCCCGTGGTGACATTGGCCGGCCTTTTCGGGGTTCGGGCATTTGGGGGCGCGGTGACGCCGTCGCTGCGCACGTTGCGCGCCGAGCTTTTGCGGCTTTGCGCCCGCATAGGCTATTCGCCACCCGCTATCCTCTGAAGAATCCGCCCCGGCGCAGCCGGATTGGTTCCAGAGGAAGATCAGATCCATGACCTATCAAAATTATTCGCTGAAGCAGCTTCAGCAGATCGACGCCGCGCATCATCTGCATCCGTTCACCGACCATAGGGAATTGCGCGAGGCCGGATCGCGCATCATCACCCACGCCAACGGTGCCTTCATCTATGATTCCGAAGGGACGGAACTGCTCGACGGCATGGCGGGGCTGTGGTGCGTCAATATCGGCTATGGCCGCGACGAGCTCGCCGAGGCAGCCTATGCGCAGATGAAGGAGCTGCCTTACTATAATTCCTTCTTTAAATGCTCGACGCCGACGCCTGTGCTTCTGTCGAAGAAGCTGGCGGAGATCGCGCCGAAGAACGTCAACCAGGTGTTCTATGGCTCGTCCGGCTCGGAAGCCAACGACACTGCGCTCAGGCTCGTGCGCCACTATTGGGTGCTCGAAGGCAAGCCGCAGAAGAACCGCGTCATCTCGCGCAAGATGGCCTATCACGGCTCGACCATCGCCGGCACGTCGCTCGGCGGCATGGACGCCATGCACAAGCAGCTCAACGGGGAGGTGCCCAACATCGTCCATGTGATGACGCCGTACGCCTATGAGCTGTCGCTGCCGGGCGAGAGCGATCATGATTTCGGCCTGCGCGCGGCAAAGGCGGTCGAGGACGCCATCCTCGAAGCCGGCGCCGACAAGGTCGCCGCCTTCATTGGCGAGCCGGTGATGGGAGCTGGCGGCGTGAAGATACCGCCGGCAAGCTATTGGCCCGAGGTACAGCGCATCTGCCGCAAATACGATGTGCTGCTGATGCTGGACGAGGTCATCACCGGCTATGGCCGCACGGGCGAATGGTTTGCCGCGCAGACGCTTGGCATCGAGGCCGACACCATCACCACCGCCAAGGCGCTGACGTCGGGCTACCAGCCGCTGTCGGCGCTGCTGGTCGGCGATCGCATTGCCTCGACGCTGATCGAGAAGGGCGGCGAGTTCAATCACGGTTATACCTATTCCGGCCACCCCGTGGCTTGCGCCGTGGCGCTGAAGAACCTGGAGATCATGGAGCGGGAGGGTCTGGTCGACCGCGTCAGGAGCGACACCGGGCCCTATTTCGCCAAGGCGCTGCAAGAGCGCATCGCCGGGCACGAGCTGGTCGGCGAGGTGCGTTCGATCGGGCTGATGGGTGCGATCGAGATCGTCAAGGACAAGGCGACCAAGGAGCGGTTCCTGCCGGCTGGAAGTGCCGCGGTGACCGTGCGCGACCATGCGATCGCCAACGGCATGATGCTGCGCGCCACCGGCGACACAATGATCCTGTCACCGCCGCTGATCTGGACCCGCGACACGATCGATATGGCCTGCGAGCGTATCGGCAAGGCGCTCGACCTGGCGCAAGCGGATCTGCGCAAACGGTAAAAGAAATGGCCGGGCGTTCGTGATCGAGACGCCCGGCCGCTGGCCCCAGACAGACTGAGGGTTCCGGTCGCCGGCGCTATCGGTTACAACCCGCCAAGGCAGTTTTGCCGACGGGGAACGCGATGGCCGGACAACCGCTCAACCAGCCCGCCGAAATCCCGGCTGAGCTCGATCGCTGGAATTGGGGCGCCTTCTTCCTCAACTGGATCTGGGGCATCGGCAACTCCACCTTCATCGCCCTGCTGGCGCTGATCCCGATCGTCAACATCGTCATGATCTTCGTGCTCGGCGCGCGCGGCAGCCGCTGGGCATGGCGGAACCGGGCGTGGCGTGATGCCGAGCAGTTCCGCAGAACGCAGCGCAACTGGGCGATCGCCGGTCTTGCCGTCTGGGTGCTTAGTATCGGGGGCTGCGCGACGATGGTCGGCGGCATCCCTTTCATGATCAAAGGCAGTGACGCCTATCACATGACCATGGAGGTCGTTCGCGCCGATACCCGGGTGAAAGCCGCTATCGGCGACGACGTGACCGCCAATTTCTGGGTCGGCGGCCATCTCAACGTCAACGCAGATGGGACGGGTGACGCGCAGTTCAGCATTCCCATCCACGGCGCCAAGGGAAAGGGCACGGTGTTTTCGCATCTTGTTCGCAATGCAGGCACGTGGAGCACGCGCCTGCTCGTGGTCCGGGTCGAGGGCGCCGATGCGCCGATCGTGCTGACCAATGAAGATCACGTGCCGATCCCGAACGCGGCAATCGGAATATGAGGGATGTCGGATCCTGGAACGCAAAAACCGCGCCCCACCGGGACGCGGCTTTGCCAGATACGCTTGGCGTTTCGCTACGCAAACACTTGGCGAAATTTACGGGCTCCGGTACGCGAGACCTGATCCGGAGCGCCGGGCGGACGCGATATCCGCCTCGCAGTCCGTTTTATAGGGACATCGTTACCGCGGAGTTATCGAGAGCTTAAGCAAACCTAAATTTTGCGGTTCTCCGGCGGGGCGTACGAAAGAAAAACGAGTTTTATCAATTGCTTATTGATTGGCGCCGCGCAGAAAATTTATGATCCCGGAAAAATCGGCGCCGGCATTCCCTTGCGCGTTGAACAGGCCGTAGAGCTGTGTCGCTTCGGCGCCAAGCGGTGTCACCGCGCCCGCGGCTTGTGCGGCTTCCTGCGACAGCTTCAAATCCTTCAGCATGAGCGCGGCGGCGAAGCCGGGCTTGTAGTCGCGGTTGGCGGGCGAGGTCGGCACCGGGCCGGGCACCGGGCAATAGGTGGTCAGCGACCAGCACTGGCCTGAAGAGGTCGAGGCAACGTCGAACAGGGCCTGGTGCGCCAGGCCGAGCTTTTCGGCCAGCACGAAGGCCTCGGCGACGCCGATCATCGAAATGCCGAGAATCATGTTGTTGCAGATCTTGGCCGCCTGGCCGGCGCCGTCGCCGCCGCAATGGACGATGCGCCCGGCCATGGGCTTCAGGATCGGCTCGGCGGCGGCGAAGGCGTCGTCCGAGCCGCCGGCCATGAAAGTCAGCGTGCCGGCGGCGGCACCGCCGGTGCCGCCCGAGACCGGCGCATCGACCGACAGCAGGCCGTGCTTTGCGGCGATGGCATGCGCCTTGCGCGCCGATTCGACGTCGATGGTCGAGGAATCGATGAAAAGCGCGCCCTTCTTTGCCTTGGACGCGATCTCTTCGTAGACCGACAGGACATGCTTGCCGGCGGGCAGCATGGTAATGACAACATCCGCATCTTTCACTGCGGTCAAGGCATTGGCCATGATCGTAACGCCATGTTCTTTGGCGACGGTGAGGTTTTCGGACATTAGGTCGTAACCGTGCACGGCATACCCCGCTTTGACCAGGTTCGCCGCCATTGGATTGCCCATATTCCCAAGGCCGATGAAGGCGATTGTGGTCATTGTGTCTCTCCCGGAGTTTGCACGCTTCAGCGACCGATCAACGCGCGGGCGATGATGACGCGCATGATCTCGTTGGTGCCTTCGAGGATCTGATGCACACGCAGGTCGCGCACCAGTTTCTCGATGCCGTAATCGTGCAGGTAACCGTAGCCGCCGAGCAGCTGCAGCGCATCGTTGGCGACGTTGAAACCGGTGTCGGTGACGAAGCGCTTGGCCATTGCCGACCATTTCGAGGCATCCGGTGCCTTGCGGTCGAGCTTGGAAGCGGCGGCATAAAGAAAGATGCGCGCCGCCTGCAATTCGGTCTCCATGTCGGCCAACTTGAACTGCAAAGCCTGGAACTGGTTGATCTTCGAACCGAAGGCCTTGCGCTCGGCTGTGTAGGACAGCGCCTTGTCGAGAGCCGACTGCGCGCCGCCCAGCGAGCAGGCGGCAATGTTCAGCCGGCCGCCGTCAAGCCCGGCCATGGCGATGCCGAAGCCGGCGCCTTCGCCTGACAAAAGGTTTTCAGCCGGCACCTTGCAATCCTCGAAAATGACCTGGCGGGTCGACTGCATATGCCAGCCCATCTTGTGCTCATTGGCGCCGAAGGAGAGTCCCGGCGCATCTTTCGGCACGACGATGGTGGAAATGCCTTTCGGTCCCTCGGCGCCGGTGCGCACCATGACGGCATAGATATCGCTGTCGCCGGCGCCGGAGATGAACTGCTTGGCGCCGTTCAGCACGTAGTCGCCGCCGCTCTTCACCGCCCGCGTCTTCAGGGCAGCGGCGTCCGAGCCGGAACCCGGCTCGGTCAGGCAATAGCTCGCCAGCCATTCCATGGAGGTGAGCTTCGGCAGAAAGCGCTGGCGCTGGCCGTCGTCGCCGAAACGATCGATCATCGAGGCCACCATATTGTGGATCGAGATGAAGGAGGAAAAGGCCGGGTCGGCGTGGGACAGCGCTTCGAAGATCAGCACGGCGTCGAGCCGGCCGAGCGCGGAGCCGCCGACATCGTCCCTGACATAGATGCCGCCGAGGCCCAGCGGGCCAGTCTCGCGGATCACGTCGGCGGGGAAATGCTTGTTGCGGTCCCAGTCTAGCGCATTCGGCGCGACGCGATCGGCGGCGAAGGCCTGAGCCATTTCCTGGATGGCGCGCTGGTCCTCGTTGAGTTCGAACTGGCTGGTGCTCGCATCGACCGCGGCGTCCATGGCGTGCTCCCTATATACTGGCCAGCTGGCTCGCTGGCCTGTCGTTTTTGGCTTTGCGCGCGCACCAATCTAGACCAATGATGCCGCCGCGCAACCCGAGCCGCCGCGGAGCGGCTGTGCGTCAATGCATGTCCGGAGCAAGATGTGACGACAAAATTCGATGAGCTGCTAGAGCGGTTCCACACCTATCTCGCTTCCGTGGGTGACTTCCTGGTGCAGGATGCGGTGGCGCGCATAGGGTGGGATATGCCCGCCCGCGAGCTTGAACCGCACCCACTCGGCTGCCTGCGCCATCTCGATCGCGCCGCCGAATTGACGCCGGCGCGGACCAAGCAGCTGGTGCAATTTCTGGCGCAGGAGCGCGGCGAATTGCGCTGGGGCCAGACCTACGGCGAGTCGGATTTCGGCAAGGCGTTCATCGACAATTATGGCTGGCTCGAAGTATTCGGCACCCGCGGCCACTTCGCCAACGACGAGGTCGCCGCCGGCGTGCTGATCCTTGGGCCTGATATCGTCTATCCCGACCACCATCATGTCGCCGAGGAGATCTATATCCCGCTGACCGGCGGCACCGAGTGGCGCATGGGCGAGGACAGCTTTCACAAGCGAGAGGCCGGCGAGGTCATCCACCACGCTTCTAAGGTCAATCACGCCATGCGCACCGGCAAGGAGCCGTTGCTGGCGCTCTATATCTGGCGCGGCGGGCCGCTGGCGCAGAAATCCACGATCACCGGGACCGCGACGCAGGGCAGGGGCTGAGCCATGGCTAAAGCCATTATGCTGCAAGGCACGGGTTCGGATGTCGGCAAGACCGTGCTGGTCGCCGGGCTGTGCCGCGCCGCGAAAAAGCGTGGGCTGAAGGTGCGTCCGTTCAAGCCGCAGAACATGTCGAACAATGCCGCCGTTGCCGATATTCCCGGCGACAACAGGGCTGGCGGCGGCGAGATCGGCCGCGCGCAATGGCTGCAGGCGATCGCCTGCGGCGTGCAGCCATCGGTTCACATGAACCCCGTGCTGCTCAAGCCGCAGACCGATGTCGGTGCGCAGGTCATCGTGCAAGGCAAGGTGTTCGGCGAGGCGCGGGCGCGCGACTACCAGGCGCTGAAGGGCCGGCTGATGGACGCGGTGCTGGACTCCTGGGGCAAGGTCGGCGAGGGCGCCGATCTCGTCATCGTCGAGGGCGCGGGCTCACCGGCCGAGATCAATCTCAGAAGCCGCGACATCGCCAATATGGGCTTTGCGACGCGTGCCGACGTGCCTGTCGTGCTGGTCGGCGACATCGACCGCGGCGGCGTCATCGCCTCAGTCGCGGGCACGCATCTGATCCTGCCGGAGGAAGACCGGCGCATGATCGTCGGCTACCTCATCAACAAGTTCCGCGGCGACGTCTCGCTGTTCGACGACGGCATCAAGGCGATCGAAGGGTTCACCGGCTGGCGCTGCTTCGGCGTCGTGCCGTGGCTGAAGGCGGCAGCGCGGCTGCCCTCGGAGGATTCGGTGGTGCTGGAACGGCTTGCCTCCGGGGAGTCGCGTGCGCTGAAGGTGGCGGTGCCGATGCTTGACCGCATCGCCAATTTCGACGATCTCGACCCGCTCAAGGCCGAGCCGCAGGTGGAAGTGGTATTCGTGCAGCCTGGAAAGCCGTTGCCGCAGGATGCGGGACTGGTGGTCATTCCCGGCTCGAAGTCGACGATCGGGGATCTGCTGAAATTTCGCGAAAATGGCTGGGACCGTGATCTTCTCGCCCATCGCAGGCGCGGCGGCCATGTCGTCGGCATTTGCGGCGGCTTCCAGATGCTTGGCCGCATCGTGCGCGATCCCGACGGCGTCGAGGGCAGCGTCACCGAAGCGGAAGGGCTTGGCCTGCTCGACATCGAAACAGTGATGGAACCGGAAAAGACGGTGCGCAACGTCAGCGCCCGCTCGGTGCCGTTCGACCTGCCGCTCGAAGGCTACGAGATCCATCTCGGCCGCACCACCGGCCCGGACATGCTGCGGCCGTCGGCGATCATCAATGGCGCCGAGGACGGTGCGGTCTCGGCGGATGGCAAGGTGGTCGGAACCTATATGCACGGGCTGTTTGGCGCCGACGCCTTTCGAGGGAGGTTCCTCGAAAGCCTCGGCGTCAAGGGCGGCGGCATCGACTATCGCGCCGAGGTCGAGAGGGCTCTCGACGAGGTCGCGGCCCAGTTGGAGAGCCATCTTGACTGCGACGCGATCTTTTCGCTGGCGCGGTAGCTAGCTGCTCTTTTCTCCCGCCTTCGGCCAATAGGTGCCGAAGGACCAGACATTGCCCTCCGGGTCGCGGCAGATGAACTCGCGACTGCCATAGTCGCGGTCGGTCAATTCCTGGAGGATCGTGGCGCCTGCCTTCTTCGCCTTGGCGTAGGCGGCGTCTGCGTCGTCGACGGTGATGTAGATTGACTTGCCGCCGCCTGTGCCGGGTTCGCCAACCATTTTGCCGTAGTCGTCGTCGCGCGCGCTGCCGAGCATGATCATCGAGGAGCCGAAGACCAGTTCGGCATGGTGCACGACATCGCCTTCGCCGTAGCGAGCACGGATGCTGAAGCCGAAGGCTTCGCACAGCCAGCGGATCATTTTTGCGGCGTTCCTGTAACGCAAGGCGGGGTAGAGGCGGGGGGCTTCAGCGGGCATGGCAACTTCCTTCATTCGAGCTCATCGATGAACCCAGTCTGAGCGACAGCCGTTCCGGCGTCTTGAAGAAATGTTACCCGGGACTTCAGGCCTGTGCCGAACCCTCGATCGCGGTCGGTGTCTCGCCGGCAAGGTCGCGGAACTCACGCACCAGATGCGCCTGGTCGGCATAGCCGCAATCGGCCGCGATGTCGGCCCAATCGCAGGCTTGCTGCCTCGACAGGCCAAGCGCGCGGTTGAAGCGGACGATGCGCGACAGCGTTTTCGGGCCGATGCCGGTCGCGTCCGCGAATTTCCCCGCCAGATGCTTGCGGCTCCAGCCCAGCCTGTCGGCCAGTGACGAGACGCGCACGCGGCCGCCGGAGGCGAGGATCCTGTCATAGGCCCAGGCAACCCCGGCCTGCGTTTCCGGCGCATCGGCCAGCCGGGCGGCGACGAACATCTCGACAAGGGCAAAACGTTTGCTCCAGTCCGCCGCGTTGCCAAGCCGCTCGCGCAAGGCGACGCCTTCGATGCCGAGCACATCGTCCAGGCTGACCATGCGGTCGGTCAACCCGCTCATCGGCTGGCCAAAGAATCGGCGTGCGCCAAGCGGGGTGAAATTGACCTGGACGCAGCAGGCGCCGCCGAAGGATTCGATCATCACGGGTCCGGCATAGAGGCCGGCGGCGAAACTGGCGAAGCGATCATTGTCGCCGGGCGGCTTGCCAAGGCCGATGGCGAAAGGTTCGGCGAAGCTGATGACCAGAGGCACGGTAAGGGAGGCATATTCGACATTGCGGTAATGGCCGGGCGCCGTTTCGCGATAACCGCAAATGTCTGACACAATGCCCGCGAGGGCAGGGCTGGGAAGGCGCCGCCGCATCTCGAACCGCCCGGGGACTGACCGGTCCTGTTCCTCCTGACATGGCATCTCGATTGGCATCGACAGGACTCTAGCAGAGCCCGGACCCGAATCAAAAGCGCCCGGCTTTTGGCCGGGCGCTCCGAATTGCCTGAGATTTGAATGTCAGGCGCCGCGCATCAGGCAGCCGCCGGCACGCACGAGGTAAGCAATGGGCACGGTCCACACCGACGCGAGTGGATGAACGAAAGAGGCCGAGGGCGGCGAGAATGCCGATGAGGCGATGACAAGGGAGATGATGAAAACAATCTCGGTAGGTGCGCTGAGATTCATGTGCGGGTCCTCTCCTCGACATGATTCGAACAGCGGCATTCCATCAGGCGCGCGGGTCACACACCAATCAGGACGCGCAGCGGGTTCGCCGGGTCGGCCAGGAGCTTCGCCGCCAGAGCGACGCAGACGATGACAAGCAGCGGCTTGATCAGCCTGGCGCCGATGCGCATGGCCAGGCTGGCGCCGAGGCGGGCGCCGAGGAACTGGGCGACGCCCATCATCAGGCCGATCTTCCAGGAGATGACACCGACCGCGGCGAAGACGACGAAGCCGCCGATGTTGGAGGCGAAGTTGAGCAGCTTGGTGTGGGCCGTCGCCTTGAGTACGCCGTAGCCGGCAAGCGCGACGAAGGCCAGCATGTAGAAGGACCCGGCACCCGGCCCGAACAGGCCGTCGTAAAAGCCGATGGCCGGCACCAGCGTTATCCCGAACAGGAAGGGCGTCATACGTTCGGCGCGGTCAACGTCGGTCATGTTGGGCTTCAGGGCGAAATAGAGCGCGATGGCGATCAGCACCAGCGGCAGAAGCGCCCGCAGCAGATCGCCGGGCACGACCGTTGCCAGCAAGGCGCCGACGGCACCGCCGGCAAGCGCCAGCAGCGCAGAAGGCAGTTGCCGGCGAAGGTCGACATGGCCTTTCGCGGCATAGTGGATGGTCGCAGATCCCGAGCCGAACATGCCCTGCAGCTTGTTGGTTCCCAGCGCCTCGACCGGCGAGAAGCCGGCCAGCAGCAGTGCGGGAATAGTGATCAGCCCACCGCCGCCGGCAATCGAGTCGACAAAGCCCGCGGCAAAACCGGCGAAGGCGAGCATGGCGACGGATTCTAAGGTGAAGTCGATCATCAGGGAGAAATCAAGCCAGAGATGCTCCGGCTTCGATCACGAACACCCCGTTTGCGCAAGACCGATTTCACGCTACTTCTATCCAAGCGCGTCGCGCCTGGATTTCGCGTTGTGCTGTCATTATCCCAAAACCGCTGCGCTTTTTTGGGCTACATGGATTAGAGGAATCGGCAAAGGGGCTCCCGATGGCATTCGAACTGCTCGACCAGATACGCTCGATCTTCGATGGCGACCCCGGGGTGCGCAAGGTGGCGGACGACCCCGTGTTGTCGGCGGAACTTCTGATGCTGTTCCGCATGATCCTGGCTGACGGAACGGTCAGCGAGAGCGAGATGGTTGCCTTCCGGCGCATCTGCAAGGATGCCTTCGGCATTCCGGAAACCAGCATCGACGCCGTCATCGAATATCTCAACGAATTCGGCTACGAAACCAATGGCTCACAGGCCATCGCGCTGTTCCGCGACCTCGATGTCGAGCGGCGCAAGCAACTGGCGCAGCATATGGCCGAGATCGCCAAGGCGGACGCGCAATTGGCCGAGACCGAGGTGCGCCTGCTGCGCCGCACGCTCGACCTGCTCGACATCAGCCCGGTCGACGTGGTGAAATCTGAGCAGTAGGTTGATGGGATCCCAGCCGGGCCGGCTGTCTACGGCAGCCTCCGGCATTTGCGGCCTTTCACTCACACGGCGGATTCGCTTCGCGAACCGATCGCTCACCCCTGCTCCTGCATACGGCGTGCAATTGCCCTGTGCAGGTCCGGCGCTGCGGCGACAAGCGCCTTGGCCGCCTCGGATTGCGGGTGATCCAGCACCTCGCTCGTCCGGCCACGCTCGACGATCTGGCCGTCATGCATGACCAGCACTTCGTCCGTTATGGCGCGGGCGACGGTGAGGTCGTGGGTGATGAAGAGATAGGCGATGCCGAGTTTCTGGTTGAGCTCGGCGAACAGGTCGAGGATCTGAGCGCGGATCGAAACATCGAGCGCCGAAACCGGCTCGTCGGCGACGACCAGTTTTGGGCGGGTGATGATGGCGCGGGCGATCGACAGGCGCTGGCGCTGGCCGCCGGAAAATTCGTGCGGATACTTTTCCATGTCGTGCTGGTCGAGGCCGACCTCGTGCAGCGCCTGCGCCACCATCTCGCGGCGCTCGGCGCGCCCCGGTTTCCTGTCCAGCACGTGCAGCGGCTCGGCGATCAGTTTCTCGACCGTCTGGCGCGGATCGAACGAGCCATAGGGGTCCTGGAATACCACCTGCATGTCGCGCCGCGCCGGCTTCAGGTCCGCCTCGCTCTTGCCGGTGAGGGGCTCGCCGCGAAAGCGGATGGTTCCCGAACTCGGCCGGTCCAGCGCCAGGATCATGCGCGCCAAGGTAGACTTGCCGCAGCCGGAGCGGCCGACCAGCGCCACCGACTGGCCCGGCGCCATGGACAGCGACACGCCGTTGACGGCGCGGATGTCAGGCGCGCGCCGGAACAGCGAGGTGCGCCGGCCGGGATAATCGCGCGTCACGCCCTCAACCTCGAGCAAGGGCCGGGCTGCCGAGGCGCCATGCGGCCGGGCGCGGGCCGGCACGTGCATCGAGGCCAGCGCCAACTGGCGGGTATAGGGGTGGAGCTGTTCAGAGAGCGTGCGGGCCGTATCGCCGGCTTCCATGACTTCGCCCCGACGAAGAATGGTGATGCGATCCGCCATCTCGGTGACCACGGCGAGGTCATGCGAGATCAGGAGCAGGCCCATGCCGCTCTCCGCGACAAGGTCGCGCAAGAGGGTGAGGATTTGCGCCTGCAGCACCACGTCGAGCGCCGTGGTCGGCTCGTCGGCGATCAGCAGCTTCGGCTTCAGCGCGCAGGCCATGGCAATGACGACGCGCTGGCGCTGGCCACCGGACAGCTCGTGCGGATAGCGCGACAGCGGGAATTTTGCCGATGGCAAGCCAACCCGGTCGAGCATTTTTCGCGCCCGCTCTTCCGCCTCGGCACGTGTTGCCTTGGCATGCCAGCGTATGCCTTCGGCGACCTGCTCGCCGATGGTCTTGAGCGGGTTCAGCGCGGTCATCGGTTCCTGGAACACCATGCCGATATCGTCACCGCGCAGGGCGCACATCTGATCCTCGCTTGCCGCAAGGATGTCGATACCGTCGAAGGTGACGCGCCCGCTGGCACGCGCGGCATATGGCAAGAGCCGCATGACGCTCAGAGCCGTCATCGATTTGCCGGAGCCGGATTCGCCGACCAGCCCCATTACCTCGCCGGGCGCGATGGAGAACTCGATGCTCCGGAGGATCGGCGTGTCGCCGATCGCCAGCGACAGATTGTCGATTTCCAGAAGGCTCATCGTTGCCGCCGCGATTTCGGATCGAGGATGTCGGCGATGCCGTCGCCCAAAAGGTTCAGCCCAAGCACGGTGATCACGATCGCCATGCCGGGAAAGATCGCCATCCAGGGCGCCACCACCATGCGGGTCTGGGCGTCGAACAGCATGCGGCCCCAGCTCGGCATCGGCGGTTGGGCGCCAAGGCCCAGATAGGAAAGCCCGGCCTCGGCCAATATGCCGAGCGCGAACTGGATAGTGCCTTGCACCAGGAGCAAGGTGGCGATGTTGGGCAGCACATGTTCGATGGTGATCAGCGCCTTGCCCTTGCCCGCGGCGCGGGCGGCGAGGATGAATTCGCGCGGCCAGATCGCCAAGGCGCCGGCTCGGGCGACGCGGGCAAAAACCGGGATGTTGAAGATGCCGATGGCGATAATGGCATTGATGGCGCCGGGGCCGAAGATGGCGGTGATCATGATGGCCGACAAAAGCGCAGGGAAGGCGAAGACGAGATCGTTGATGCGCATCAAGGCCTCGTCGACGAGGCCGCCGCGCGCCGCGGCGAAAGCACCGAGCGGCACGCCGACGCCCATGCCGATGCCGACCGCGACCAGCGCCACCGCGATCGAATTGCGGGCGCCGACCATGATCATCGACAGGATGTCGCGGCCGAAATGGTCGGTGCCGAACCAGTGCGCCCAGGACGGCGCCAGCGTCTTGTCGGATATCACCAGCCGGGTCACGTCATAGGGCGTCCAGAGATAGGAGAGGATCGCCACCGCCGCCACGAACAACGTGACGGCGAAGCCGGCAAGAAACGAGCGGTTGCCGAACGCCTTGACGAGGATGCCGCCCAGCGTCTCTTCGGGGATGTCCGGATGCAACATCATTGCCGGCTTCGGAGGCGCGGATCGACGACGGCATAAGAGAGGTCGACGACGAGGTTGACGGCGATGACCGCGGCGACCAGCAGCATGACGACGCTTTCCACGACGATCAGGTCGCGCTGGGTGATCGCCTGGAACACCAGCCGGCCGAGGCCGGGCAGGTAGAAGACGTTCTCGATGATGATGGTGCCGGCGAGCAGGAAGGCGAATTGCAGGCCCAGAATGGTCAGCACCGGGATCATGGCGTTGCGCAGTGCGTGCCGCCACAGGACCGCGCGATAGGGCAGGCCCTTGGCGCGGGCGGTGCGGATATAGTCCTCGTTCAGCACCTCGATCAGTGCCGAACGGGTGACGCGTGCCAGGATCGCGGCCTGCGGCAATGCGAGCGCCACAGCCGGCAGCAGCAGTGATTTCAGCGCCGGCCAGGCACCGGCCCCCCAACCGGGAAAGCCGCCGGCCGGAACCAGCCGCAGCCAGACCGCGAAGAGATAGATCAGCATCAGCGCGAACCAGAAATTGGGAATGGCGACGCCGAGCTGCGCGGCGCCCATCGCCGCTGTGTCACCCATCCGCCCGCGATGGTTCGCTGAAAACAGGCCGACCGGGATGGCGATGAGGGTGGATAGGGCGAGCGCAATCAGCGCCAGCGGCAATGAGACGACGAGACGCTCGCGCACGAGGTCGATGACCGGCACCGAATAGGTGTAGGAGCGGCCGAAATCCAGGCAGAGCAGGCCGCCGGCCCAGTGCAGGTAGCGCCAGGGCAGGGGCGCGTCGAGGCCCATCTGGTTGCGCAGCAGCTCAACCTGGTCGGCGCTGGCATTCATGCCCAGCATCAGCCGCGCCGGGTCGCCGGGCAGGATCTCCAGCACCGCGAAGACGACCATGGAGGCCAGCGCCAACGTGGCGGCGGCGATCGCGAGACGCCTGAGGAGGTAGGCGGTCATCGCTTGATCGGCCAACAGTCGAAATCGGCGCTGCCCCTCATCTGCCTGCCGGCATCTTCTCCCCGTATAGAGACGGGGAGAAGGACGCCTTCGCAAAGGATTTCGCCAATCTTCAGCGTTGCAGAAAGGGTGCCGAGGTTGCGGCCAGCCCCCTTCTCCCCGTCACTATACGGGGAGAAGTGCCCGGCAGGGCGATGAGGGGCGGCGCAAACCTGAAGCGATCGTCCTGCGGCTCGGGTCAGGCAGCTTGGCAGGGCAGAGGGGGGTGCGGAGCGCAAGCGTCGCCTCTTGGCCAACGGCTTCACTCGTTCCACTTCACCTTGGTGAGATCATTGGCCTGGATCGGCGCGTTTTCCCACAGGCCCTGCAGCTTGGCGTCCCAGACGCCGACCTTGGGCAGTTCGTAGAGGAAGCCGACCACGGCGTCGTCGGCCAAGATCTTCTGTGCCTGCCCCAGCAATTCCTTGCGCTTGGCTTCATCGGAGGTGACGTCCAGATCGGCGATCACCTTGTCGAAGGCCGGATTGTCGTAATTGAAGTAATAATCCTTACGCGCATAGATACCGATGTCGTTGGGCTCGGTATGGGAGACGATGGTCAGGTCGTAGTCCTTCTTGGTGAACACCTGGTCCAGCCACTGCGCCCATTCGACCGGGATGATCTCGAGGTTGATGCCGACGTCACGGAGCTGCGAGGCGATGATCTCGCCGCCGAGCCTGGCATAGGTGGGCGGCGGAAGCTTCAGCGTCGCCTTGAAGCCATTCTCCAGCCCGGCTTCCTTCAAGAGTTCCTTGGCCTTGGCGACATCGTGCGGATAGCGGCCGGTGAGGTCGACGTAGTCCTTGTTGGCCGGCGACATATGCGAGCCGATCGGCAGGCCGAGGCCGGCCGAGGCACCGTCGATGATCGCCTTGCGATCGAGCGCGTAGGAGATCGCCTGCCTGACCAGCAATTTGTCGAAGGGCGGCTTCTTGTTGTTGATCGACAGGATGGTTTCGCCTTCGGTCGAACCGATCACCACCTTGAAACGCGGATCGTCCTTGACCTGCGCGAGACTGTCGGGATCGAAGAATGGGAACGCCTGGATATCGCCGGAAAGCAATGCCGGTACGCTAGCAGCGGCATCGGGCACGATGCGGAACTCGACTTTGTCGAGGTAAGCCGGCGTGCCCCAATAGCTGTCGGATTTCACCAGCGTGATCGAGGATCCCTTGGCCCAGCTCTGGAATTTGAACGGGCCGGTCCCGACCGGCTTTTCCTTGTTGGCGTCAGCGGATTTCGGCGAGACGATGACAGCATCGCCCCAGCCCATATTGTAGAGGAAGGATCCCTGCGGGTTCTTCAACGTCACCTTGACCGTTGCCGGGTCGACCACGTCGACCATATCGATGGCTGCGAACAGGGCTTTTTGCGCATTGACCGAATTGTCGGCGCGGGCGCGGTCGAGCGAGAATTTCACGTCGTCGGCGCTGAAGCCGGCGCCATCGTGGAATTTCACGCCGGTGTGCAGCTTGAAGGTGTAGGTCTTGCCGTCGTCGGAGATGGTCCAGCTTTCAGCCAAATCCGGCAGGACCTCGCCATTTGGCCCGATGCGGGTCAAGCCTTCGAACACGTTGGCGTAGAGAACCTCGTCGATTGCCGCGGCCGCGCCGGCGGTCGGATCGAGATGTGGCGGTTCGAGCGGGATGCCAATGACCAGATCGGTTCGCGCCGCCAGCGCGGGAGTGCCGACGGCCAGCGCCAGGACGGCGGCGGCCAGGATGGTTTTCCACAATTTCATGGTGCTACTCCCCGTGTGGTCAAACATGCGCTCAAACCGGGCGAATAGAAGCGTGATTTCGCACGGGAGTAAATTGCGTTTCGTGCCGCGCGGCGGCGTAGCCGGGAATGTTTTTCTCCGGACGGCCGCATCGATCGTTGGCTCTTGCCCGTGCGGCGCTATCGGGCGCCGCGCAGCAGCATGTTGAGCCCGAACGCCATCACCTTGGCCGATTCCACCATATCCGAGATCCCGACCCATTCGTCCGGCCGGTGGGCGAGATCGAGAATGCCCGGGCCATAGGCGATGCAATCATAGACATGGCCGATGCGGGCAATGTGCTTCTGGTCGTAGGTGCCGGGTGAAATGACGTAGTCGGGCTCGCGATCGAAGATCGCGTGGATGCCTTGCGCGATTGCCTTGACGACCGGAGCGTCGCGTTCGGTCATCAGCGGCAGCACCTCCATCAGGTCACGGATCTCGTAGTCGAACTTTTGCCGATCGCGCTTCAGCCGCTCGAGAATGCCGGTCACCTCGCCCTTGACCGTGGCGATATCCTCTTCGAGCAGGAAGCGGCGGTCGATGGTCAGCCGGCAGGAATCGGGCACGTTGGGCGAGGGCAGGCCGGGCCGGAAATCCTCGGTCTGGCCGCCATGGATGGAGTTGATGTTCATGGTCGAACGCTTCGCCCCTTCGGGCACGACCGGCATGCGCGTCATCTTGCGGTCGAGCGCGGGGAACAATTCGTCCTCGAATGCCTGCAGCACGGCGCCCATATGGCGCACCGCATTGTCGCCGAGGAACGGCATCGAGCCATGCGCGATTTCGCCCTTGGTCTCGATCTCGGCCCACCAGACGCCGCGATGGCCAAGGCAGATGCGGTCCTTGTTCAACGGTTCGGGAATGATGACGTGGTCGACCCTGGGTTTCGAGAAATAGCCGAGCCTCGCCAGATGCGCGACACCGCCGAAGCCGCCGGATTCCTCGTCGACCGTGCCTGATATCTCGATGGCACCGGGAAAATCGGGAAATACCTCCATGAAGGCTTCGGCCGCGATGATTGAGGAAGCCAGGCCGCCCTTCATGTCGCAGGCGCCGCGGCCGTAGACCTTGCCGTCCCTGACGATGCCGGCGAAGGGATCGACGGTCCAGCCGTCGCCGGCCTCGACGACATCGATATGCGAGTTGAAATGGACGCAGGCGCCAGGCGAGCGCCCATCGAAGCGAGCGACGACATTGACGCGCGGGTAGCGGTCGGTGTCGCCGGGCGTGCCCTCGGCACGGATGAACTCGGTCTGAAAGCCGCTCTTCTTCAGCCGCGCGCCAAGAAATTCGGCGCATGGCCGGTACGCTTCGCCGGGCGGGTTGATGGTGGGAAAGCGGATCAGCTCGGCGGTCAGCGCGACGAGATCGTCACGCCGGTCATCGATCGCTTGGAAGAGTCGCTCGTTCATGGCCCGAGTTGAGCAGCGATCGGCGTCGTTTTGCAAGTCCGCTGGCAATTAGGCCGTTGCGGCGTGTCGTTACGGCAACTCTTGCGGGAATTCGTTCAAATTCGCTGCTTTGGATTGGCGAATTGGTCAAGGGTATATGTTATGCCGTTCACCTGTCATTAAAGAGATGAAAAACGACGTGAAGGCAGGCAAGGGGCAATCAAAGGGGTTTGATCGCATGAAAAAGACAGTTCTCATGGCAGCAGCACTTGTCACGATGCTGTTCGGTGCTTCGGTGCAGAGCTGGGCAGCCAGCCTCATTGCAAATATAGACGTGTCATCGCAGACGATGACGGTCAGGTACGGCCAGGAGGTTTACCGGTGGAGCGTGTCCACGGCTCGGTCCGGCTACTTCACACCGCGCGGCTCCTACCGGCCGCAGCGAACGGCCCGGATGTGGTATTCGCGCAAATACGACATGTCGCCGATGCCTTATTCCGTGTTCTTCCACGGCGGCTATGCCATCCACGGAACGGGCGCGGTGAGGCAGCTCGGCCGACCGGCATCGCATGGCTGCGTGCGGCTGCATACGGCCAATGCGGCGGCTTTCTACTCGATGGTGCGAGAAGTCGGCTTCGGCAACACGCGCATCGTCGTGAGGAACTGACTGCTAAGCCGGCTTGTGGCGGAGGCGCATCGGACGGATTCAGGCTAGGCGCTTCGGGTCTTTGCCTTGCGTCGCTTGCGGCTGATGTCCCATCTCTTGTGGAACCACATCCACTGGCCGGGATCCTCGCGCACCCAGCGCTCGACCACGTCGTTGAGAAGCTGGGTGGTGGCGCGCACGTCGACACTGCCATCGGCGGTGCGGGGCAATGTCAGCTTCTCTTCTATCTCGAGCCTGAAGCGGTTGCCCGGCAGCCTGACGCAGCGCGCCGGGTAGACGTCGCAATCATAATGACGGGCAAGTGTGCCGAGCACGCGATTGCTCTGGCAGGGGCGGCCGAAGAATGTCGTTTCCAGGCCGCCCGTGAACTTCTGGTCGACGAGGACCCCGATATTGCCGCCGTTTTCCAATACCGAGGCGAGCGCGAACGAAGCGCCCGCCATCGAGGGCAGCAACGATCCCATGGTCGCGCGGCGCGTCGAGAGGATGTAGTCAGCCAGGTAAGGATTGTTGGGCGGGCGAAACAGCGCGGTGATATTCATGCCGAAAGTAGCCGCCGCCACCGGCAGCAATTCAAAATTGCCGAGATGTCCGGTGAAGACGATGTGCGGCTTCTTTTCGGCCGCGATCTCGACGAAATGGTCTACTCCCCTGACCTCGACACGGCCGGGACTGGTGGCGGCTGGATCGTAGTCGAACAAGGCGTCGAGAAAGATGTATTCGGCGGCGAGACGCGCCATGTTGCCCCACATGTCGGAGGCGATGGCCTGGATCTCGGCTTCGCTCTTGTGCGGATAGGCCTTGCGCAGATTCTCGACGGCCACATTATGGCGTCCGACCCATGGACCGATGCGGCGGGCGACGCGGTCGGCGAAATTCAGCGCGCTGTCGGGGGGCAGCAGGCGCAGCACCGAGATGATGATCATCGCAATGCGCGCGACCAGCCAGTGCTCGAACCGGCGCAATTGCCGGCCGTAGCGGAACATCAGGTCGCGGCGAAGCTTCTTCAACACAGAAGTCAGGGCCTAGACGACGCGTAGGATGATCTTGCCAAAGACGTCGCGGCCTTCCATGCGCTTCAGCGCGGCGTCGATGTCGTCGAAGCCGACTTCGGTATCGATGACGGGTGCGACCTGTCCCGCCGCCATCTTCTGCATGGCGTTGGCCATGTTCTCCATGCGGCAGCCGAAGGAGCCGAGCAGCTTCAACTGCTGCTGGAAGAGTTGCATCAGATTGACCTGCGCCGATACGCCGGACGTCGAGCCGCAGGTGACGAGCCGGCCACCGCGCTTCAGGCACAGCATCGAGCCGGCAAAAGTGTCGGCGCCGACATGTTCGAAGACGACGTCGACGCCCTTCTTCTTGGTCAGCTTGCGCACGACGCCCTCGAACCGGTCGTCACGGTAGTTGATGACATGATCGGCGCCGAGCGCCTTGGCCTTGTCTATCTTGTCGTTCGAGCCGACCGTGGTGATGACCGTGCAGCCCATCCGCTTCGCCAGCTGGATGGCGGCCGAGCCGATGCCGGATCCGCCGGCGTGGACAAGGATCGTCTCGCCGGGCTCGAGCCTGGCATTGTCGAACAGCATGTGTTCGACGGTGCCGAAAGTGACGGGGGCGACAGCCGCGCCGATCTCGCTCACGCCTGGAGGGACGGGGACCAGCAGGCGCGCCGGCAGGTTGATCTTCTCCTGCGCGAAGCCGTCGAGGTGGAAGCCATGAACGCCCGAGACGTGTTCGCAAAGATTGTCGCGGCCTTCGCGGCAGGCACGGCAAAGGCCGCAGGTGCGCGCGCCGTAGATCGAGACCAACTGTCCCGGCAGCAGGCCGGAAACGCCGGGACCGACGGTCTCGACCTCGCCGGAGGCTTCCGCGCCGACGACCAGCGGCAGCTTGCGCTTGGCGAAAGCCATGCCGCGCCAGCCCCAGACGTCAATGTGGTTCAGCGCCACTGCCTTGATGCGCAGCGTCACCTCGCCGAGCGCGGGCGGCGGCGGGGGCGGCAGGTCCACCGTTTCAAGACGGCGGTCCTCGATAAGTTGCAGTGCGCGCATGGAGCCTGTCGGTTCTGTTCTAGCGGAAGTGGCTCGCTTAGACCGGTTCCCGCGCCATGACAAGGCAAGTGTTCTGGCCGCCAAAGCCGAAAGAGTTCGAAAGCACGGTGCCGACCTGCGCATTGCGCTTCTTGTTCGGCACGACGTCGAGCACGATCGCCGGATCGGGATTGTCGTAGTTGATGGTCGGCGGTATGACGCCTTCGCGCATGGTCATGAGAGAAAACGCCGCTTCCACCGCGCCGGCGGCGGACAGCGTATGGCCGATCATGGACTTGTTGGACGAGATCGGCATCGAGCCGATCCGCTCGCCGAACACCGTCGAAAGCGACAGGTGCTCCATCTTGTCATTTTCCGGCGTCGAGGTGCCGTGCGCGTTGACATAGTCGATCTCGTCCTCGCCCAGGCCGGCATCGGCGAGGGCGGCGCGCACCGCCGCGATGGCCGGCGAACCATCCGGCTTGGAGCGGGTGCGGTGGAAATCGTCCGCCTTTTCGCCGCAGCCGCGCAGAATGCCCAGAACGCTCGCTCCACGGGCGAGCGCTGCCTCCAGCGATTCCAGCACCAGAGCGCCGGAACCTTCGGCCAGCACGAAGCCGTCGCGGTCCTTGGAGAAGGGCTTGGAAGCCTTTTCCGGGATGTCGTTGTGGGTCGAAAGCGCCGACAGCAGCGAAAAACGGATCAGCGCCTCGGCGGTCGCCGAGCCGTCCGCGCCGATCGACAGCGCCCGGTCGCATTCGCCTCTGCGGATTGCCTCGACCCCAAGCTGGATGGCCGTTGCACCGGAGGCGCAAGCGGTCGACAGCGTGATCGGCAGGCCGCGCGTGCCGAAACGGTCGGCGAGCCGGTCGGCGATCGACCCGAACTGCGTGGTCTCGAATGTATCGAGCTCCTTCAAGCCGCGCGCCACCCGAAGCAGCCTTTCGGCACCGGCGTCGTGCTTGTCGGAATTATAGAGCGCGAACCGCTCATGCCAGTCGAGTTCGACCGGCGGCGAGGCCAGAAAAAGCGGTCCGCCGAAGTCGCTGGAATTGAGGCCGGCTTCGGCAACAGCTTCCTGCGCGGCGGTCTCCGCCAGTTCGTAGGTGAGGGGACTGGCGCCCTTCGAGCTCGACGCAAGGAAATCGACCATGCCGGAAATGCGGGTGTTGAGGTGGTCGACAGGGAAGCGGGTGATCGGGTGGATGCCCGATCTGCCCGAGGTCAGCGCCGTCCAGTTGTCTGATTTGCCGGCTCCAAGGGAAGTAACCACGCCGATGCCTGTGACGGCAACGATCGGCCTGCCCATGTGATCTCTGAGATTGGCCATCCGGAAGCCCTAACCTTTATCGTTGTATGTGGCTGGCCGCTCTATGCGGCGTTGACCAGCGCCATGCCCTCGAATTGGTGGTAGCCGATCGCCGTTGCAAGGACGCTTCTTGGAATGCCTTCGAACGGTTTCTCGGCAGCGGCATCGAAAACGGGATAAGCGGCCTTGCGGTCGACGGCGAGCGCCGCCAGCGCCACGGCGAAGGGAAACTGCGCTTCCTTCATGTGGCCGGTCAGCGTCGCGAAGCCGCGCACCGCGATCGCGGGATTGGCGTCGAATGCCGACTTCTCGGCGGCGGTAGCCGCGTGAGCGCCTGAGGCGCCAGACAGGGAAAGCAAGCCGCCATTCGGCACGGCGGTCTTCTTGAGCAGCGCGGCGATCTCGGAATCGAGCTCGCCCTGCCGCCGCCTGGCACGGCCGGAGACGACCGGGCCGAGCTCGGCATAGATCCTGCGCCCCCGGCTTGCCGCGTGTTCGCGCTGCTCCAGCACCAGGAAAGCGCCGCCGGATCCCGATACCACGCCGCCACCTTCGGCGCCTTGCCGCTGCCAGACGGGCTTCCAGGCGCCGCGATGCAGGTAGCCGGCAAGCTCATAGCCGAGCAACATATCGGAATGTTCGGTCTGGAAGGCGCCGCCCACCAGTATATGCGTCGACTGGCCGGAACGAATGCGCGCGGCAGCCGTCTCGACGGCGGCTACGCCGGCGCCTTCCTCGCCCATGAAGGTCCTGGACGATCCCGTCACCTTGTGGACGATGGAGATGTTGCCGGCGAGCAGATTGGAAAGCTGTGCCAGGAACAGGGTGGGGCGCAGTTCGGTGGTGAGCTTCTCGTTGAGCAGCACGTCACGGTCGTTGCGGCTTTCCGAGGCGGCCAGGATGGCGGCATCGACCGCTTCGTCGCGCTCGCCGCCGCCGGCGGCCACGACCATGTCCATGGTCGTGCAGAGCTCGTCATTGCCCTTGATGCCGGCATCGTCCAGCGCAAGACCCGCGGCATAGGTGCCGAGCCTCTGCCAGGTTTCCATCTGGCGCTGGTCGCCGCGCTTGGCGATCTGCAGGTTCCAGTCGATCTCCGGCAGCGGATGGACGGTGTAGGGCGCGAAACGCTCGGCTTCGAGCACCGGCTTCTGACCCGGCTGAGTGAGCTTGCGCCAGTGTTCATCGGGGCCTTCTCCCAACGAGGAGACAAGGCCAATGCCGGTGATGACGACGTCGCGGGGGCTCATGGATGATCGGGTACGGATCAGGCGGTCTTGGCGGCGACCAGTGCGTCGATCTTGGCGCACAGGTTCTTCATGACAAAGTAATCGTCCGTCGAGGCCTTGCCGTCATTGACTTCCTGGGTCCATTTTTCCAGCGGCACCTTGATGCCGAATTCCTTGTCGATGGCGAAGACGATGTCGAGGAAATCGAGGCTGTCGATGCCGAGATCGTCGATCGTGTGGCTCTCGGGCGTGATGGTGTCGATATCGATCTCGCTGGTGTCGGCAATGATCTTGGCGACTTTGTCGAACGTGGTGGACAAGGGCTTTTCCTTCGGTTGCGGGCGGAATCTGTCCGCATCTTGTTTGGGCGCTGTCTAATCGGTTTTTCCCGGCAGGAAAAGGCCTGATACGCCGGGCGCAGATGGGTAGCGTGCCCAAGAAACGCAAGACGGGCCGCCGGTCAACCCGGCGGCCCCTCCATGGCTGGCGACCGCGGATGATGTTGGCCTCATTGTCGCGGCCCTAGCGCGGCATCTTTTTTGGGTGGTATTTTGGCAACATTACCTCTGTCGCAAGTCCTCATCGACGCGTGGCTGCTCGCGGATGCGCCGGTCGGCCCCGATTTTTAGAACGTAACCCGGCCGAGCACACGCAGACCGTCGCCCTGCGGCTCGACGACAACGGCTTCGCCCTCGCGCGGCGAGACGCCGGTCAACGCAGCGATATTTTCCAGATGAGTGACCATGACCAGGTTGTCAGAGCCGGAATAGGCGCGGATTTCCTTCATGATCGCGGCGATCTGGGCCGCCTTTTGCGCCGCGTCGCCCTTCAGCAGGTCGAGCGGCGCGAAAGGCTCCGGCTCGGTCTCGAAGGCGATGCGCGCGGTGTCGAGGCAGCGGCAATAGCGGCTGGACAGCACGCGCTCGATCGGCGCGGCGCGGGCGGCAAGCAAGGCGCCGATCTTGCTCGACTGCTGCTTGCCGCGTGCGGACAGATTGACCTGGGTGGCGCAGCTGTCGATATCAAAATTGGCGGGATCGGTGGTGCCGGTGACCATGGCATGGCGCAAAAGCACGACATGGCCGCCATCGCGCAGCAGCGCCCAGCCGGCATCCGTCGCATGCGCTGCAGCCGGAACGCCAAACAGGAACAACGCCAAGGCAAATCGGATCATCGTAATCCTTCCAGAAGCCGGGTACCGGCCACCCGCATATAGGGATCGGAAAGCAGGTACAAAGACAAGCGAAAGGCCTGCGGTCTCCGCGGTCTCACTTCTCCTTCGTCATCCGCTGCTTCACCAGATCGGTCTTCCGGTCGTGAGCGGGATGGGAAAAGTCCAGCCGCCTTCGGCGATGCCCCGCTTGGCAGAACAAATTCGGGGTCGAAGAAATTCGGGCGCGATTGCACCGCGACCTTGGCTCGCCTATCCCTGGAAAAATGTCTCCGCTTACCGAAACCGTCCTTTTCGTCTTCAGCCTCGTGGCGCTCGGCTACCTCGCCGGGTTCACCGGTTATATGAAGCCGGCGAGCGGCGAGGGGATATCCGATTTCGCGGTCAGCGTTGCGATGCCGCTGCTGTTGTTCCAGACGATGGTGAATGCCGATTTCCACGGGGTGGCACCGTGGTCGCTATGGGGGGCCTATTTCGCGGCGGTGGCAATCACCTGGGCCGCCGGCCATGTCGTTACCACGCGGATATTCGGACGCGACGCACGCGCGGGTGTCGTCGGCGGGGTGTCGTCGGCCTATTCCAATGTTGTCCTGCTCGGCGCGCCGTTCATTCTCGGCATATTCGGGCGGGATGGATTCGAGGTGCTGTCGCTTCTGGTTTCCGTGCATCTGCCTGTCATGATGATGGCTTCGATCGTGCTGTTCGAGATGTTCGGCCGCGGCGGCGGCGAGCATGTGCACCCCGTGCGCGTCGTCCGCAATTTCCTGAGGCGGCTGTTCATCAATCCGCTGATCATCGGCATTCTTTTGGGTCTCGCATGGCGCTTCAGCGGCATCCCGCTGCCCGAACTGGTCATGCGGCTGGTGGACGCGCTGGCCGGCACCGCCGGGCCGGTGGCGCTGTTCGCCATGGGGCTCAGCCTGCGCCGCTTCGGCATATCAGGCAATGTCCGCCCGGCGCTGGCGCTATCGACGCTGAAGCTGTTCCTGATGCCGGCGCTGGTTCTGATCTTCGTCTGGTTGCTCGGCCTGCCGCCCTTGACCGCCAAGGTAGCGGTCGTGGTGGCGGCGCTGCCATCCGGCATCAATTCCTATCTCATTGCCGTGCAGTTCAACACCGGCCAGGCGCTGGCTTCGAACCAGATGACCATCGCGACCGCGAGCGCGGTCGTCACCACGGCTTGCTGGCTCGCGGTGAGCGTGCACGTCTTCGGCTGACATGAATAAAACCGGGGTCTGAGCCGCTCGCGTGAATCCGGTTTGACGCGATGTCTCAGCGGTGAAATCAAACCTCGGCTCTCGCCTTGCACTGGCATAACCCCTATATGCCATCTTGCGATTGCTTGCGGGGCTTTCCCTAGGATAAGAGCAATGGCCCCAGCGCCGATGCGCTAATCGAAGACATCCAGATAGCGGCCCGTCAGTGCGCCGAACGGAGGCTAGACCATGCTTCAGAAAACCAGCCATTTCATGCGCCAGGCCAATCTCATCAACGGCGAATGGGTGCAGGCCGACAGCGGCCAGACGGTCGACGTCACCAATCCGGCAACCGGCCTCAAGATCGGCACCGTGCCCAAGGCAGGCAAGATCGAGACCCGCCGCGCCATCGAAGCCGCCGACGAAGCTTTCAAGACCTGGCGCAAGACCACCGCGCTCGAGCGCTCGAAGCTGCTGCGCAAGCTGCACGATGCCATGATGGACAATCAGGACGTTCTGGCGGAGCTCCTGACCATTGAACAGGGCAAGTCGCTGTTCGAATCGAAGGGCGAGATCGGCTCGGCCGCCTCCTACATCCTGTGGTTCGCCGAGGAGGGCCGCCGCACCTATGGTGATGTCGTGCCGTCGCCGTGGGCGGACCGCCGCATCCTGGTGACCAAGGAACCGGTCGGCGTCATCGCCGCCATCACGCCGTGGAATTTCCCGTCCTCGATGCTGGCCCGCAAGCTCGGCCCGGCACTCGCCGCGGGTTGCACCGCCGTGGTCAAGCCCGCCTCGCAGACGCCTTACTCCGGTCTCGCCTGGGGCGCGCTGGCCGAGGAAGTCGGCTTCCCCAAGGGCGTAATCAACATCCTGACCGGTGCGGCCGGCGAAATCGGCGATGAGATCTGCGCCAATCCGCTGGTCAAGAAGATCACTTTTACCGGCTCGACCGAGGTCGGCAAGATCCTGATCCAGAAGTCGTCCGTCACCGTGAAGAAGGTGTCGATGGAGCTCGGCGGCAATGCGCCGTTCATCGTCTTCGACGACGCCGACATCGACCGCGCCGTCGCCGGTGCGATCACGGCCAAGTACCGCAATTCGGGCCAGACCTGCGTCTGTACGAACCGCTTCCTTGTCCAGGCCGGCGTCTATGACCGGTTCGTCGAGAAGCTGGCTGCCGCCAGCGACAAGCTGAAGGTCGGCTCCGGCCTGGAGGAGGGCGTGCAGCAGGGGCCGCTGATCGACGAGAAGGCGGTCGAGAAGGTCGAGGAACTGATCGCCGATGCGACTTCGAAGGGCGGCAAGGTCGTCGCTGGCGGCAAGCGCCATGCGCTCGGCGGCTCGTTCTTCCAGCCGACCGTCATCGCCGATGCGACGCCCAAGATGCGCTTCATGAAGGAAGAGATATTCGGGCCGGTGGCGCCCGTCTTCAGGTTCGAGACCGAGGAAGAAGCGATTGCGCTTGCCAATGACACCGAATTCGGCCTCGCCTGCTATTTCTACACCGGCGATCTCGGCCGCGCCTTCCGCGTCATGGAAGGGCTGAAATATGGCATGGTCGGCGTCAATGAAGGCCTGATCACCACGCCGGAAGCACCGTTCGGCGGCGTCAAGGAGTCCGGGCTCGGCAAGGAAGGCGGACATCAGGGTATCGAGGATTACCTCGACACCAAATATGTCTGCATCGGCGGCCTCGGCCTCTGATAGACTGTCGCCGGGACAGGCAGGCCTATGATCTGCCTGCCCCGGCTACGAAACGGGCCGTCTGGATCAACTGACGTTTGCGGGCATGGCAATGAAGGACGGCGAGGTTTTCGGCACCACCCAGGCGGGCGACCCGATTCGCCGCTTCACCATCAGAGGCGGCGGACTTAGCGCCAATATCCTCGGGCTCGGCGCGATCATCCAGGACCTGCGCCTAGCCGGCCACGATGCGCCTCTCGTGCTCGGCTATGATAATCTATCATCCTATGAAACCGATACGGCTTTCTTCGGCGCGGTCGTCGGCCGCTATGCCAACCGCATCCGCGACGGCCGTTTCACCATCGCCGGCAAGCGCTACCAGACCGAGCGCAATTTTCTCGACAAGCACACGCTGCATGGAGGCTCGCAAGGCTTTTTCCATCGGCCGTGGACGGTTTCGCTGCACGGGCGGGACTTCGTCACGCTGACGCTGCACGATCCCGACGGCACGATGGGCTTTCCCGGGGCACTCGACGTCACCTGCACCTACCGGCTGAAGATCCCCGGTACGCTCAGCGTCGAGATATCAGCGACGTGCGAGGAGCCGACGCTGTGCAATCTCACGCAGCATTCCTACTTCAACCTCGATGATGGCGGGACGGGCGACATCCTCGATCACCGGATGATGCTCAATGCCGGCGCCTATCTGCCGGTGGATGGCGAAATGATTCCGACGGGCACGGTGAAGCCTGTCGACGGCACGCCCTTCGATTTCCGCCAGGCGCGGCCGCTGCGCATGGAGACCGAAGGCGAGCAGCTTGCCTACGACCAGAATTTCTGCCTCGCCTCGGCGCGTGGGCCGCTCAAGCAGGCGGCGTGGGTGCAAGGAGCGAGCTCCGGCGTCGAGATGGAACTGTGGACCACGGAGCCCGGCGTCCAGCTCTATACCGGCCAGTATGTGACGCCGCGCACGGGGCTGGAAGGGCGAAACCACAAAGCTTTCTGTGGTTTTTGCCTGGAGCCGCAAATATGGCCGGACGCACCGAACCGGCCCTATTTCCCGCAGGCGACACTGTGGCCGGGTGCGATCTACCATCACGTGACGGAATATCGGTTCCGGCTGCCCTGACCCTCAATCCGTTTCGAATGCCGCACGCAACGTCTCGAATGGCGCCAATGCGCCGCGAACCTGCACCACGCTGGCCGCGACACGGTGCGCGCGCTTTGTAGCCTCCGCAGGGGTGTGTCCGGCGAGACGCGCGGCGAGATAGCCGCCGTTGAAGGAATCGCCCGCGCCCGTGGTGTCGACGGGCGTGGCCACATGGATCGCCTGAACGTCCCGCAGCGTCCCGTTCTCGACGATCAGCGCCGGCTGTTCACCGTTCTTGACCACGACTTCGCCGACCAGTTGCCCGAGCCGCCCAGCCGTTGCCTGTGGCGCTTCATCGCCGAACAGCATCTGCTCGTCCGGGAAAGTCGGCAATGCGATGTCGGTGACGGCGAGCGCCTCCAGGATCGCGGCTTGCGCCTCCTCGCGATCGCGCCACAGCCGTGGCCGGTAGTTGGGATCGAAGGCGATCAGCGACCCCGCGGATCGCGCCTCGGCCACGGCCGATAGCAACGTGGCGCGCGCAGCGGAGTCCAGAATTCCCAAAGTGATTCCGGAAAAGTAGACAAGCGCCTGCTTTTCAAGGCTTTTTGCCAACGCAGCCGGATTGGAGGCAAGCTGCCTGGCAGCCGCATCGCCGCGCCAATAGGTGAAGGAGCGTTCCGCGCCGGTCAGCGTGATGGCATAGAGGCCGGGCCGCGCCCCCGGGATAACAGGGCTTTCGCCAATGCCGATGCCATTGTCCGCGAAGAAGCCGATCTGGTCTTGCGAGAAAGGATCGTCTCCGAAAGCCGAGACGTAGGTCGCTGGCCTTCCACTCAGCGCATGCAGGGCCCACAGCGTGTTGAACGTATCGCCGGCAAATCCCATGCGCCAGTTCGAACCTGTTTGGCCCGAAAGCTCGATCATGCATTCGCCGATCGAGGCGACACCTTTGCCGATCATGATCCATCCCCTGTTACGATGCTGCTGTAGCTTTTTGGAGAGTAGAGCGCCATGCTTGGCAAGGGCGGTTTTTTCCGTCACCTGCGATTCCAACAGGTTTGGCGGGATGCGATCGGTGCGGCAAAACGTTATCCCCTGAAGAGGAACCGGCTTGGCTTCGATATGGCGTTATCTTTTGGCGGGTCTTGGTCTGGCAGCCTTGCTGGCTGGCATCCTGGCAGTGGTCTATCTGACCGCACCGCGAACCGCGCAGGTTGCCGGCCCGGATATCTCCCGAACCAAAAAGACCGAGAACGGATTGTTCATGGCGAGCTTCGCGCCGGAACGCGGCGTCGTCCGTCAAGGCGAACTGGAAGCCTGGCTGTTGACGTTGAAGACGATAGCCGGGACGCCGGTGGAAGGGGCCGCGATCGCGGTATCGGGAGGCATGCCGCAGCACCGCCACGGCCTGCCGACCAGCCCGCAAGCGACGGACTATCTCGGCGACGGGCGCTATCGCATCGAAGGCGTGAAATTCACCATGAGCGGCTGGTGGCAGCTGCATTTTGCCATCTCCGCGACGGCTGGGTCGGATACGGTCGTCTTCAACGTCGTGCTGTGAGCCGCAGATGAGGCGTCTTGCGCGCTTTTTCGTCTTGATGGCGATGGCCGTCCTTGCCGGCTGCGGCAAGCCGGACTTTTCCGATGCCGAGAAGAAGACCATCGCCTCGCTGGCGCTGTCGAGGCTGCCGGCGCTGAAACCCGACACCACCAACCGGTTCGCCGATGTCCCGGCCGCCGCTGCCCTTGGCTCGACGCTGTTCTTTGACGCCAGCATGAGCCGCGACGGCACGGTGTCCTGCTCGACCTGCCACAAGATCGACAGGCAGTTTCAGGACGGCCTGCCGCAGGCGGTTGGCGTCGGCCGCACGAACCGGCGTACCATGCCGCTCGCCGGCATCGCGCGCGATCCCTGGTTTTTCTGGGACGGACGGCGCGACAGCCTGTGGGCGCAGGCGCTGACGCCGCTGGAGAACCCCCTGGAGCAGGCGGGAAACCGCGCCGCCTATGCGCATTACATCAAGGCGCGCTTCGGCGACCGCTATGAGCGCATCTTCGGCCCGCTGCCCGATCTGTCCGACATACCAGCCAATGCCAGTCCGCTCGGCAGCGATGCCGAGAAGGCTGCATGGCGCGCCATGAGCGACCAGCAGCGTGACGCGATAAACGGGGTGTTCGCCAACATCGGCAAAGCAATCGCTGCCTTCGAACGCTCGATCGAGCCGCCGCAGGCCCGCTTCGACCGGTTCGCGCTGGACCTGGCGACCGGCGCCGAGCCGAAAGGCGACGCCGCCTTCTCCCGGGAGGAAATCCTCGGCCTGAAACTGTTCATCGGCAAGGCCAATTGCGTGACCTGCCACAATGGGCCGCGCTTCACCGACAATGGGTTCCACAACACCGGCGTGCCGCCGGTCAACGGGCTGCCGCCGGATCGCGGCCGCGTCGACGCGGTACGCCAAGTTCAAGCCGACCCGTTCAACTGCTTCGGCGCCTATCGCGATGGCGATGTCGGCGCCTGCGGCGAATTGCGGTTCATGGTCAAGGATGCGCCGGAATTGGTGCGCGCCTACAAGACGCCTTCGCTTCGCGGCGCGGCGACGCGGCCGCCCTACATGCACGCCGGTCAGTTTGCGTCGCTCGACGAGGTGGTGGCGCATTATGCCAAGGCTGCCCCCAGTGTGGAGGGGACATCCGAAATTCATCCGCTGGCGCTGTCGGACCGCGAGCGCGCGGCGCTGGTGGCGTTTTTGAAGACCTTGGCGGAATGAACTATCGATCCTTCACAGTCTCCATCGCCACGAAGGTCGAGGTCTGGGCGACATGGGGCAGGGCGGAGATGCGCTCGCCCAGCACGCGGCGATAGGCGGCGATGTCGCGGGTGCGGACCTTCAGCAGATAATCGAAGCTCGACGCCATCATGTGGCACTGTTCGATCTCCGGAACGGCTTGGACAGAGCGGTTGAAAGCGTCCAGCGCGGCGGACCGGGTGTCGGACAGTTTCACCTGGACGAAGGCGACATGGCCTTCGCCCATGCGCTCGCGATCGATAATCGCCTGGTAGCCCCTGATATAGCCGTCCTTCTCCAGCCGCTTCACCCGCGCCTGCACCGGCGTCTTGGACAGGCCGACCTTGGCGGCGAGCTCCGACATGGAAAGCCTGCCGTCGCTTGCCAGCGCCGACAGGATGTTCCTGTCGATGCGGTCCAATTGGTCTTCCCTCATCGAAAATGCAGCCTTCTTCGGGTAGTTTGCGGTGACATGATAGATCGATCGAACTGCAATGTCGATTTCTTCAGACCGCCTGAAAATCGGGACTTGTGCTAGCTTGCGCCATTCGGTCCGGTGACCGCCGGCCCGCTCCCTTGTGCTTGCCAGTAGGACCCGCCATGCCAGCGCTCGACGCCATCCGCCAGCAAATCCGCGCCAACTATCTGCCCGACGAGGATCAGGCCGTGAAGCGGCTGGCCGAGGCGAGCGGCCTCTCGGCGGAGGATCGCCGGGCGATTTCGGCTCGTGCCGCCGATCTGGTGCGGGCAGTGCGCGGCTCGTCCGATCCACGGCTGATGGAGGTTTTCCTCTCCGCCTATGGCCTTTCCACCAAGGAGGGCGTGGCGCTGATGTGCCTGGCCGAAGCACTGCTGCGCGTGCCCGATACCGAGACGATGGACGACCTGATCGCCGACAAGATCGCGCCGCACGACTGGTCGGCGCATTCGGGCGGCTCGAGCTCCATCTTCGTCAATGCATCGACCTGGGCGCTGATGCTGACCGGCCGCGTGCTCGATGAAGGCGAGGGCGGCATCGAAGGCACGCTGCGCGCCATGGTGCGCCGGCTCGGCGAGCCCGTCATCCGCAAGGCGGTGGCGGCGGCTATGCGCGAGATGGGCGAGCAGTTCGTGCTCGGCCGCACCATCGCCGAAGCGGTGAAGCGCGGCCGGCCGATGGCGCAGAAGGGTTATCTCTATTCCTTCGACATGCTGGGCGAGGCGGCCCGCACCGAGGCCGATGCGCTGCGCTACCACAAGGCGTATGCCGATGCCATCTCGTCACTCGATGCCGGTTCAAACGGGCCTGATATCCGCCACAACCACGGCATCTCGGTGAAGCTCTCGGCGCTGCATCCGCGCTACGAGGAAGCGCAGAAGGAAGAGATGCTGCCTGTCATGGCCGAGCGGCTCCTTTCGCTGGCGCTCGCGGCGCGCCATTCGCGCATGGGCCTCAATATCGATGCCGAGGAGGCCGATCGCCTCGACCTCTCGCTCGACGTCATCGAGCGCGTGCTTGCCGAGCCGGAGCTTGCAGGCTGGAACGGCTTTGGCGTCGTCGTCCAGGCCTATGGTCCGCGCGCTGCCTTCGTCATCGACTGGCTCTATGCGCTTGCCACGAAATACGATCGCACCATCATGGTGCGGCTGGTCAAGGGTGCCTATTGGGATACCGAGATCAAGCGGGCGCAGACGCTGGGGCTCGCCGGCTACCCCGTCTTCACCCGCAAGGTCAACACCGACGTTTCTTATCTCGCTTGCGCGAGAAAGCTTTTGTCGATGACCGATCGCATCTATCCGCAATTCGCCACCCACAATGCCCACACTGTCGCCGCCATCCTGTCGATGACGAAGAACCGTGAGAGCTTCGAGTTCCAGCGCCTGCACGGGATGGGCGAGGCGTTGCACGAGACGGTGCGTAAGGCCGAAGGCACGCGCTGCCGCATCTACGCGCCTGTCGGCGCGCATTCCGACCTGCTCGCCTATCTGGTGCGCCGGCTGCTGGAGAACGGCGCCAATTCATCTTTCGTCCACCAGCTTACCGACGAGGATGTCGAGCCCGAAGACATCGCGCGCGACCCGCTAGAAGCGGTCGAGAGCCAAGGCCCCGCCGCCAATCCCGCGATCCCCCGGCCTGCCGTCATCTTCGGTGCAAGCCGCCGCAACTCGAAAGGGTTCGACATCACCGATCCGGTGACGTTGGCAGCAATCGAGAAGGAGAGGACAGCCTTCGCGGGCCCTAACCGCTGGCACGCCAAGCCGATCACGCGCGCGGCCGGCTATGGCGAGCAACGCCCGGTCGTCAATCCCGCCAGGCCTTCGGAAGTGGTGGGCACGGTCAGCGAAGCCACCGCCAAGCAGGCGGCAACCGCCGTGCGCATCGCCGTCGAAGCGCAGCCAGCCTGGGCAAAGCGTCCGGTTGCCGAGCGCGCGGCCATCCTCAATCGCGCCGCCGATCTCTACGAGGCCAATGCCGTCGAATTCTTCGCGCTGGCCACCCGCGAGGCCGGCAAATCGCTGGCCGACGGCGTCGCCGAAGTGCGCGAAGCGGTGGATTTCCTGCGCTATTACGCGGCCGAGGCGGCCAATGCCGAAGCGGGCACCGAGGCGCGCGGCGTCATTGTCTGCATCTCGCCGTGGAATTTCCCCCTCGCCATCTTCACGGGCCAGATCGCCGCAGCGCTCGTCACCGGCAATTCGGTAATTGCAAAGCCCGCCGAACAGACGCCGCTGATCGCTTTCCGAGCCGTCGAAATGCTGCGCGAGGCCGGCGTGCCGGAAGACGTCATCCAGCTTCTGCCGGGCGATGGCCCCTCGGTCGGGGGGCCACTGACATCAGATCCGCGCATTGCCGGCGTCTGCTTCACCGGCTCGACCGAGGTCGCCAAGCTGATCGAGAAGCAACTGGCCGAGACAGCCGCGCCCGATGCCATGCTGATCGCCGAGACGGGCGGGCTGAATGCCATGATCGTCGATTCCACCGCGCTGCCCGAGCAGGCGGTGCGCGATATCCTCGCCTCCGCCTTCCAGAGTGCGGGCCAGCGCTGTTCGGCGCTGCGCGTCCTCTATGTGCAGAAGGATGTCGAGAAGAAGATGCTGGAGATGCTGAAGGGCGCCATGGAGGCGCTCAAGGTCGGCGATCCCTGGGCCATCTCGACGGATGTCGGTCCCGTCATCGACGACGAGGCGCAGGGTTCGATCCGCGATTACTGCACGACGATGGGTTTGCAGGGACGGCTGATCGCCAAGCTCGAAGCGCCCAAGGACGGCCGCTTCGTCGCGCCGCATGCGTTCCGGGTCAAGGGTATCGAGGAGATGGAGCGCGAAGTGTTCGGGCCGGTGCTCCATGTCGCCAGTTTCGACGCCGACGAGATCGACGCGGTGATCGCCGCCATCAACCGCAAGGGCTACGGCCTGACGTTCGGTCTGCACACCCGCATCGAGGGTCGCGTGCAGCATTTCGTCGACGGCATCCATGCCGGCAACATCTATGTCAACCGCAACCAGATCGGCGCGGTCGTCGGCTCGCAGCCGTTCGGCGGCGAGGGGCTGTCCGGCACCGGGCCCAAAGCCGGCGGACCGCATTATCTCCGGCGCTTTCGCAAGGGACCGGAGGCAGGCGCGCCTGTTGGCGACGGCCACAAGGTGACGGCGACCGAACTCGCCGACAATCTGCCCGATCCCGCGCTTGGCGGCTGGTCGACGCGGCCGGACCGCATCGCCATCCTGCGCAAGCATTTGCGCGGCAAAGGTGCCGCGGCGATCGGAGCAGCCGCCGGTATCGAATTCGGCCAGATCGACCTGCCCGGGCCGACAGGCGAGGCCAACACGCTGTCGCTGTCGCCGCGCGGCCGGGTGCTGTGCCTGGGGCCGGACGACGACACGCTGCTTGCGCAGACGATCCAGGCGCTCGCCGCCGGCAATGCGGTGCTGGCGGTGGCCCCGGGCGCGCCGTCGGCACTTTCGGCGCTGACCGGCAAGGGCCTGCCGCTGGCGGCGATCGACGGCCGCCCCGATCCGGTTGAGGCGCGTTCGTTACGCGTCGACGTCGTCGCCTTCTCGGGGACGCCGGAGGCGGCGCGCATCGTGCGCAAGGTGATCGCCGAACGCTCAGGGCCGATCGTGCCGCTGGTCAGCGAAGTGCTCAACCCCGGGGCCTATGCGCATGAGCGGGCCGTCTGCGTCGACACGACCGCGGCGGGCGGCAATGCCAGCCTGCTTGCTGCCGCTTAAGGACGCCTTATCCGGCGGGCGAGGTCGTTCAGGCGCCCTCGACGACCGAAAAACCCTCGAACTGGGGATGGCCGAGATAGTGGACCTTCGTCGTGCCGACATTCCTGTGGGCGGCGCGAAAGTTCTCCGACTTGGTCCAGGCGACGAAATCGTCGTGGCTTGCCCAGACCGTGTGCGAGGCAAACAGCGTATAGCCTTCGGTCTCGTTGACTGGGCCGCGCAGCAGATGGAACTCCCGGAAGCCCTTCATTTCCGCAAGGCTGGAATCACGGTTTTTCCACACGGCCTCGAAATCGGCTTCCGAGCCGTTCTGCACCTTGAAGCGGTTCATGGCGATGTACATGGAGTTCCTTTCGATTTCCTGGACTTAGACGGGTGGTGCCGCAGGATGCCGCGTGCGGCCCCACGCCGTGCTCAGACCCCGAAGGCGATGCCGGTCTTGGCATCTGTCTTGAGTTTTCGCATGCAGGTGTTCGGCTCGACGCCGGTGCCGACGCATTCGGTCGCGCTGTTGATCAGCACGCGGCTGACCTTGGCGCAGTTGGTGCCAGCGAGATCGAAGCGCGTCACCTTGGTCTTGCCGGCCGGCAGGTCCTTGAAGTCGAGCACGGTCAGGCGGTCGACGACGCCGGCGTCGTTGAACAGCGCGATCTCGAACGCCGCCCTGGAAAGGTCGGCGCCGAGATTGTTGGTGACCACGAAGGTCAGGCGGCAGCCCTTTTCAGACGGTTGCGCGCCATTGAGTTCGAGGGAGAGAGCAGGCGCCGGCGCGGACTCTTGTGCCCACGCCGGAACCGCTGCAAGCGACATCGCCAGCGCCGAGGTCAGCAGACGAAGGGATGCCGTCAAGTTCGTCATCATCATCCTCCAAATCGCACCGTTGCCGCCAGCTTCAGCGTTATGCCCGGTTCATAGACCGCGACCGTGGTGCTGCCGTTCAACGGATTGGCGTATTTGACATCGAACAGATTGTCGGCGCGGAAATCAACCTTCAGATTGTCGGTCGCCTGGTAGCTGGCGAAAGCGTTGACCAGCGTATAGTCCTCGGCGATCGGGTTACCCTTGGGCTTGCCATTGTACTGCACCTCGCCGCCGACAGTGAGTTTGTCCTCGAGGAAGCGCAGGCCGAGCTGCACGGTGACCTGCGCGGACGGTATCGTGGCAAGGTCCGCCCGATCGCCTTCGTAGGATATGGTGTGACCATTGATGATGGAGGCGGAAAGTCCGGCGTAGCCCCATGCTGCATCATAAACGCCTTCCATCTCGAAGCCGTTGATCTTTGCCTTGGCGAAGTTCTGGTACTGGAAGCAGATCGGAATGCCCGGCCCGAAGGGGCACCCACTGGTCGGATCGAAGGCCGACAGCGTAACGCCGTCAATATAATCGTCGACGTCGTTGTTGAAATAGGCCGCCTTCAGCCGAAACGCGTCGCCGGACTCGAGAACGTCGTTCTGCTTGTAATTGACACCGAATTCGACGGTCTTGCCGGTTTCGGGCTTTAAATTGGGATTGGGCAGGAACGGGAAGCTGACGCCCGCCGGATGGTTGCCGCTGATCAGGGTTTCGGTCAGCGAAGGCGACCGGTAGCCCTCCGCGTAGGTGCCGTAGAATTGCAGGCCGGCAAGGCCGGCGCTTTCGAAAGGCGAGACGCCGACGGTGATGCGCGGCGACAGGCGGTCGCCCGACGTTTCGTGCGTGTCGTCCTCGAGGCTGTAATTGTCATAGCGCAGCCCGGCAATGACTTCGAGCCAATCCCAGCTGAGCTTGTCCTGGACGTAGGCGCCAGAAACGTTGCGCTTGCCGGAAGGCGTGTAGAAGCTGTCGCCGCCTGCCGTGCCGCCAGTCTCGACGTCGTCATTCACCCAGTCGCCGCCATAGGTCAGTTCATGCGCGAGGCCGCCTGTCTCGAATCGCGACGTGTTCCAGATGTCGATGGCGGCTGTGCCGACATCGAAGGTCGACGTCGAACCTGCCGGCAACATCACGGGAAGGCCGGTGACGGGATCGAAGCGGCGCTGTGGAACAAGGCCGGTCAGGTCGAGATTGGTCTTGTTGTAGGAGGTGTTGACGTGGAGGTCGAGCCAGCTCCTGTCTTCGTCCGTAATATTGTAGCGAGCGGTGAAGGTGTTCGACTTCAGGTCGACGTCATTGACCGGCATGCCGCCGCTGGTCTCTTTCCAGCCGTCGCTCGAACCGACCCAGCCGAGCTTCAGTTCGCTATTGTCGCTCGGATGGATTGTGGTCTTGAGCAGTCCGCTCAATACATCGAAGCCGGTGCCCTTGACCGTGTCGCCGTCGCCATCCTTGTAGTCGTCATAGTTGCGGTAAACGATATTGCCCAGCGCATCCCAATCGTCATTGAAGCGATAGGCGCCGGATGCGCTGGTGGTCCAGCCCTTGCCGTTGCTCTCGTAGCGTCCGGTGACGGAACCAGCCCATGTCTCGTCCGGCTTGAGGATGTCCTGGGCGTCCTTGGTGTCGAAGAAGACCACGCCGCCTATCGCGCCCGAACCATAGGTGTTGGCGACCGGACCACGGATGACGTCGACGGATTTGATAAGCTCGGGGTCGACGTAGAAGGTCGATTGGGTGCCATGGTCGGAACGCTGGAAGTTCTGCCGCGCGCCGTCGACGATGATCGCGACGCGGCCGAAATCCTGCAGGCCGCGGATATTGACGCTGGTGCTGACGCGCCTGGCATCGGTCTGCGCCGCGACGCCGGGCACGCCGAACAGCATTTCGTTCGGCGTCGTCGCCATGCGGCGATCGAGCTGTTCCTGGTCGATATGGCTGGCCGAGGCCAGCGATCGGATGGCCGTTTCTCCGGTGCGGCTGATGACCAGAACCTTGTCGAGCAGCGTTGCGCCCGCTGGCGCCGGCTTTTCCCCCTCAGCCTGCTTCGATTGATCGGCCTGCTCTCCCGCCGCCTGTGCGGATTGCTGAGCGTTGGCAGGTGGCACGAACAAGGCAATCGCCGCCACGCCCGCCAGCAAAGCCACTGCACCGTTCGGCCCCGACCAGCCGCGCCGTTCCCAAATCGCTAACCCCATGTGCCCCAACTCCAAAGTTTCCAGGTTCGATGCGGGCTGGCCTGGGGCTGGCTGGCATTTGTGATCGCATTCCCGTCTTAAATCTTGACTCATTTAATCCGGTATTGCACTGACTAGTAAACATGATTATTCAAGTCAAGAATGAATCGGATGACGCAAACGCCTAGCCAGACGCCCGGCACAGGAAAGGGACCGATCCACATGAACACGCACAATCCCAACGACTTCCGCTATCGCGTCCGCCGTTCCGACGATGCCTCCGCCCGCTTCGACCGCGTTCCGCTGGCGGTGCGGACGCTGTCGAGCAACACGCTGTTCCAAGGTGAGCACGAGATCGGCATCGAGCATCACGGCGCGCTCTACCGGCTCAAGATCACCCGTCAGGGCAAGCTCATCCTCAACAAGTAAGCGTAAGGTAGCAGGACAATGGACCAGCGCGTAAAACCCACCCCGCACGAAATCCGGCGGGCGCGGACGGACAATCCGAAAACGCGCGAGCGCGATCTGGCCGCACAGCTTGGCATTTCGGAGGCTGAGTTGGTGGCCGCGCATTGCGGCGACGGTGTCGTTCGCGTCGAGCCACGCGTCAACGATCTTCTGACCGGCCTCGAAGTCGTCGGCGAGGTGATGGCGCTCACCCGCAACGAAAGCGCCGTGCATGAAAAGATCGGCGCCTACGACAAGGTCGTCACCGGCAATCACAATGCCATGGTGCTGGGCGAGAACATCGACCTGCGCATTTTCCCGAAAATATGGGCGCACGGCTTTGCCGTGGAAAAACGCGACGGCGACGATATCCGCCGCAGCCTGCAATTCTTCGACGCGGCGGGCGAGGCGGTGCACAAGGTGCATCTGCGGCCGGGGTCAAACCTCTATGCCTATCAGAAACTGGTCGCTTCGCTGGAATCGCCGAACCAGGAGCCACTGGTCGCCATTTCGGGGCCAGCCGCCGAGAACGAAGGCGAGGCGGTGACAACGACCGCGAATCTCGACGATCTGCGCGATCGCTGGAGCCGGCTGACCGACGTGCATCAGTTCTTCGGCATGCTGAAGACGTTGAAGCTCAGCCGCCGCCAGGCAGTGCGCATGGTGGGCCAGGACTATGCATGGCTGCTCGACAATGATGCGGTGAGAGCCATGTTCAATCGTGCCGCCGAGGGCGAGATGCCGATCATGTGCTTTGTGGGAAACCGTGGCTGTATCCAAATCCATTCCGGTCCGGTCAAGTCGGTCAAGCCAATGGGGCCGTGGATCAATGTGCTGGACGAGACCTTCCATCTGCACCTGCGCACCGACCACATCCATGAAGTCTGGGCCGTGCGCAAGCCGACCAAGGACGGCCATGTCACGTCGCTGGAGGTCTACGACGCCGACGGCAACATGATCATCCAGTTCTTCGGTAAGCGCCATGAAGGAGAGGGCGAGCGCGACGACTGGCGCTTCCTGGCCGAGAACCTGCCGCGCATTCCAAGCCCGACCGCAGCCTGAGGAAACAACGATGGGTCTTCTCACCGGATTGACGGCTGTGCGCGGATCGATGCTTGGCCCGATGCTCAGCTTTTCCCTTGCTTTCGGCGCGCTGCAGCCGGCCGACGCCGGCGACGGTGTCTCCGTCTTCGCCGATCCCGCCAGGATCGCGTCCATCGGCGGCTCGATCACCGAGATCGTCTATGCGCTCGGCGAGGAAAAGCATCTTGTGGCGCGCGATTCCACCAGCCGCTATCCGAAAGCAGCTCTCGACCTGCCAGATGTCGGCTACATGCGCCAGCTGTCACCGGAGGGTGTGCTGTCGGTAAACCCTTCGGGCATGCTGGCGCTGCACGGTAGCGGCCCCAAGGAGGCGCTCGATGTGCTGAAGAAGACGAGCATCCCCTTCATCGAAGTGCCTGACCGGTACGACCGTGAGGGCATCCTCGAAAAGGTCCGCGTGGTCGGCAAGGCGCTCGGCGCCGACGCCAAGGCCGAAGCGCTGGCCAGGGAGATCGATGCCAAGCTGCAGGCGGCGGAAAAGCAGACGGCCTCGATCGAGGAGCGCAAGCGCGTTCTGTTCGTGCTGTCGATGCAGGGCGGCAAGATCATGGCGGCCGGCAGCGATACCGCTGCCAACGGCATCATCAAGCTGGCCGGCGGCGTCAACGCGATCGAAGGCTTCTCCGGCTACAAGCAACTGTCTGACGAGGCTGTTGTCACCGCCAGGCCGGACGCGATCCTGATGATGAGCAATGCCGGGCCGCCGGTATCGGACGATGAACTGTTCGGCAACGCATCGATCGCCTCGACGCCGGCCGGAACCGCGCGCAAGCTGATCCGCATCGACGGCGGGTATCTGCTCGGCTTCGGACCGCGTACGGCCGACGCCGTCCACGACCTTGCCGTCGCGCTCTATGGCACGCAGATTACGGACTGAGCGGCATGGTCGACCAGTCGATCGCCGGGCCGGCGGAGAGGAAGATGGCCAGCGCCGGTGACCGTTCCGGGCGCGCCCGTCTGGTCATCGCGCTCGCCTGCGTCATGCTTGCGGCAGCGGTATTGCTGTCGCTGACCTCCGGCGCCTCGGATGCGTCCGCCGTCAAGGTGGTCGGCGACTGGCTGTTCGGCGCAGCGCCTGGCGACGTGGCGATGAGCGCGCGAGATCGCCTCATCGTCTATGACATAAGGCTGCCGCGCGTCGTGCTCGGCGTGCTGATCGGGGCCGCGCTCGCGGTCTCCGGCGCGGTCATGCAGGGGCTGTTCCGCAATCCGCTTGCCGACCCCGGCCTTATCGGTGTTTCGGCGGGCTCCAGCCTCGGCGCGGTGGCCGTCATCGTGCTCGGCACGACCGTGCTGTCGCCGGTGACCGCCTCGCTCGGCGCGCTGATCCTTCCTCTGGCGGCCTTCGGCGGTGGTTTGTCGGTGACGTTGCTGCTCTACAAGGTCGCGACGCGGCAGGGCCGCACATCCGTCGCCACCATGCTGCTTGCCGGCCTGGCGCTGGCCGCACTTGCCATGGCGCTGACCGGTATCCTGATCTTCATGGCCGACGACCGGCAACTGCGCGACCTGACCTTCTGGCAACTCGGCTCGCTGGCCGGTGCGACATGGCAGAAGATCGGCTCTGTCGGCCCGGTCATCGTGCTTTCGCTGGCGGCGATGCCGTTCCTGGCTCGCGGCCTTAATGCGCTGGCGCTGGGCGAGGCGACCGCCGGCCATCTCGGCATTCCGGTGCAGCGGCTTAAGTACACGGCCATCGTCGGCGTCTCGGCGGCGGTCGGCGCCTCCGTCGCCGTCAGCGGCGGCATCGGTTTCATCGGCATCGTGGTGCCGCATCTGCTGCGCCTGCTGATCGGCCCCGACAATCGCTATCTGCTGCCGGCCTCGGCGCTGCTCGGCGCCTCGCTGCTGCTTTTGGCGGACGCGGTCGCGCGCACCATCGTGGCGCCCGCCGAACTGCCGATCGGCATCGTCACGGCGATCGCCGGAGCGCCGTTCTTCCTCTGGATCCTGCTGCGCAAGCGCGGCGTCATCGACCTGTAGGGGTGTTTCATGATCGAAGCGCGCGATGTTTCGGTGGCGATCGGCAGGAAAGGCATTGTCGCCGGCGTCGATTTCGAGGTCAGGCCGGGTGAGATTTCGGCCATTGTCGGCCCCAATGGGTCGGGCAAGACGACCTTCCTCAAGGCGCTGTCGGGGGAACTCGCGCATACCGGCCGGATTGCCATCAACGGCCGCGAGCTCTCGACGATAACGCCAGTCGAGGCGGCGACGCTGCGCGCGGTGCTGCCGCAGGCGACGACCTTGTCGTTTCCCTTTACTGTGCGCGAGATTGTCAGGCTCGGCCTTGTCGGAGGCTGCTCGGGTGTGCTGCCGGGCGAGGACGAACGCCTGCCGGAACGGGCGCTGGCGCGTGTCGACCTCGACGGTTTCGCCGGCCGCTTCTATCAGGAGCTTTCCGGCGGCGAGCAGCAGCGCGTTCAACTCGCCCGCGTGCTGTGCCAAATCTGGGCGCCGGTGCTCGACGGCAAGCCGCGCTATCTGTTCCTGGACGAGCCGGTGTCCAGCCTCGACATCAAGCACCAGCTGATCATCATGAACATTGCCCGCGACTTCGCCAGAAGGGGCGGCGGCGTGGTTGCCATCCTGCACGACCTCAACCTGACGGCGATGTATGCCGACCGGATTTTCGTCATGCACCGCGGCCGGCTTGCCGCCACCGGTTCGCCGCAGGATGTGCTGAGCGACGATCTGATCGAAAGGGTATTCGGTTGCCGCTTAAAGGTTGGAGTCCTGCCAGCCGGCAATATGCCGTTCGTGCTGCCTCAATCAGCGGCCTAGATTCTGGCAGCGGCCTAGATTCTGGACGTTCGCCGCAGGTCCAGCCTGCGGCAAACCGGATCAGGCCGCCGGTGCGCGGCGCTCCAGCAGGTCAATGCCGAGCAGGTTGCGCACGTTCGGACGCGCCGCCACGAGATCGGCGATCGTATAGCGGGCAAGGACCGCGAAGAAGGCGTTGAGCGCCTCGCGCAACGCGGAATTCAGCGCGCAACTGTCGACCAGAGGGCATTCCGCGGCGTCGTTCTCGAAGCACTCGGCCATGGCGAAGCTTTCCTCCGTCACGCGCACGACGTCGAACAGGTTGATCGATTCCGCGGCACGGCCAAGCCTGACGCCGCCATTGCGGCCACGCACCGTCTCGACAAGGCCATTCTCGACCAGTGGCTGGAGGATCTTGAACAGGAAAAGCTCCGACACCGAATAGGCGGCGGCGATCTCGGGGATGCGGCTCAGCCGATCGGTATTGGCCGCGCAATACATCAGGATGCGCATGGCGTAATTGGTCTGGCGGGTAAGTCGCATCTTGTCCTCACAAAGCGCCGGCGAGCTGCGATCACGCCAGATTTTGAACTTTGCTGGTGCGGCTTTGCTCCGAGCTTTCGGATTCGCCACACTGGCCTCGGCGGAATATGGCCTATACCTTGGAATAATTCCAGACTAGCTTCGCCTAATAGCTGAATATTCCCGTCAACTTTGTGTGCGCAAGGCGGCAAGACGCGGGCCGAATCGGCTGTCACGCGCATTTTCTCGGGCGAAACACCAGAGCGGTCCAGTGATTGGCAGAATGGCCGACCGCCCTAACTCTTTGTTTTCACGCAATTCCCTGGGGAAAGCGCCAGGCGCTTTTCCAGAGAACAGCGTTACACACCTTTCCTGGAATGCTCTAAATAGATCAGAGATCGACGAGGAGCGGCTCTGACATGTCACAATCAGCCACGGCCCTGGCTTCCGGCGGATACGATGCCGACGCGCATGCCAAGCTTACAATGCTGCGGCGGACCAAATTCGTCGCCACGGCGGCACTTGCGCTTTGCGTCGCCGTGTTCGCTCTGGCCAAGTCCTTCGAGAGCACCTATCCCTGGCTCGGCTTCGTCGCCGCCTTTGCCGAGGCGGCGACCATTGGCGGCCTGGCCGACTGGTATGCGGTGGTCGCGCTGTTCAAGCGGCCTCTCGGTCTGCCGATCCCGCACACCGCGATCATTCCCGAGAACCAGAACCGTATCGCCGATAATCTCGGCCGTTTCATCGAAGCCAATTTCCTTGCCCCCGAGCCGGTGCGCGAAAAGTTGGCCGAGGTCGATTTCTCGGCGCTCGTAGCCGACTGGCTGGCCGATTCCGAACGTGCCGCGGGCCTGTCGCGTTTCGTCGTGCGCCTGGTTCCGCAGACGCTTGCCGCCGTCGAGCAATCGGGGCTGCGCGGCTTCGTCACCAGCCGGATGCTGGAGCAGATCGAAAAAGTGCCGCTGGCGCCGTTGGCGGCCGAATTGCTCTCGGCCCTGACCGACGATCGCCGTCACCAGAGGCTGTTCGATGAGTTCATCAAGGTGATCGGCCGGTTCCTCAACGATGAACAGGCGCTGACGACCATGCGCGAAAAGATCCGCGAGGAACTGCCGTCGCTGTTCAAGCTGTTCAGGGCCGACGCCTATCTCCTGAAGAAGATCGTCGCCTCGGCCGGTTCGCTGCTCGACGAGGTGAGAGCCGATCCCGACCACCCGATGCGCACCGAATTCGACCGTTTCGCGCAAGCCTTCGTCGAGCGGTTGAGAACGTCGAAGCCGTATGCAAGGCGCGCCGAGAAGCTGAAGCGCGATTTCCTCGCCAGGCCGGAAGTCAAGGCGCTGGCCGGCGACATGTGGGAAAGCCTCAGGCTGTTCATCGAGCAGGATGCCAAGGCGCCGCGATCGATCATCCGCGCGCATCTTGCCAACATGTTCGTCGAGGTCGGCCGGCATCTGGCTGGAGACGCCAAGATCAGGGCCGACATGAACCAGGGATTCGTGGTGGCGCTGTCCTCTTTCGTCGAGAGCCAGAAGAGCGGCGTATCGAAATTCATCGCAGACCAGGTCAAGCGCTGGGATCTGGCGCAACTGACGCGGCTGATCGAGATGAATATCGGCCGGGACCTGCAATATATCCGCTTCAACGGCATGATTATCGGCGGTCTGGCCGGCATCGCGCTTTACACCGCGGAGCGGCTGTTTCTCGTCAATTGACGGGCGCACGCCATGCCCTATTCTCATGGGCGGGGCATCAGCAGTCGCGGCAACAGGGGAGCAGATGAGCATGGCCAAACAACCGGATTCCCATTCCTTCACGGACATGTTCGGCCGGTTCGGCCGCGATCTGAAACTGCCCAATGTCGATGTCGAGGCAATCCTCGCGCACCACCGCAAGAACCTTGAAGCGCTGGAGAAATCGGCGCGGGCAAGTGCCGCCGGCGCGTCGTCGCTGTTCTCCAGGCAACGCGAGATGCTGCAGGACACGCTGCGCGAAATTGCCGACATGACGCAAGGCTACAGAGCGCCCGGCACGCCGCAGGACCTGATGGCCAAACAGACTGAGTTCGCCAGGAAATCCTTCGAGACTACGTTGAAGAATGCCAGCGAAGTGGCCGAGCTGGTCAGGAAATCCGGCACCGAATCGGTCGACATCCTGCGCATGCGCATCAAAGAGGCGATGGAGGAAATCCGCGCCGGCTACGAGAAGAAGTAGCTTGCGTGACAAAGACCGGTTGCCTGCCAACCCTGCGCCAGGCGAAGTTTGTTCGGATGCTCTTTCATCGGCCGCTATGCCTTTACACCATGGGTACCCTCAAATGCCAAGGCCGGGCGAACACGGCTTGACGTAGAGTGATGCCAGGATTCGCATCGATCCCAAGGGGACCGAATCATGCAGGGCGAATTGACAGAGGCCGCCGGTTCGTGGTCCGGAAGCGTTGGAAGCTATCGGGAAAACAGGAATGACCGAAATACGGCCTAAGACGCCGCCGACCTACGAGCAGTTGAGGACGATGTCCGGGCAGGAGCTTGGCGTCTCGGAATGGACGACAGTCGACCAGAACCGTATCAACCAGTTCGCCGAATGCACCGGCGATCATCAATGGATCCATGTCGACCCCGAACGGGCGCGGCGGCAAAGCCCGTTCCGCACGACGATCGCCCATGGCTATCTGACGCTGTCGATCATCGGCGCGCTGGCGCTCGGCATGGGAATCGTGCCCGAGAACACGCAGGCCGCCTTCAACTACGGCTTCGACAAGGTGCGTTTCCTGGCGCCGGTCAAGGTGGGCGCACGCATCCGGCTGCGCACCACGCTGCTGTCCATGGAGGACAGGGGGCCGGGCCAATACCTGATGAAGGCCGCCAACACCGTCGAGATCGAGGGCGAGGAAAAGCCGGCGCTGACGGCCGAGACGCTGGTCATGCTCTATGAGCGCCGCAAGCGGGCAGGGGCCTGAGCGGCATTCGCCCAAGCCCCCTGAATTGATCTTCGTCAGGCATTCTCCGCCCGCCGGCTCGGCAAAAGGCTGAGCGCCAGCGCCGCCACCGCCAGTGCCGTTGCCGTCTGGAAGGTCACCTGCATTCCGCTGGCCGCCGCCGCTGACGTCAGCATGCCTTGGCCGCCGGCTTCACGTCCTCCGGCCGATGCGGCGGCGAATATGGCGCCCATGACGGAGGCGCCCGTAATGAGGCCAAGGTTGCGCGACAGATTGAGCAGGCCGGAGATGACGCCGCGTTGACCGGCGCCGACGCTGCGCATGACGGCGGCGTTGTTCGCTGTCTGGAACAGGGCATAACCGAAGCAGGTCACGGTGATGGGGACGACATAGCTGGCGATGCCGAGTGTCGTTATCGCCAGGGACAGGAGGAACGTGCCCGTGGCAAGGCCGAGCAGGCCCGCGACCATCATCCTTTTGGCTCCGAAGCGATCGGCAAGGCGTCCAGCGAGCAACGCCGACAGCGCCGAAACCAGCGGGCCTGTCGAGAGCACCAGTCCGACGTTTGCCGCGTCCAGTCCGAGCCCGCGCGAGAGATAGAACGGCGCAACCACCAAGGTAGCCATCATCACGGTGGCGACGATCAGATTCATGGCCAGGCTGGCGCTCAGCGAGAGATCACGGAAGGCGGAAAGCTCGACCAATGGGTTTTTCGCCATCCTTTGCGCCGTGGCGAACAGGAAGATGCCGATGCCAGCCGCGACCAGCAGGCCGATGTTGATGAGCCCGAAACTGCCTCTACCCAGCGTCATCGCCAGCGCGTAGGCCGCCAATGTCAGGGCCAGCAGGCCCGTGCCCAAACCATCGAAGCCGGCTTGACCGGTCCACGCCGTCCGGTTGCCGGCAGGCAAAGCACGCCAGGCCATTGCAAAGGTCAGGATGCCGAGCGGCACGTTGACCAGGAAGATCGAACGCCAGCCGAGAGCGGCGATCAGCAGGCCGCCTATGGAAGGGCCGAGCGTGGTGCCGATGGCCGACATGGCGCCGAGCAGGCCCATGGCGCTGCCGGTCCTGGCCTTGCTCACCGTCTCGGCGACAACGGCCAATGTCAGCGCCATCATCAGCGCCGCGCCAAGCCCTTGCACCGCCCGCGCCGCGATCAGCAGCCACAAAGCCGGCGAGAGGCCGCAGAGCACCGACGCCGATGTGAACAGCGCGATGCCGAAAAGCAGCAGCGGCCGCCGCCCGAGCATGTCGGCGAGGCGCCCGGCACTGACGATCAGGATGGTGATGGCGAGCAGATAGGCAATCACGACCCATTGCACCTGTTGGAACGAGGCATCGAATGCCTGCATCAGCGCGGGAAGGCCGACGCTGGCGATGCTGGTGCCGAGCGACGACAGCAGCGTGGCCAGCGACAGGCTCGCCAGCGCCCATCCAGCCGATGGGATTTTCTGTGCGACCGATGCGTGCTCGTTGCGATGTTGCTCAGTGACTGCCACGGCGATCTCCCTTTGTCGGCTTCAGGTAGAAGCTTCGAAGATCTAATCGTTTGCATGATGTGGCGGAACGCGCAGCATTTGCATTCTATTCATGCGTTGCACGCTACATCAGCGGATTTCGTGCTAGGATCGAACCATGTCGCCGCCCGATCTCAACCTGCTCGTCGCCCTCGATGTCCTGCTGGACGAAGGCAGCGTGGCGCGTGCGGCGACGCGATTACGGCTCAGCCCCTCGGCGATGAGCCGCACGCTGGCGCGGTTGCGCGCGGCGACGGGAGATCCGCTGCTGGTGCGGGCCGGTCGCGGCCTTGTTCCAACGCCACGCGCGCAGGAACTGCGCCAGCAGGTCGGCCGTGTGGTTCAGGATGCTGAAACGCTGCTGCGCCCGGCGAGGCTGCTTGATCTGCCGGGCCTGGAGAGGACCTTCACGCTGCGCACCAATGAAAGCTTCGTCGAGGAGTTCGGGCCGCGCCTGATCGCCCGGATCCAGGCCGATGCGCCGGGCGTGCGGCTGCGTTTCGCGCCGAAGTCGGACAAGGACATGGCGTCACTGCGCGAAGCGGCGATCGACCTGGAAGTAGGCGTGGCCGGCGAGACCGGGCCGGAGGTGCGCATCCAGGCGCTTTTTCGCGACCGTTTCGTCTGCGCGGTGCGCAGTGGCCATCCACTCGGCCAGGGCGCGATGACGCCGGAACGCTATGCGGCCGGCCGCCACATCAATGTTTCGCGGCGGGGGCGCGAAAGGGGACCGATCGACGAGGCCTTGAGCCGGCTCGGATTACAGCGGACGGTCGTGTGCATGGCTTCCGGTTTTTCGGCCGCGCTCGCCATGGCGCGCGCCTCGGAGCTGATCGCCAGCGTGCCCGAGCGGCATACGCAAGGTGCGCGCGCCGGCATGCAGACTTTTTCCCTGCCGGTCGACATTCCGGCGGTCACTATTTCCATGCTCTGGCATCCGCGGCTCGATGCCGATCCGGCGCAGCGCTGGCTGCGGAGTTGCGTGCGCGAGATTTGCATGAAGTCCTGATCGCGCAAGCCGCGCCCCGGCCGTCAACGCGGCATGGCTGCCTCTAGCACCTTGAAAATCCGCTCGTCTTCGCATTGCGCAACGTTGAAGCGCAGGAATCGGCTGGCTGATTGCGACAGGCTGAACGCGTTCCCGGGCGCCAGCACGACATTGGCCGCAAGCGCGCGGCGGGCAACCTCGGCTGCGTCCACTGCATCCGGTAGGCTGCACCAGAGGAACAGACCGGCGGGCTGCTCGATCCAGGGCGTGATCCCGATCGCCTTCAGCCGAGCGCTTGTCTCGATCATGGCGCGTGAGAGCCGGGCGCGCAGCAGGTCCATGTGCTTGCGATAGCTGCCATCCCTGAGCAGGGTCAGCACCAATTCGGCCGCGAGCCGCCCGCCGCCGAAAGTGGTGGCGATCTTGAGGTCGGCCAGCCCTTCCATCCAGTCACGGGGCGCGGCGATGAACCCGCAGCGTATCGAGGCCGAAAGCGTCTTGGAGAAACTGCCGATATGGACGACACGTTCGAGACCGTCGAAAGCCGCAAGCCTCGGGGCAGGAGTGTGTTCGAAATCGGCGAAGATGTCGTCCTCGACGATGGTCAGGTCCGATTGATCGGCGAGCTTGAGCAGCCGGTGCGCGGTGACCGGCGACAGGATCGCGCCGGTCGGGTTGTGGATGGCGGAGTTGGTGATGTAGAGGCGCGGCCGATGCTCGGCCAGCGCCTGCGCGAACAACTCGATATCCGGTCCCGATGGCGTATAGGGGACGCTGACGACCTTGGCCTGATGGGCACGCAACAGTGCGTGGAAATTGAAATAGCAGGGATCGTCCACCAGCACTGTATCGCCGGGTTCGAGCAGGAACCGGCACAGGAGGTCGATGGCCTGCGTGCCCGATTCCGTCAGCATGATCTGTTCGGGGGAAGCCTCGATGCCATGCGTGGCCATGCGCCGCGCCAGCAATTGGCGCAGCGGCGGCAGCCCGAGCGGCGTGCCGTAGTCGGCAAGGGCCACATCATCGGCGCGCGCCACGGTGCGCAGCGCGCGACGTAGCGCTGCCTGCGGCATCCACGAGGCGGGCAGCCAGCCGCAGCCGGGCTTCAGCATCTCATCGCCCGCTTCCAGCGACTGCCGCGAAACCCAGAGCGGATCGACGGCGCGATCGAGTCGGGGGCCGATCTCGGCCAGCGACAGCGGCGCCAGCGATCCGGCGGCATAGAAGCCGGAGCCTGGCCGGGAACGGATCGCGCCTTCCGCCGCCAGTCGCTCATAGGCCTCGACCACTGTCGATTTGGAAACCTGCATGGATTTCGCGAAGGCGCGGATCGAGGGCAATCGGGCGCCGGGCGTGAGGCTGCGCGCGGCAATTCGCTGGCGGATGGTGGACATGACGCCTTCGACAAGGGTTCCGCTGTTGTCGAATCTCGCTGATACGTTCATCTGTACCTTCCGGCAAACCATTACAGTTTTGTTGAATTGTACTGCATTGTCTCTGGTGACGCCATGGGTATGGGCCCGATAGAGGGCGCAACGGATGGAGTGCCTGCAATGGACAAGACGACGAGCGGCTGGGTGAGCGGATTCATCGGCGTGTTGATTTTCAGCGGCTCCTTGCCGGCAACGCGCGTGGCGGTGATGGATCTCGATCCGACATTCCTGACGTCGGCGCGCGCGGTGATAGCAGCTTTGCTTGGCCTCGCGCTGCTGCTCGTCTTCCGCGAGAAGCGCCCGGAACGTCATGACCTGATGTCGCTTGTCATCGTCGCGTTGGGTGTGGTGGTCGGCTTTCCCTTGCTGACAGCCTTGGCGCTGAAGCATGTCACCTCTGCTCATTCCATCATCTTCGTCGGCTTGCTGCCGCTGGCGACCGCGATCTTCGGCGTGCTGCGCGGGGGCGAGAGGCCGAGACCGGCCTTCTGGCTGTTCTCATGCCTCGGCAGCGCGTTGGTGGGTGGGTTTGCCCTTGCGCAAGGCATGACGGCCTCACCCGTTGGCGACGCACTGATGCTTGCCGCCATCATCGTGTGCGGCCTGGGCTACGCAGAAGGCGCCGCGCTGTCGCGCAGGCTGGGCGGCTGGCAAGTGATCTGCTGGGCGCTGGTGCTGTCACTGCCGGTCATGCTGGTGCTGACCGTGGTCACCCTGCCACCGTCCTTCGCCACGGTCGGGACCAATGCATGGATCGGGCTTGCCTATGTCTCGCTGTTCAGCATGCTGATCGGCTTCGTGTTCTGGTATCGCGGCCTCGCGCAAGGCGGCATCGCCGCCGTGGGGCAGTTGCAACTGCTGCAGCCCTTTTTTGGCCTCGCCCTGGCGGCGTCCCTGCTGCATGAGCAGGTCAGTCCCCTGATGGTCGTCATCACGCTCGGCGTGGTGCTGTGCGTATTCGGCGCCAAAAAGTTTGCCAGGCGGGATTTGCCACGGCCCGCAACCGGCGCCGCTGGCTAAAACTTCGTCACCACACCGATGCCGATGCCTTCGAAGCCGCCCATCGCCATCAGTGCAGCCGGCGCTTCCTCAAGGCTGATCTTCTTGCCGACCAGAAGCTCGGGTTTCAGCTTGCCGGTGCGGATCATCTCCATCATCGCGGGGTAGCGGTAGGCCTGCATGCCGTGGCTGCCGAGGATTTCGAGCTCGAACGCGATCACCTTGTCCATCGGCACCTGCGGGCGGGCGTGATCGCCCAGCATCAGGCCGACCTGCACATGGCGCCCGCGCCGGCGTAGATTGGCGATCGAATTGAACGAGGTCGTGGGATGACCGAGTGCATCTATGGACATATGCACGCCGCCATTGGTGATCTGCTTGACCGCCTTGACGACGTTCGGGGTCGTCGCCGCGTTGATGGTCGCCACCGCGCCGATCTTCCTGGCGAAGTCCAGCTTCTCTTCGGTGAGGTCGATGGCGATGACATTGGCACCCATGGCGCTGGCGATCATGATCGCCGACAGGCCGACACCGCCGCAGCCATGCACCGCCACCCACTCGCCCGGCGTCACCCGGCCCTGATCGACGATGGCGCGGAACGAGGTGACGAAGCGGCAGCCGAGGCTGGCGGCAGTGGCGAATTCCATCTCGTCGGGCAGGCGCACGAGGTTGGTGTCGGCGTGCTCGATGGCGACATATTCGGCGAACGAGCCCCAGGCGTTGAAGCCCGGCTGGGACTGGTGCTCGCAGACCTGGTGATTGCCGGACGTGCATTCGAAACAATGGCCGCAGCCGACGGCGAACGGGACGGTGACGCGCTCGCCAGCCTTCCAGCGGGTCACCTGCTTGCCGGCGGCTACCACGACGCCGGCCAGCTCGTGACCGGGGACATGCGGCAAGCGGATATCGGCGTCATGGCCCATCCAGCCGTGCCAATCGCTGCGGCACAGGCCTGTCGCCTCGACCTTGATGACGACGCCGTCCGGCGCCGGCTTCGGATCGGGAACGGTCTGGATCGTCGGCGCCTCGCCGAATTTTTCGAAGACGACGGCTTTCATCGGCAACTCCACCTTGCGCGCACTTCGGGAAACGATAGCCGATTCCCTGGCCGGTCAAGCGGAAATCGATTCCGCCAGACAAGCCGGCCGTTTGGGCATACGCCGATGGCGACGCTGCGCGTCGCCGAAAAGGTTACTCGGCATCGATCTGGTTTTGCGGCGCGGCGTTCTGAAAGGCCGGCAGGGCCATGCAAGCGGCGTTGATGCGCGAGATCGTCGGGTAGGGCGCCATATCGACGCCGAAACGGGCATTGCTGGTGACTTGTGCCGCCAGGCAGATATCGGCCAGCCCCGGCGTGTCGCCGTGGCAGAAGGTGCCGGTCTCGGGCGAAGCCATCAACAGGTCTTCGAGTGGCTTGAAACCCTCTTTGACCCAGTGCCGGAACCACTTGGCGACATCCTCGTCGCCGGCGCCGAACAGGGTTCGCAGCGCGGTCAGGATACGCAGATTGTTCACCGGATGGATATCGCAGGCAATCATCTGCGCCAGCATCCTGACACGGGCGCGCCCAACTGCGTCCTTCGGCAGCAGAGGCGGTTCGGGCGTCGTCTCGTCGAGAAATTCGATGATCGCCAGCGATTGCGTCAGCAGGGTGCCGTCGCCCAGGATCAGCGCCGGCACTAGGCCCTGCGGGTTGACCGCGAGATAGGCCGGTTCGAGATGCTCGCCATGGCGCAGGTGATGCGGCACGTAGTCATAGGTCAGCCCCTTCATCTCCAGCGCAATCCGCACCCTGTAGGAGGTGGAGGAGCGGTAGTAGTTGTGAAGGACGATGTCGCTCATGCACTCACCGATTTGGCTGGCCGATGGTCACTTCGATCGTGCCGATGCCGTCGACGCCGCCGGTCATCGTCTCCCCAGGGTTGACCGCGCCGACGCCGGCCGGCGTGCCGGTGAAGATGAGGTCGCCTGGCTGCAATTCCATGCCTTCGCTGCAGATCGAGACGATGTCGGAGATCGGCCAGATCAACTCGGCGAGATCGGCGTCCTGCCGGATCTTGCCGTCGACAGCCAGCCAGATACGGCCCTGGCTCGGATGGCCGGATTTTTGCGCGGGAACCAGAGGACCGCACGGCGCGGAGAGGTCGAAAGCCTTCGACCAGTCCCAGGGCCGCGCTGCTTTCTTGGCTTCGTCCTGGAGATCGCGGCGGGTGAGGTCGATGCCGACGGCATAGCCCCAGACATAATCCAGCGCCTGGGCGCGCGGGATGCGGAAGCCCGGCTTGCCGATCGCGACCACCAGTTCGATCTCATGGTGCAGGTTGGTCGTCAGCGGCGGGTAGGGGATCGTGGCGCCGGAGTCTGCCAACGCATCGGCGGGCTTGGTGAAGAAGAAGGGTGGATCGCGCTCGTCATTGCCGAACTCCCTGATATGCGCGGCGTAGTTGCGCCCGACGCAGAAGATGCGGCGCACCGCAAATCGCTCGTTCGAGCCGTCCACTGCGACCGAGGGCGTTGGCGGAGCGGGGAGGACAAAGGCGGTCATGGTCTGTCTCTGCAGTTGGATGTCGGGCCGCGGGCACCTTCGGCCGAATTGAGAGGCCGGGCAAGGCGTCGCTTTTCATAGCATTGGCCGGCCGGCCGTATAAGGAATCCGGAGTTTCCATCACTTTCGCGGCGATGCATCGTCCGCTGGGATAGACTATTTGCCAATAAGTCAGCCATGGTCGCGGGATTATGCTGCGGCCGGCAAACCGAAACGAGCCACATGACAGCAGCCACTGACAGCGCCCGGTTCCTGATCATCGACGATCATCCGCTGTTTCGCGAGGCGCTGCACAGCGCCGTGCAGATGGCCTATCCGGAGGTCGACACGGTGGAGGCGCGGTCGATCGCCGAAGCACTCGACCTGCTGGCCGGGACAAAGCCGTTCGACCTTGCCCTGCTCGATCTCAGCATGCCCGGGGTGCACGGCTTCGAGGGGTTGCTGCAGCTTCGGACCCGCTATCCGCGCCTGCCCGTGGTCATCGTGTCCGGTTACGAGGAGCCCAAGATCATCTCCGAGGCGCTGTCCTACGGTGCTGCCGGCTTCATCCCGAAATCGGCGCGCAAGAGCGATCTGGCCAACGCTATACGCTCGGTTATGGAAGGCGCCATCTATGTTCCGGAAACTTATGAGGGCCGCCCCCCCGACGCCGACAGCACCGACCGCGCCGACATGGTGCAGCGCCTTTCGACATTGACGCCGCAGCAGTTGCGCGTGCTGCAGATGCTGCGCCAGGGCCTGCTCAACAAGCAGATCGCCTATGAGCTGCAAGTGGGCGAGACCACGGTCAAGGCGCACGTCTCGGAGATCCTGCGCAAGCTCAACGTCTACAGCCGCACGCAAGCGGTGATCGAGGTTTCGAAGCTTGATAATGCGGAGCTTTTCAGGGATCAGGCGGGGTTTTGAGTCGGCGATCAGGGCAATGGGTGCACTAGCGCAGTATTTTCCCAGTCCGCGCGACGATCAAACCCTTCATTTCAATTCACGCCTCATAGGTGACGGCTACCTGGTCTTCCCCGCGCTTCGTTCGTACAACTGTGGACTGCCCTTCCCAGTGGCCATCGTGGCGTATCCATCTTCGCGCGACATCTACGGGAGAGATCACAGCCCAATCGTCCCATCTGATCGACAGTTGCCATCGACCAGGAACAATCGGCGAAATGAAATAACGGAAGTCGGTAGTCCCATTATTTGTTTGAGCAAACGCACGGCCAGCGGTTTCCTTGAGCGGACTGACCTGAACATCAAAGCGAACGACATTGTCAGTTAGCACCGCTTCGACTTGGGGCATGCCTTCCGATTGCTGGAAGGGGCCGGACACATGTATTACCACCTGACCAAACACTGTGATGTTGAACTGTGGTTGGCATGTCTTGCATCCATCGTAACCGACCTGCACAGCCTCCTGCCATGAAACAAAACGGCGGATATTTGTGGCGTTTATTAAGTCACCGAACTGACAGCCAGACGGAACGTGAAACTCGCGGCTCAGCTTGTGCGCTCTCATATAGGTGGGCTTTTCGGTGGCCGGAGACACCCTGTTCGTAAGTGCAACGGGGATTCCCAATCCATCCGGACGGATCAGAATCGATCCAGATGCCTGGGCCGCCGCAAAGCTCTGCTCGAAGGGAACCTCATCCGCAAAAAGGCCCAAGGTTCCGAAAGCACCACCGCCGATGGACTTCACCGCCGCAGGAATTGCCTCTTCAAGAGCCCGGGTGACCGCGCCTGCCGAAAAGAAGTCCAGCAAATCTCCAAGAATATCTGTGTCCTGTTGCGTACGTGCGACGGATACCTGAACGTTCCCTCCTTGTACGAAAAGTGTCAGCCAGGCCTTGAAATGAACGGTCGACGTAAACGGACCTACGTCGGCGTCCATGGTGCCCTTCACGAACACGTGCCCGGCCTTCAATTCGATCGAAAGGGAGGTCAGTGTCCCTCCTTCAAGTCCGGCAGGCAGTTGTCCCAGACCATGGGCGGCAAGTTGATCGTGAATGTTCGCGTTGATGGTTTCAACCGGAACAAGAACCATAATGCTGTTGGTAAGGGTGTTTGCTGAGTCTGGTAGATCTGGCACATTCCCCACGTCGGCGATGAAAACGGCGAGGATATTAGCCCGCGGCGGGGCCGAAAGAAAAGTTTTGAAGAAAAACGGCCGGCCGCTCGTCGGGAAAAGCGGTCCAGCAGTTATCGTTCCCTGCCCCTTGAGCGAGTCAAACAAGGCCTGATGCATAACTGCCTTGAATTTGTCCTTGTTGACGCTGACTTCGAACGCCGCAACCGACAGCCCCCGAAAATCGACCATGGGCGCGATCAGGGTCTGGCCGTTCTGTTGGACCTCGGTTTGGATCAATGACGGCCTGACCACCAAAGTACCTACGCATTCATCGAATTGGTCGCTCGCCCGGCCGATAAAAGGCAGGCTTATTTCCACCAGGTTTTCGAACGGATTATTGCTCGCAATCAGTCGGACGCTCGGGCTTAAATTGCCGAACCAGATGTTAACCGTGACACCTTCCACCGAACGCTGAATTTTTGGCATCAATCCGAGGAATGTCTTCACAAAAATCGACGAGATTTCCTTTTCAGCAACTTGTGCGACCAAGGCGAAGCCTGATGTCAGTTCGCGCGACATGATGGTCTCCAGCGAAGACGAAGTGGATCAGTGCGACTACGTTGCCGAGTTGAGGCGACCTTTCTTCAGGTCCGCCGCGACGTCTCCAAAAGTTCGCCCGACATACGTGTCGAGGATTCCAATCGCTTGTTCCATGGCTTCGTGCAGATCCTTGCTCGACAGGCGCTTCTGGACGTCCTTCGCGAGCGCAACGACCCATTCATGAAGGTCAGGCTGGTATTGCAATCGAAGCATCGGATCCTTGTCGTTCTCTGCTAGAACCGCGGTAGAAACACTGCTCAAGAACCCCACACCTTCTGCGATGCGGCCGGCAATCGACCTGTCGCTCATTGCGATCTTGATGAGTTCGTCAGAGTCGTTGATCAAGGCGAGAGAGCGAACCAGATGCGTGTCGAAAAAGGCATCCCGGACGCGTCGCACAGGATCCAACACCGCTGTCGTCAGCGACATTGCAGAAGATGTCGAGCCAGTCATCTGACCAACAGAAGACGTGCTTGCTCCGCAGGATGTGGTTTCATCTGGGACGATGTTTCCCCCGCTTTCGGTGCATTGCCGTCCGCCTTCATCATTTGGCAAAGCTGGAATGTTCCAACTGGTTTGCCCTGGCGGAACAAGGCTACCGCCTACGCATTTCCTGGCCATTCAACCCTCCGAGCAGTAAAATTGCGTGCCGAAACTTAGTATTATTTCATCAGTAAGTAAATTAGTATTCACGCTTCTTCACGTTTAGAGCGGAATGAATTTAGGCTGGATTGGCCGGGGCCTCCCTTAAGCCAGCAGATGTGCCAGAAGCGCCCTTAGTTGCGCGGGCTTCAGCGGTTTGCGCATCAGCTCGATGCCGCCGGCACGCGCCGCCTTGGCGACGGCTTCGGAACTGTCGGCGGTGACGATCAGCGCCGGCACCGCGCGGCCGAGATAGCGGCGGACCTTCGATATGGTGGCGGTGCCGAGATCGCCGCCGTCGAGGTGCTGGTCGGCTATGACGATGTCGGGCACCCAGTCCGTGTCGCCGAGCATGTCGAGCGCGTCGTCGGTCGAGGTCGCGGCGCGCACCAGGCATTGCCAGCGTTCGAGCAACGAGGTCATCGCCTGCAGCACCTCGACATCGTTCTCGACCAGCAGAACCTTGGTGCCGAACAAGCCGTAGCCGCGCGGCCGCTCCAGGCTTGCAGCGCTGGCGACGGCGTCCGCCGTGGCACCGATGCCGACGGGGACATCGATGTGAAAAATCGTGCCGCGACCGACCTTCGAGGAAAACGTCACGGGATGGCCGAGCGCGCCGGCGATGCGCCGCACGATGGCCAGCCCAAGGCCGAGGCCGCCGCCGGCGAGTTCGGCATTGGCAGGCATGATGCCGCGATGAAATTCCTCGAACACCGCCTCGCGCTGGTCGTCGGGAATGCCGCAGCCGGTATCGGCGACATCGATGCGGATGGCATCGCCGCGGTGCCTGGTGCCGACAAGGACACCGCCCGAGCGGGTGTAGCCCAGCGCATTGGAGAGGATGTTCTGCAGGATGCGGCGCAGCAGCGTGCGATCGGAGCGAACCACGGCGTTGACGGCGCGGAATTTCAGCGACAGGCCCTTCAGTTCGGCCACAGGCTGGAAATCCGACCGCAGCGACGAGAACAGCGCCTCCAGGCTGACGTCGCCAATGTCGGGCTGGACCACACCCGCATCGAGCTTGGAGATGTCGAGCAGCGTGCGCAGCAGGTCCTCCATCGTCTCCAGCGAGCGCTCGACCTGCCGTACCAGTTTCCGGCCCTCGTCGCTGGTCTGCACTTCGGCAAGGGCGGAGACGGACAGATGCGCCGCATTCAACGGCTGCAGCACGTCGTGGCTGGCCGCCGCGAGAAAGCGGGTCTTGGACAGGTTCGCCTGCTCGGCATTTTCCTTGGCGGCGCTGAGGTCGATGTTCGATTGTTCCAGCCGCCGCAAGGTCGAGTGCAGTTCCTCGGTGCGGGCGCGTACCCTGCTTTCCAGTGAGATCGCGGTCTGGAACAGCGAGAAGGCGTTGCCTTGCTGGTCCATCGAGCGCTCGACGCGGCTGACCAGCGCAGCGTTGATCTTCTTCAGCCTGTCGGGATCGTCTATGTCCTTGAGGGGCACGGCAGCGCTCACTCGGCGGCCGGGCGCTCGCCGAAGGCGATGCCGGTGAAGGTCTGGTTGAGATGCATCGACCGGTATTGTTCGCCATAGGTGCCGAAGCCGATGACGTTGTTGACCCGGTAGAGTTCGGAAATCTCGCGAAAGACCTGGCGGTTGCGCGCATCCAGCCGGCGCAGGACACAGTCGAAGCCGATGATCATGTCGATGCCGCCAAGCCTCGCCTCGACGTCGAGCAGAGCCGCGCGGGTCGATTCCACCATGTCCTTGGGTTGGGCGATCGACAGCACGACACCATCGTCGATGGCGCAGAAGAACGACAGCGAGCCGTCCGCATGCATCTTCTGGATGGAGCGGCAGTAATATTCACCGCCTACCTTCACCACCACCGGATGCGAGGCGAAGCTCAGCGGTGTCAGCGTCTGCGCGACGATGCCGACCGAAGCGGCATATTCCTCGGCCGCATTGGTGGCATTGAACTCGCGCACGATGCGGTGATCGGGATCGGACGCGGTGACCACCAGCTTTTCGTCGGTGGGAACGAAATTGTCGGTCTTGAAGACATGGAAAGGGATTTCCGTGGCGACCAGCACGATGATGGCGCTGTCGGAGGTGACCTTGCCGTTGGAGATCAGGCTCGTCGTCTCGAATTTCAGGTCGTCACCGGCGGAACCGCCGAGCAGTGGTATGTCATCGAGGCCCCAATGGATGGCCGAACTCACCGCTTCCTCGGCATAGGACAGTCCGTCGATGAAACAGAGCGCGAAGGTGTTCCCAGCCCGCTCGCCGCCGATGCGCCCATGCAGCGTGCGTCGCAGATCCTCGACATCACCAGTGACCCTGTCCAAGCCCGATGACGACAGGTTGTCGACCGTGGTGCTGACCGCGGTAAACGACGCCGAAGGGAGCAGCATGGCGAGGATATGGCCCTCCTCGAGGCCCTGCGGCGTGATTTCGCCGGCGGTCGAGCAGCCGGCGTAGTGGAGCGCCGGCGCATGAGCCGCGATTGCGCGCGAAAGGGCGCCGGCCTCGACAAGACGCTGGGAAAAGAACAACAGGGCGAAGCCGGCCTCGATGGCGGCCGCCTCCGCCGCCACCGCGCGTGCGAAGACGTCCGGGTCGGGCTCGTCCGTGGTCAGCGCCGACAAACCGCATGCGTAGCGCGTCCGTGAAACGGTCAGCGACGTTCTCCCGCATTTCCTCCGACGCTGCCTGTGCGCGGCTGTTTATGTGCTTCTTGCGCGCCAACGTCGAAAGCCATTGTTGCCGCCAATCGGCATTTTGGCAATGGGGCGAGGGCAATGCGTGTTTCGCCCTGCCATGGCCGAAAGTACAATGATCCGGCTTTGCGCTGCGCTGTTTTTTACGGCTTGTGCGGTGTACGAATAACGCATGGCCGAAGCCAACACCGCGTCGGCAGCGTGATGACCAAGGTGATACCCAGGGAGGATTCATGTCGGACGTTTCGTTGATGGTGAACGGAAAACAGGTCCGCGGTGCGGCCGAGGACCGGACGCTGCTGGTTCACTTCTTGCGGGAGAATCTCGGTCTCACCGGTACCCATGTCGGTTGCGACACCTCGCAATGCGGCGCCTGCGTCGTCCATGTCGACGGCAAGGCGGTGAAATCCTGCACGATGCTCGCGGTGCAGGCGTCCGGATCGAGCGTGGTGACGATCGAGGGGCTTGCCAATGGTGCCGACCTGCATCCCGTGCAGACGGCGTTCAAGGAGCATCACGGACTGCAATGCGGCTTCTGCACGCCGGGCATGATCATGACGGCGACCGACATGATCAAGCGCCACCCCGAAGGCCTCGACGAAGCGACGGTGCGCGCAGAGCTCGAGGGCAACATCTGTCGCTGCACCGGCTACCACAACATCGTCAAGGCGATCCTCGCCGCATCGGAGGGGATGAGCGGCAAGGTCAGGCAAGCGGCGTGAGAAAAGTTGAGTAGTGAGTAGTCGGTACGAACCGGCGCCGATCTCCACCACTCACTACTTCCTACTCACTATTTCGGGAGGAATTTCTGATGGGCATTGAAGGTGTTGGCGCTAGCGTGGCGCGCAAAGAAGACAAGCGGTTCATCACCGGCGCCGGTCGCTATGTCGACGACATGGTGGTGCCCGGCATGAAGCATGCGGCCTTCGTGCGCAGCCCGCACGCGCATGCCCAGATCGTGAAGATCGACGTCGACAAGGCTCAAGCCATGCCGGGCGTCATCGGCGTGCTGACCGGCAAGGAGCTGAAGGCCGATGGTATCGGCAATCTCATCTGCGGCTGGATGATCCATTCCAAGGACGGCTCCCCGATGAAGATGGGAGCCTGGTCTCCGCTGGCGTTCGACAAGGTTCGCTATGTCGGCGATGCAGTCGTCGTCGTGGTCGCCGACACCAAGGGGCAGGCGCGCGACGCCGCCGAAGCGGTCGAGATCACCTACAATGAACTCGAGGCGGTGGTGGATGCGACGAAGGCGCTCGAAAAGGGCGCTCCGCAACTCCATCCGGAAGCCGAAAACAACCTGATCTTCGACTGGGAGATCGGCGACGCCAAGGCGACCGACGCGGCGATCACCGCGGCTTCCCACGTCACCCGCATGAAAATCGTCAACAACCGGCTGGTGCCCAACGCCATGGAGCCGCGGGCAGCGCTGGGCCACTATGACAGAGCGGAAGACCACTATACCTGCTGGACGACCTCGCAGAACCCGCATGTCGCGCGGCTGGTGATGAGCGCCTTCTATAACATCGCGCCGGAAAACAAATTGCGCGTCATCGCGCCCGATGTCGGCGGCGGCTTCGGCTCCAAGATCTATATCTATCCGGAAGAGATCGTCTGCCTGTGGGCGTCCAAGAAAACCGGCGTGCCGGTGAAGTGGGTGGCCGACCGCACCGAAAGCTTCCTCTCCGACGCACATGGCCGCGATCATGTCTCGACAGTGGAAATGGCCTTCGACAAGAACAACAGGATCACCGGTCTCAAGGTCGACACGTTGGCCAATCTCGGTGCCTACATGTCGTTGTTCTCGTCCTGCGTGCCGACCTATCTCTACGCGACGCTGCTGTCGGGTCAGTACAATATCCCGGCGATCCACGCCAATGTCCGAACGGTCTATACCAACACGGCACCCGTCGATGCCTATCGCGGGGCAGGGCGGCCGGAAGCCACCTATCTCATCGAGCGCACGATGGAGACCGCGGCGCGGGAACTCGGCGTGTCGCCGGCGGAGCTTCGGCGAACCAACTTCATCACCACGTTTCCGCACCAGACGCCGGTCATCATGAACTATGACGCCGGTGACTATGGCGCCTCGCTCGACGCGGCCATGGAGGCCGCCGACTATGCCGGCTTTGCCGGGCGCAAGGCGGAGGCCGCCAGGAACGGCAAGCTGCGCGGCATCGGCATGAGCTGCTACATCGAAGCATGCGGCCTGGCGCCGTCGGCCGCGGTGGGCTCGCTCGGCGCGGGCGTCGGCCTTTGGGAATCGGCCGAGGTGCGCGTCAATGCCGCCGGCACCATCGAGGTGCTGACCGGCTCGCACAGCCATGGCCAGGGCCATGAGACGACCTTCGCGCAACTGGTCAACGAACGGTTTGGGGTGCCGATCGACAGCGTCTCGATCGTCCATGGCGACACTGACAAGGTGCAGATGGGTATGGGTACCTACGGCTCGCGCTCGGGCGCGGTCGGAATGTCGGCGATTGCCAAGGCGCTGGACAAGGTCGAGGCCAAGGCCAAGAAGATCGCGGCGCACCTGCTCGAGGCCGACGAGGGCGACATCGTCATCGAGAACGGCGCGCTGAAGGTCGCCGGCACCGACAAAAACGTGCCGTGGTTCCAGATGGCGCTGGCGGCCTATACCGCTCATAATTTGCCCGGTGGCATGGAGCCGGGATTGAAGGAGACGGCGTTTTACGACCCGTCCAATTTCACCTTTCCGGCCGGCTGCTACATCTGCGAGGTCGAGATCGATCCGGAGACCGGAACGACCGAGATCATCCAGTTCGTCGCGGCCGACGATTTCGGCAACATCATCAACCCGATGATCGTCGAGGGCCAGGTGCATGGCGGCATCGCGCAGGGCATCGGCCAGGCACTGCTCGAAGGCGCCCACTATGATGCCGACGGCCAGCTTCTGACCGCGAGTTACATGGACTACACCATGCCGCGCGCGGATGACCTGCCTTCGTTCAAGGTCTCGACCTCGAACACGCCGTGTCCGGGCAATCCGCTCGGCATCAAGGGCTGCGGCGAGGCCGGCGCTATCGGCTCGCCGCCGGCGGTGATCAACGCCATCACCGACGCCATAGGAATCGCGGATATCGCCATGCCGGCTTCGCCGTCTACGGTGTGGGCCGCGATCCGTGCGACGGCGAAGCACTGAAAGGAGAGTGAGTAGTGAATAGTGAGTAGTGAGTAGTGAACAAAAACGCGGTTGCCGCGGCAGTTGATCACCCGCTATTCACCAAATTACCGACCAATGCCTACTCACTAATCACTACTGACTACTGACTATCCACTCTTCACCAGGGAGAGCCTCCAAATGTACGCAGTCAATTACCACCGCGCCGCCTCAGTCGCCGATGCCGCGAAGCTCGTCACGGGCGGCGACGCCAAGTTGCTGTCGGGCGGCATGACCCTGATCCCGGCCATGAAGACGCGGCTGGCGGCCCCCTCCGATGTCGTCGACCTGTCGCGGATCAAGGAATTGCAAGGCGTGACAGTGTCCGGCAGGGCAGTCACGATCGGCGCCGCCACCACGCATTTCGATGTTGCCAGCGACGACAAGTTGAAACAGGCCTGCCCGGCGCTCGCGCATCTGGCATCGCTGATCGGCGATCCGGCAGTGCGCTATAGGGGCACGATTGGCGGCTCGATCGCCAACAACGACCCTGCGGCCGATTATCCAGCGGCCATGCTGGCGCTAAATGCCACCATCATTACCAACACGCGCCAGATCGCGGCCGACAAGTTCTTCGTGGGCCTGTTCGAGACGGCGCTGGAGGACGGCGAAATCCTCACGGCCGTCACCTTCACCGCCCCGGCAAAGGCAGCCTATAAAAAATTCCGCAATCCGGCCTCCCGCTACGCCATTGTCGGCGTGTTCGTGGCCAAGGGTGAGGACGGCGTCAGGGTGGCCGTGACCGGGGCCGGCGACGATGGCGTCTTCCGCTCGAAGGAGATCGAGGCCGCGCTCGCGAAGGACTTCGTGGCTTCGGCGCTCGACGGCGTCAAGGTGCCGGCGACCAAGCTGATGAGCGATATCCACGCTTCCGCCGACTACCGTGCCAATCTGGTCGCGGTCATGGCCAAGCGCGCGGTGGCCGCCGCCAACGCCTGATTCCTTCCTGCTCCTGTCAGGCAGGAGAGGGACTTCTCGCCCCTTTTCCGCAGACGGGCGCATTGTGGCAATCTCGCACTTGCACAAAGCGATATTGCACTGCACTATGCCGTCGATCAAACGCGAGCCGGGTTCGGAGTGTTCATCACGACCTGCGACCCTATTCGCATGTTTCAATGCGAAGGGAGCGGCATGACCGACATCTCCGCGACGCATGTTGTGCCGCCAAGATCCGTCGCCGACAGATCCGCCAGGACAAGACTGGCCTATCTCGACGGCTGGCGCGGACTTTCGATCGCGCTGGTGCTTATTGGCCATTTCTTTCCCGTTGCAGGGATCAATCTCGGCGTACTGGGCGTCGAATTCTTCTTCGTGCTCAGCGGCCGGCTGATGGCCGAGATCCTGTTCGTCGAGCGCTACCCGCTGAAGAAATTCTTCAAGCGCCGCTTCTCCCGCATCTATCCCGCGCTGCTGGTGTTCGTGATCGTTTCGATGATTGCGCTGTCGGGCACGTTCGTCGCCTTCAAATGGAAGGCGGCGCTGACGGCGCTGACATTCACCTACAACTATGCCGGAATTCTCGTGAACCGCGCCGGCGCGCTCGACCACATCTGGTCGCTCTGTGTCGAAGAGCATGCCTACATCATCCTGGCAGCGATCAGCGCACTTGTCGCAAGCCGTAGCCGCGTCATCCCGCTGCTCCTGGTGCTGGCGGTGCTGGCCATGGCAAACGGTGCGGTTTCGTACTGGTTCCTGCACATGGACTACGAGACCACATACTGGCGCACCGACGTGCATATTGCGTCGATCCTGCTGTCGGCCGCCATCTGCCTGCTGAAGACCGACGGCAAGCTGCCGGCCCTGTTGAAGGGCCCTTATGTGGCGGTGGCGGCGGCCATCGCGGCGGTGCTTCTGTTCATGGACCCGGTACCAACCCCGATCCACTATCTGGTCGCCGTGCCGCTCCTGGCGCTTGCCGTCAACGCTCTCGATTTCAGCACGAGATTGTTTTCTGGACTGCTGTCGTCCTGGCCTATGGCGACGCTGGGTCTATGGTCCTATTCGCTCTATCTGTGGCAGCAGCCATTCTACAAATTCGTCTATGAGCGAGGCAGCGACCCATGGCTGATGCTGGCTGGGGTCTTTACCTGCGCGCTCTGCAGCTATTATGTCATCGAGCGGCCGTCGCGTGAGTGGCTGAACCGCAACTGGTGAGTGACGCCGCAGTGTCCCTCCCTTGCGTTGCCTAGCGGCCAAGGTCAGCCTCGCTCGATGCCGCCTGTCCGGCAGCTTGTTTGGTAAGTTCGTCCTAATATAGCCAGGGGTGACCTGGCGATCTGCTTGCCGGATAGCCCAATGTCCTTAGACATTGGTATTATGGCAGCTATTCCTTGTTGTCCCGCCCCGTGCTCCGCCTAGTTTATACGAATCGGAGCATTGCATGGGAGGATGGAATGGCAACGACCAGGGAAAACGCTGGCGGCTGGCTCGACCGCTCGCGCACGATCGCCGAGCCCGGTTTCAGCAGATGGATGGTGCCGCCGGCGGCGTTGTGCATTCATCTTTGCATCGGTCAGGCCTACGCGTTCAGCGTCTTTAACCTGCCGATGTCGAAACTGATCGGTATCACCGATTCGGCGCCCGACGACTGGAAGCTGACCGGACTCGGCTGGATTTTTTCGATCGCGATCCTGTTTCTTGGCCTCGCGGCAGCCTTCGGCGGCGGTTGGCTGGATCGCGTCGGCCCGCGCAAGGCGATGGTCGCGGCCGCCTGCTGTTTCGGTGGCGGTTTCATCGTGTCGGCGCTCGGCGTCACCTTGCATCAACTGTGGATCATCTATCTCGGCTACGGCGTCCTGGGCGGCATCGGCCTCGGGCTCGGCTACATCTCGCCGGTCAAGACGCTGATCACCTGGTTTCCCGACCGGCCGGGCATGGCGACCGGCATGGCGATCATGGGGTTTGGCGGCGGAGCCTTCATCGCTTCGCCGCTTTCGGTCTATCTGCTGAAGCTGTTTTCGACCCCGCAGCATATCGGTGTCGCCGAAACCTTCATCGTGCTGGGCATTGTCTACTTCATCTTCATGCTGATCGGCGCTGTCATCGTCAGGGTGCCGCCCGATGGCTGGCGTCCGGCCGGCTGGACGCCGCCGACGACACAAAACACGATGGTGACAACCGCCAACGTCCATCTCGACGACGCGTTGAAGACACCGCAGTTCTGGCTGTTGTGGGGCGTGCTGTGCCTCAACGTGACGGCCGGCATCGGCGTCCTCGGCCAAGCCTCCGCCATGAGCCAGGAGATGTTCCCGGGACGCATCACGCCGGCCGCCGCCGCCGGCTTCGTCGGCCTGCTATCGATCTTCAACATGCTCGGCCGCTTCTTCTGGGCGTCGACCAGCGACTATATCGGCCGCAAGACGACCTACGCGGTCTTCTTCGTGCTGGGCGTGATCCTTTATGCGGTGGTGCCGTGGACGGGCCAGTCGGGCAACGTGTTCCTGTTCGTGCTGTTCTATGGCGTCATCTTGAGCATGTATGGCGGCGGCTTTTCCACCATTCCGGCCTATCTGCGCGATGTCTTCGGCGTGCGGTATGTCGGTGCCATCCATGGCCGCCTGCTGACGGCGTGGTCGGTGGCGGGCGTGCTGGGGCCGGTCCTGGTCAACTACATCAGGCAGTACCAGATCGATGCAGGAGTAGCGAAGGCCGATGCCTACACGGTCACCATGTACATTATGGCCGGCCTGCTCGTCGTCGGTTTCCTGCTCAACCTGATGATGCGGCCGGTGGATGCACGGTTCCACATGAAGGCCGAACCGGCTGCAGCGTAAGGAGAGTGATCATGGCGCAAGACAACAGCAATTCTGTCAAATTGGTCCTTGCCTGGCTGCTGGTCGGCATCCCGCTGTTGTGGGGGTTCTGGACGACGCTGGTCAGTGCAGCGGCGTTGTTCCAGTAGCGGCAGAGACCTGGAAAGGAGCAGCGCTCAGGCGATGATCCGCCTGACGTAGTAGCGCACCGCCTTCTTGCCGCCGTGGATCACCGCGTCGCCGACCTCGGTGAAGCCGAGCGCGGCATGGAAGGCGTCCGAAGCCGGGTTGGGCGGGTCGGCATTGACCTCGCATGTGACCAGTGCATGGCCGGCGCGCGTGGCGTGCTCGAACAGGTCTTGGTAGAGCAGGCGGGCATGGCCGCGGCCACGAGCTTGCGCCGCCACCACGACGCGATCGACATAGACGAAGCGCTCGTAGCGTTCGCGAAACCAGAGAAAATTCGGACTGTCGTACCGAGCCCCTTGATCGAAGGTCATGATGAAGGCTTCGAGCGCGCCGATGCGGCGCGCATAGAACGCCTCGCCAAGCAGGAAAGACAGGCGCTCGGGCTCAAGCCACGACAATTCGGCGGCATGCTCGTTGTTGAGCGCGAGTATGGCCGCTTCGTCGCTTTGCCTGACACGGCTGATCGGGGAGAGGGCGGTCATGCCTTGGCCGCCGCGATCGTCGCTGCCACAAGCGGCGTATCGGTGAGCGTATTGCGATACTCGCGGTCGAGATCGGAGCCACCCATGCCGACCTTGGGATTGCGGTAGCGCATGGCGCTGGGCACGTCCTTAAGGACGGCGAAATGCATTTCGGACAGTCCGGTCCTTTGCCGCACCTCGGCAATGTTGCCGAGATCGAGCCCGCCGCAGCCGAGAATGACGATGCGGTCGCCCCCCTGTCGCACCAGGTCCGCCAGCAGCGACAGGCCCTCCATCGCCGTGTCGCGTTGGCCGCTGGTCAGCACGCGGCCGACCTTGCAACGGATCAGCGCTTCCAAAGCCTCGGCCGGGTCGCGCGTCATGTCGAAAGCGCGGTGACACGTGACGTTAAGGCCGCCGGCGGCCTCCGTCAGTTCGCTCATGCGGCGCTCGTCGATGGTGCCTTCGGCGGTGAGGCAGCCGAACACCACGCCGGGCACGCCGAGGTCGCGCAGGGCGGCTACGTCGGCCAGCATCGAACGGTACTCGGTTTCGCTGTAGAGAAAATCGCCGCCACGCGGCCGCACCATGACATGGAACGGCACAATCGCCTGGTCGAGCGCGGCGCGCACGGTTCCCAAGCTCGGCGTGATGCCGCCTTCGACGAGGCTGGCGCACAGTTCGACCCTGTCGGCGCCGCCGGCCTGTGCGGCCAGAAGGCCATCAATGCCCTCGACACAGATTTCGATCAGCGGCGGGCGGGCTTCTTCAGTCAAGGTGTGATCCTGTCCATGATGTTGTGAGAAGCCCGTAGCACCCGCGCGGCGGGCGCGAAAGCAGGAACGGCACGGCGCATTGGACCAGGGGGCATTTCCCTGCTTGACAGTCTTATAACTACATGGTTATGAGTTAACCCATAGCCATCGAGTTATTGATCGCGAGCGGTGGCTCGACGACGACTAAGAGGAGCACGGCATGACACAGACCAAATCGATCGTCGTTGAACGGCTGATTCCGCATTCGGCGGAGAAGATATGGCGTGCGCTGACAGTGCCCGAACTCGTCGCAGAATGGCTCATGCAGAATGACTTCGCGCCGCAAGAGGGGCATCGCTTCACGTTCCGCGCTTCACCGGTACCGGGCTGGTCCGGGGTGACGAACTGCGTCGTGCTGAAAGTCGAGGCGCCACGCCTGCTTGCCTATAGCTGGGGCGACGGAAGCGAATCCGACAGCGGACTGAAAACCGTGGTGACCTGGTCGCTCACGCCTGAGGGCGCGGCGACCCGGGTGCGGATGGAGCACTCGGGGTTCCGGCCGGCCGACGAGCGTGGATATGTCGGCATGGGAAGCGGCTGGCCGCGTATTCTTGAGCGACTTGAGCAGGTGGCTGCGAAGCAAGGCTGAGCGCCGACTCTCCTCGACCAACCGGTCGCCATGGCCGGCGAACCACAACAAGTCTCCCGGATGCGCCGCTCCCGGGCATGGCAAACCGCGCCCTGACCAAACTTTTCAAACGGAGAAACACCATGGAAGCCAGGCTCAAGAACCCCGTGATGCTCATCCCCGGCGCCCTGCAGGCGCTGCTGGCGCTGGACAAGTCGACCGAGGCGGCCGATTTGCCCTATGTGACGCGCAAGCTCGTCCATCTGCGCGCCAGCCAGATCAATGGCTGCTCGGTTTGCGTCGACATGCATGCGCGCGAACTCAAGAAGGCTGGCGAGAAGGACGAACGCATCTTTGCCTTGTCGGCCTGGCGGGAGACGCCGTACTTCACCGATGCCGAACGCGCCGCGCTTGCCCTTGCCGAAGCCGGCACAAGGCTGGCCGACAGAACGGATGCCGTGACGGACGAGGTATGGGACGAGGCCGCCCGGCACTATGACGAAAAGGCGCTTGCCGGGCTCGTCATCCAGATCGCCGTGATCAACGCCTTCAATCGGCTGAACGCCACGACACGCCAAATGGTCGGCGCCTGGGGCTAAGGCCGCGCGAAGGCGAGCCGTGCCACGGTGCAATGGCGGCTGGACTCGCGGTGCACCAAACCTGCTTGCCTAGCCCGGCCGGGTCGCGGCCGGCGGCAATTCGAACAGTTTGGCGCCATTTTCCTCGCCGCGTTCGACATAGCCGATGGTGCGAAACCATTTTGCGATTTCCGGTCCCGTGAGCCAGCTGCGGGAGTGAATAGGGAGATTGCCGGCGAGCGCCTGGATCTGCCTGATATGCCGCCTGCAGAAACGCACGGTCGCGGCCCTGAAAAAGCCCTCGCGCGCGGCGAACAGCGTGTCCGCGGCGTCGCCATGCTCGTGCCAGGCGACGATCGCTACGGTCCCGTCGTTGTCGACAAGGGCATGGGCGCGGCCCTCCTTCAGGTTCATCATCAGATTGTCGTAGGCGACCTTGCTGTCCTTGCCGGCGGCGATGTATTCGTCGGACATGCGCTTGGACAAATGGCGAAACACGTCTTCCAGATCGCCGACCGTCGCTGTTCGTGCTCTCATTTCTGCTCCTTGAGCCCCGGCAGGGAGTTTGCTCCAGGAAAAGGCATTCACCAAGCAAAGGGATTTCGCGAAAAACCCAACGGGGGGAATCCGGTTCCGCCGGTAAGGCGGGCAACCGGCATAGCATCGTCAGCCCGGTCGTGCGGAACCGGATGTGAAGAGCTGGGCCAACACTTAACGCGGCGCGCTCCCGTGGCGAGACAGTTCGAGGAGCCGGAGCAGCGGTGGCTTACTGGCGCAAAACCGTGTTCTTGGTGCCTTCCTCGACCTGGTCGATCACCAGCAGCTTGACCGGGCCTTCACCGATGTTGGTGGCCTGATGCCACTGCCCGATCATCTCGATGATGAAATCGCCAGTCTTGTAGGTGTTGCTGTTGCCGGTCTCGACATTGGTGACCTTCAACGTGCCGGCCTCGACATAGGCGTAGCGCGGGAACGGATGCTTGTGCACCGGCAAGGTCGCGCCCGGCGCTATGTCGTAGGTCGACACCAGCACCTGCACGTTCTTCTGCGGCAGCGTGATCGGCTGGCCGGAAGCGGTGGTCGTGCGCGAGGCGAGGGGTGTCACGACGACGGGCGTGCCGCTGCTGTCCAGCGCATGAGCGCCGGTCGCGAACGCCGCAGCCGCCAGCAGCAATGCCGATGCCAGGACTTTTCGCATGATTCCTCCCCAAACCGCCGCATCTATCGCGCCGCGAAGGCCGGTGCGCAAGCATGTCCCTGACGAATCTGATTGGACTCGCTGGCCTGGACGTGGCGTGCGACGTGTCAAATCGCTGCGGTAAGCTGGATCTCGACACGGATCTCGGGCAAGGCGAAGCTCGCCCCGACCGTGGCGCGTGCCGGGGGCTCCACGCCGTCGAGCCATGTGACCCAAGCCTTGTTCATCGCGTCGAAGTCTTCGACATCCCTCAACCAGATCTGCGCGAACAGCAGCTTCGATCTATCCGAACCGACGCTCGCCAGAAGGCGATCCGCCTTTTCCAATATCTCCTTCGTCTGGTCAGACGTGCCGGTTTTCTTGTCATCGGCCGTCAAGCCCGAGAGATAGGCCGTGCCGTTGTGAACGACGATACGGCTAAGCCGTTCGTTCTTGTCGAATCGTTCGATGTTCCCCATGGCGGAGGCCCCTGGTTGCGTTGGTCAAAAGCAGGCCGCCGTACGCAATCCAGCGGTCTGCTGAGCGGGATCAGACGTGCGCGACAGCGGAGCGCTGGGCGTGGGCCTGGAAGAAGCGTTGCGGACGAAACGTTTCCATTTCGTCATGGATTTTGCCGCGCACGACTTCGTCGGCGACCACCTTGCCCAATTGCGGGCCGATGGTCACACCACTGTGCGTTACGGCCATGTAGTGGCCGACGATATCCGGCATGGCGCCGGCACAGGTGTAGCCGTCCTCCGGGAACGGCCGGACCGTCGTGCGAATGGCTTCCACACCTGCGTCGCGGAGCGAAGGCAGGACCTTGGTCGCCGCATCCAGGAGCGTCGCCGCCTCGTTCCCGGCAGGGCTGAGCACCTCCGGCTTCTCCAGGGTCATGTCCACCGAGACCTTATGGATCATGATGCGGCCCGCTCCGTCGGGACGGATATCCAGATCGTCGGCATGCAGCTGGCTGCGGAGCGTCAAGGCCACCGGCGGGGTGAAGGCGAGCACGCCTGTGGTCGAGGAAAGTGGAATACCCTGGGCATCGCCGAGCCTCTCACTAGACCAGCCGCCGGTGCAGCTCACGACGGCATCCGCAGGGTGTCGGTCTCCGTTCGCCGTCCGAACTGCCCGTACGCGCCCGCTTTCGGTCTCGATCTCGGTCACGCGTGAACCGAGTTTGACCTGTGCTCCCCAGCGCTCCTTCGCCGCCCGCAAAAGCCAGGCCGAGTAGAGCACCGGATCGACCCAGCCTTCTTCCGGATAGTAGGAGATTGGACAATCGCCGAAAGCGGAGACATCGATATCGGGCTCCATCTCGGCGACGCGCTTCTTGTCGATCCACTCGACGCCGTAGCCCCATTCCTTCATCTGCCTGAAGTTCTCGAAATAATCGTCCATCGACTCCGGCTCTGTTCGCCAATCGAAACTGCCGGTCTGGGTGAACCAGGGAGCGATGCCGAAGTCGCGCTTGAGTTCAAGATGGGCGCGCATTCCCGAGACATTCAGATCGAAATACGGCCGGGGCCGCTTGGTCGTCGCATTTGTCCAGGCAAAGCTTACCCCCGACGTACCGCCTGCTATCCGTCCGGCCTCGAGCACGACGACGCTTGCTCCCGCCTTGGCGCATTCATAGGCGGCGGAACTGCCGACGATACCGGAACCAATGACCACGACACGCATAAAGATGATCTCCAAAAATTCCCGGGCTAATGACGTCATCCGATACGAGTAATCTCTGAAAGACGAATCGATGCAAATGCCGCTATATCGTTGAGAGATGTTGCTGGAGCGTTTGACAGTACTGCTGACGCCGCTCTTCTTAATTCGATCGGCGCCTGCGATGTGTTTGCAACCCCGCACAACATCCTCGGTTGCCTGAAAACATTGCAATGGGTGCCAACTGCGGTCAATTGAACTGGTCGCTGCCGTTCATGGCCAAAAGTTATGAACCAATGTCCCAGCCATCTGCGGCTGCCCAGGTCGGCCCATTAGCCCGCACGGGCAACTTCTCGTGCGAAGTTATCAAATTCGGGCGCAACCGTTTGCGAGAGCAATGCTACGCTTATCGGCGCATCGGGGATCGCGGAATGGAAGAGACTGCACGGTGAGTGGCGAGCCGGAATTCCTCCTGATCGACAAGAACGCGATCCGGGACATTTTGAGCCTATCCCTGGCTCTTGAAGCGACCGAGGCCGCACTGCGCAAAACATCGAGCGGCATGGCGCGCCAGCAGATCAGGCGCACACTTGAGCTGCCGGGTGCGGCCGGGAGTTGTCTGTCGCTTATGTATGCTGCGCTGGATGACCGGCCGCTGTTCGGGGCGAAGGTGCTTTCCGTGTTTCCTGACAATTTCGCGCATGGGTTCGCGTCTCATCGCGGCGGTGTCTTCCTGTTCGACAAGGATCATGGACGGCCTGTAGCCTTGATCGACGGGGGAGAGCTTACGGCTTGGCGGACCGCGGCGGCCAGTGCTGTCGCGACGAGGGCACTTTCGCGCGAAGACAGCACCACGCTGACACTGTTCGGATATGGCGAGCAAGCGCGCCGGCATGTCGCGGCTATTGCGGACGTCCGGCCGATCCATGCGATCCATGTTTGGGGTCGCGACTTTGCAAAGGCGCAGCACTTCGCCGAGGAGCAGTCAGCCGCCGGATTCCAGGCGAAGGCACATCGCGACCCTGGCGAGGCCGTTCGCGAGGCCGACATCATCTGCACCACGACATCTTCCGAAAAGCCGGTGCTGTGCGGCGAATGGCTTCCGCCTGGTGTCCATATCAATGCGGTCGGGGCGAGCGTCGCTTCATGCCGCGAGCTCGACCTCGACTGTGTGCGCAGAGCGCAGATCTGGGTCGACTACCTGCCTATGGCGCTGACGGCCGCGGGAGAACTGATCGAGGCGATTGAAACCGGCGTGATCGGCGTCGATCATATCCGTGGCGAGGTCGGCGACGTGCTGGCAGGTGCGAAACCCGGCCGCACTGGCGACGATCAGATCACGCTTTTCCGGTCTCTCGGCGTTCCCGCGCAAGACATCGAGCTTGCCAATCTTGTCTATATCTCCGCCCGCAACGCCGGACTCGGCACCTCAATTGATTTCAGGTTGTGATGCCATGCTGAGCTGCCAACGAGATCTCTTCTCCATTCCCCGCGAGACAGCTTATCTGGATGCCGCATACATGTCTCCGATCCCGACCGCCGCCGTCGCGGCCGGCGAGGCCGGCGTCAGGGTGAAAGCCGAACCCTGGAAAATGACCATCGCCTCTTATTACGACGAGGTGGAAGAGGCGCGGCAGCTCGCCGCATCAATGGTGGGCGCCGATGCCGATGAGATCGCCATTGTGGCCGCCACCAGCTATGGCATGGCTATCGCAGCCGCCAACGTTTTGGTTGCGGCAGGTTCGGCCATCCTTCTGATGGAGAACGAACACACCTCGCACAGATATGTCTGGTACGACCTCGCGCAACGCGCCGGCGCCTGCGTTGATATCGTCCCGCAACCAGCCGACGGCGACTGGACCAGCGCGATCGTATCGGCAATCCAAGACTCGAGCCGTCCCATCGCGGTCGTTGCGGGGACGCTGGTGCATTGGTTCGAGGGCATGGCGATCGACCTGGAGGCGGTGGTCGCCGCCACACGGGCAGCGGGCGCCAGTCTTGTCGTTGACGGAACCCAGTGGGTTGGCGCGATACCCTTCGATGTCCGGCGCGTCCGACCGGACTTTCTCGTCTTTGCCACCTACAAGTTCCTTCTGGGGCCATATCGCCTCGCATTCCTTTACGCCGACCGGCGTTGGCACACAGAGGGGCGCACTCTGGAGCATCATTCATGGAACCGGATGGGCGGGGACAAATCGGACTTCTACAAGGTGGCCGTAGCCGAGTTTCTTCCCGGCGCGCGGCGGTTCGACATGGGGGAACGCTCCGATTTCGCGGTCCTGCCCATCGCAATCGCCGCAATGAAGCTCATCCGCGGCTGGACCGTCGGGCGCGTGTTTGAGCGCCTGCGTCACCTTAATGAGCTTGTCTGGGCGCAGGCGGAAAGCAGAGGGCTGCCGGTCGCGCGTCCGCGACACCCAACGCCCCATATCGCGATCCTCGACATAGGGGGCCGTCTCGCGCCGAATGCGGCACAAGAGCTGAAGCGGGCTGACGTGCACGTCACGCTGCGCGGCACGAAGATGCGCGTGTCGCCGCATGTCTACAATGACGAAGCCGATATCGGCCGCCTGTTCGAATGCCTGCCGCTCCGCTAGAGGCTTTCAGCGGTGAATGAAAACAGTTCTGTCGGCCTGGCGGCGAGGACCCAGGGCGGTGATTCCTGCCTCTACGCCGTTCATAAAGCTTCGCGTCGTCTGGATGAGATGCTCGGTGAAGGCGTCCGCCGCCGTCGATGCAATGACACCCCAAGGCCGGTAGACGCTGAGGTTCAGATCGAGACGTGGCCGGAAATCCCTGATCTCGATCGGCAGGTCGCGTGCCAGCCACGCCGAAAGCCTGTCGACGACGCTCACGCCCGCCCCGGACGCGACAAGGGCGATGCACGCACTGGACAGGCTGGCCTCTACCTTCAACAGACGTCCCACTCCGCGTTCTTCGCACAAGGCATCGAGCTGCTGCCGCATCGGATCGGCAGAGCCCATCGAGATGAAGTCGAGACCGTCGAGATCTTCCGCCTGCACCACGTCGAGCTCGGCCAGACGGTGACCCGCCGGCATGACGCAAACCGGTGGGGTCGCTGTCAGCGCTCGCCTGACGATTGAAGAATTCTCGTCCGATGCCGTTACGCCTATTCCGATGTCGAGCTGATTGCGGCTCGCCCGCTGCACCACCGTGGCGGAGCTGCGGATATCCAGGGAAATCGACACGGATGGATGCTGTTTTGAGAAGCTCGTGATGATGGATGGCAGCAGCGTGGACCCGAAGGCCGGGAGCGCGCAGATATTCAACCTGCCACTTCGTAGCTCGCGTATCTCCCTCGCGGCGCGCGAGATGCCGCGCGCGGACTCGAAAACGCGCTTCACCTCGGCATAGAGCATGTGCGCTTCAGGAGTGGGGATCAGCCGCTGCCGGCTTTTCCTGAACAGCTGGAAATCCGCCTTCTCGCTGAGTTGCTGGAGCATCTTGCTGACAGCCGGCTGCGTGATGTCAAGTGCGTCGGCCGCCTTGGTGGTTGTTCCATGCAGCATGACCGAAGCGAAGACCTCGATCTCGCGAGGCGTAAACTCTGCCTCCTTCGTGACGGTGTCCTTTTCGCCAAATTTCATGCCCGCTTACCTTGCCAGGCAGCTGATCGCTGTGCCGAAACAGCGAGCTGCGAACGCCAAGATTAATGGGAAGGGTCGGATGTTCCAAGAGGCGCGCGAAGGAAGTTTATTCCTGGAGGTTATGAACTTTCAGCGATTTGGCGGAACTGATTTCAGTTGCCTGTCAACATTTCGGCGAGATCGAGCAAACCGGCGTCCTGACCCGGACCTGCGGCCAGTTGCACCGACACCGGAAGCCCGTCAGGAACCGGCAAAGGAATAGCCAACGCCGGCATGCCAAGCATATTTGCCCAGCGGCGGAAGCGGCCGCCGGCCATTCCCCACGGCACCATTTCCCCATTCACCTCGGTAAGTTCGTCGGAAAGCCGCGGCGCCGATCCAGGCGCCGTAGGAATGGCAAAAGCGTCCAGGCCCGCGATTTTCTCCAGAAACCGGCCTCGCACGCCGTTACGGATTTCGATGGCGCTATCATAGGCGCCGGCATGGATGCGAATGCCGCCCTGCAGGAATGAGTGAACCGCGTCGCCGACCATGTCCGGCTTCTGCTCGATTGCATTGCGGTAGATTCGCGCGAACTCACATTGGAGGATTGTCAGTCCCGCGGCAACGAACGCCTCCCTGTCGTCGAAGGTGATCTCGACCGTGCGCACTTCAGGACGATCGAGCATGGTAGCCAACGCGATATCGACTGACGTGTCGACGTGAGCGCCAAGCAGTTCGGGGCAGATGCCGATCGTGATGCCCGTTGTCGTTTTGCTGCCCCCGCTTGCCGACGGGGCGAGCCGTTTTCCGGCAAGCGCCTCGGTCATCAGGCGAACGTCCCTGACCGAGCGTGCAAGAACGCCGACGCAGTCCAGCGAAGGCGCTATGCTCATGACGCCCTGCACAGCGATCAGATCATTCGTCGGCTTGTAACCGAACAAGCCGGTTGCAGCAGCCGGGGATCGGTTTGACCCGCCGCTGTCCGTGCCAACCGCTGCCAGGCAAAAACCGGCCGCGACCGCTGCGGCCGACCCGCTGCTCGTGCCACCTGTCCCACGGTCCGGATCAAGCGGGTTGGCGACCTTGCCGTGCCAAGGATTGTCGTGGCCGCCGACGCACAGTTCGTGCAGGTTCGTCTTGCCGATGATGATGGCGCCGGCCGCCTGAAGATTGGCAATGCATGTTGCCGTTTCCGTCGCGACGTGATCCCGAAACAACCGGGAGCCAGCCGTTGTCGGCCAATCCTTGACGTCGATAACGTCTTTGACCGCGATCGGCACGCCATGCAGCGGGCCGCGCCTGTGACCGGATCTGATTTCGCGTGTGGCCTGAAGCGCGGCGTCCAGGGCATCAGCTTCGGCCACGAAAATCATCGCCTTGATGTGTTCATTCAGTTCCTGGATGCGATCGAGGCAACCCTCCATGATTTCCACGGGCGACAGGCCGGCAGCGATCTTTTCGCTCATCTCCTCGATGGACCGGCAAGGGCTGCTATTCATATGACGACCTTAGAGCGAACGCACCGGACCGACCGCATTGCGGCCGGCCATCCCGGAACCAGCCGACGATGCCACATCAGAAATTTGGTGGACAGTCGCGAGCTTATTCCCGTGGGCGCGGGACTATCGCTGAAAACTCATAGGCGCGATCAATGGCGGCGTCGTGAACCGTTCAATTCAGCCCTGTCCTCGCACGCGCCGATCAATGAGCGCCGATCGTTTGCCGGTCGCCGGACTGCGCCACTCGAAGGGGCTATCGTCATAACTATTGGTGATGAACCGCACGGCAGGGGGCATTAGATCGAGATCATTTGAACTGTTAGCGTTTTCAAACACCGCCCTGAAAGAAGGTCGACCGAGCCGAATGGCCAAGTTCGCATCGCCGACATCCGAACCAGTCCACGATGCTCGATGCTGCCGGCTGGCCACGGGCCGACGTCGAAAGATCGGCAGATGCCCGGCTACCAGCATCATCATTGCGGAAGATACAAATCCACATAAACAAAAAGGGGAACAATCATGAAAAAGCTTGCACTCGCCTTGTCACTGATCGTGGCGGTATTTGGCGCCGCCAATTCATCGTCGGCGGCCGACGATGTCATCCGTTTCGGTGTCGCCGCGGAGCCATACCCGCCTTTCTCCGTCAAGGATGCCAGCGGCACCTGGCAGGGCTGGGAAATCGACCTGATGAATGCCGTTTGCAAAGAGATGAAGGCGAAATGTGAGATCGTCGATATCGCCTGGGACGGCATCATTCCCGCGCTGTTGGCCAAGAAGTTCGACGTCATCTGGAGCTCGATGTCGATCACGGACAAGCGCAAGGAGGTGATCGATTTCACCGACAAGTACTACTATTCGCCCAACGTGCTTGTCGGCGCCAAGGCGGATACGCGGCAGTTCGACGTGACCAAGCCGGAGACATTCAAGGGGATTGCGGTCGCGGCACAGAGTGCCAGCCTGCAGGCGACCTACATGCAGGATAAGTTCAACGGCATTGCCGAAGTGAAGATCTATCCAACACTCGATGACGAAATCGCGGACATCCAGGCCGGACGCGTGGATCTCATGGCTGCGGCAGGCATCCAGATCCAGGATTTCTTGAAGAAGCCGGAGGGCCAAGCTTATGAAATCAAGGTGACGCTGCCGCATGAGAAAATGTTTGGATACGGCGACGGCGGCGGCCTGCGCAAGGAGGACACCGCTCTGAGGGACCGCCTCAATGCAGCACTCAAGGCGGTGCGCGCCAGCGGCGAGTACGAGACGATCACCAAGCGCTATTTCGATTTCAACATTTACGGCGATTGATCATCTGGTTCAGGCCCAGGGGACGGCCGGCCCGGGGCGGCCGTCGCCATCTTCATTGAACTGGAACGCGCTGTATGAACTCGACCGTGTCTTGGGCAACCCTGCTCAGCTTCGGGGACAAGGGCTGGGGCGACGAATTGCTTCTTGGCGCTTGCCTGAGCCTTGGAATTTCGATCAGCGCCTATCTCGTGGGCCTGACCCTCGGCCTCATGGGTGCGGTGGCCAAGATCTCGAAGAACCGCGTGGCGGTCTCCGCAGCCGTTGCCTATACGACAATCATCCGGTCCGTACCGGACATTCTCATCATATTCCTCGTCTACTATACCGCGACGGACGCGTTGCGCTGGGCCGTGAGCCTGGCGGGACTGACTTCCGAATTCCAGGTCAATGGGTTTGTCGCCGCGACCCTGTCGCTTGGGATCGTTCAAGGCGGCTACAGCACGGAGGTCCTGCGCGGCGCGATCGTGGCCATCCCGCGAGGTCAGGTCGAGGCAGCCCATGCACTCGGTCTGACACGGCGCCAGACCTTCTTCCTGGTCACCGTGCCGCAAATGGTCCCCCTGGCCTTGCCGGGGCTTGGCAATTTGTGGCTGGTCGTTTTGAAGGAAAGCTCACTGGTCAGCCTGATCGGTTTTACCGAGCTCGTTCTCGCCGGCAAGATGGCTGCCGGCGCGACGCGCGATTACTTCATGTTCTATTGCGCGATCGCGTTCGTGTTCCTCGCCATGTCCGGCATATCGGCGATGCTTTTCCATGCCCTCGAAACAGCCACCGTCCGTGGCGGGAGGCGGGGCTAGCGTGACTGAGTTTGGAGCCTACCTTGCCAATCAGCTTCTGGCCGGCGTCCAGGTCACCATAATCCTGTTCCTCGGCTGTGCGGTGGTCGGCAATTTGCTTGCCATCCCGGTTGCACTGGCCCGGCTATCCAACAGCAAATGGCTGCGATATCCAGCGGTTGCGTTTATCCTCGCGTTCCGGGGGACCCCGCTCCTGGTCCAGCTTTACCTCTGCTACTTCGGTATCGGCCAAATTCTCTCGGGGATCCCCTCGATCCGCTACAGCCCGCTCTGGCCCATTTTGCGAGGCGCGGACTTCTATGCGTTTTTTACCCTTTCCCTGAACACCGCGGCCTACTGTGGCGAGATTTGGAGAGGGGCGATACAGGCCATTCCAGAAGGGCAGCGTGAGGCCGGCCAATCGCTTGGCCTGTCGAAAACACGGATCATGATTTCCGTCCTTCTCCCGCAGGCTTTCAGGTTGGCTTTGCCGGCGATCGGCGGCCAGAATATCCTGCTTTTGAAGGGGACCGCACTGGCGTCGACGATCACGGTGTTCGAACTCATGGGTGCGGCGAACCTCGTTCGCGCGCAGACATTTCGGGTCTACGAGCCTCTGTTCGCCGCCGCGCTAGGATATTTCCTGCTGGCGGCATTGATCACTATCGGCTTTGGTTTCTTCGAGAGACGGCTTGCTCGACGACATTGAGCGGAACGGATCGGCATATCGAGCCGCTGCGTGGAAGGCGACGTGATCTTCAGGCCACGCCGAATTCGCCATAGGATCGCGCCGCTTCGATGACCTCGCCAAATCCCATTTTGCCAGCAGCGGCTATTTCGTCGCGGAACTGATCCCACGCTGTCGGGGCAGTTGGCGCGCTTGACCGCGTCGGACAAAAAACTTCTCGGCCTCTGCATGAACCGCAGGGTATTTCTTTAGCGCCTCCTGGTAAGTGGCACCAAGCGGGCACGAGGTGTTCTCGCGTGCCCAAAATGGTCCAAAGTTCTCCAGGGATTCTGCGCCTGTAGCCCCATCCGGCCTTGCCGCGCTTCTGAATGTGGTTCACGCCGATCGTCATAGCCCAGTGTACCCCGCAGTGTACCTCTGGGAGGCGGAAACCCTTGCAGTGCTTGGGTTTAAAGACATTTCTGGATTAAGTGGCTCCCCGGGCCGGATTCGAACCAGCGACCAACCGGTTAACAGAGGTTTTCCACAGCGATTGTATGCGTCGGCAAGCGACAGTCGGCAACGCGTAACCATTTGAATTTCATTTACTTTTCTATCTTTCTACGCCGCGGCCTGTCGCAATGTGTATCGACAAAGCGCATAGTTTTGTGTAGATCACCCTGTAGATCAATTGGATCGCGGAAAAGCCGGTTTCTCCGGAAGCGCCGAAAAATGGCCCAGTGACCGTCGATCGGCGGTGATCTACAGGGAACGGGGAGATCGCCATGCCGAAGGTCGAACTTACAGACAAATTCGTTCAGGCGGCCAAGCCCAAATCCGGTAGGAAAACCGACTATTTCGACACTGTCGTGAAGGGCCTTGTGCTTCGCGCATCCTCGGGCGGGCAAAAGACCTGGTATGTGGTCTACGGGCCGCCGTCAAAGCGGCAATGGTTGAAACTTGGCGCCTATCCGGACATACCGCTCGGCAGCGATAAGGGCGCTCGCCAGCGGGCGAAAGACACTCGGGCAAAGGTTGGCGACGGTGGCGACCCGGTCGCGGAGAAAAAGGCGCATAAGGCATCACAGACCGTTGCTGATCTAGTCGAAAACTATGTTAAGCGCCACGCCTCGACCAAGCGCAGCGGCGACGAGATCGCTCGGCGGCTGCGCAAGAACGTCTCCGGCTATGACGCCGAGGGCAGCAGGATTGAGGGCCGTTCCTCCGGTTGCGTTGGGGAGATCAAGCTAGCGGACCTTCACCGGCGCGACCTGACCAAGGCAATCGATGCGATCAAAGATCGTGGCGCGGGCACCGAGGCCAATCGTGTCTATGAGGATCTGCGGGCAATGGTCCGTTGGGCGCGTGGTCGCGGCGATCTCGACCATAATCTAACGGAAGGTATGCCCAAGCCGACCGCGACGACCGAACGCGACCGGGTTCTCACCGCCGACGAGATCAGGACGTTTTGGTACGCGCTGCCGGGAGCCGACATGCGGGAATCGACGCGGCGAATCATCCGGATGTGCTTGGTTACCGCTCAGCGCGTCGGGGAAATTGCCGGCATGGCCCTCGGTGAACTTGATCTTACGCGCGGCGTCTGGACCATCCCAGCGGCCAGATCAAAGAACAAGCGCGAGCATCAAGTGCCATTATCCAAAATGGCGATCGAGATCATCACCGGCCAAATCGCCGACGGTGAGGCGCTGGCAAAGCGGAAGGGCAGGGCGGTCTCGAAATTCGTGTTCTCGGCCCCTGGCGGCCGCGCCGCCGTTACCGGGGCGTCTGTCCCCAAGGCGATTAAGCGTGAGGAGATCATCAAGGGCGGCGTGGCAACTATCATGGGAATCGAGCCGTGGACGCCGCACGATCTTCGCCGGTCGGCTGCAACAGGCATGGAAGAGATTGGCATCTCGCCGTTTATTGTCGCGCACGTTCTTAACCACGTATCGATCACCAAAGGCACGGTCACTTCACGGGTCTACGCCCGCTATGACTACATGCGTGAAAAGCGACAAGCGCTTGAGCTTTGGGCAGATCGGCTTGCTGCAGTGATCGATGGCGGCGACGTGGCGCAGCTTAAAGCAGGGGTCGCAGCTTGACCCGAAGGAAGCTGTCAACTGTCGAAGCCCAAACCTTCTTGCGTCATGCCCGGCAAGCTGCAGCGCTCACCACAGAACAAGAGGAAACCATATCCGGCTTGGTCGAAGACGCCATCAATCAATACCAGGAGAACTGGCGTTCGGCTGTCAACGAAGAATGCAGCCGGCTCGAAAGGATATTGGATGGGCTGTGTGCGGCGCTGGCGCCAATCATAGCCGAAGGCTGGAAGTTTGCTGACGGCCTTCCTGCGCCATTCCACGATGAGGCAAGTGCATATCGATGGCTGAAGGCGGAAGGGGAACAACCTGCCTGGGTCGGCGGTGACGTTTTCCCAGCGCCGGAGAGAGATGAACACTTCGCGCTATACGGCGGGGACTGGATGACAACCGGCCTTTGGGAGCGGTACAAAAAAATACATTCGCAACTTTCGGATTTGCACGCCTACGGCGATTTCCGCTCGAAAGACCACTGGGCCAAGCCACCAGCGCCAGGATCCAGAATGCCGCTCATTGTTCAGGAATTGATCCATGGTCTCTGCCAGGTTTGGCATGACCACACGGACGCTCGATTAGGGCTGCCTCGGAGAGATCCTGATCCCGAGAATCCGCTATTGCGTTTTGTTGACGCTTGTTTGGCAATTGCGATCGGTGATGACCGGCCGGGCAAAGCCACACTGTTGGATTTCATAGCAAGGCGGAGTCGGCCCGAAATTCTCGAAAAGGGATAGCACCGCCCAAATTGCGGCGGCAGGGTGGACTCGGCGGCTCTCTGAAACGGCCGAAAAGTCCACGGTGACAGCCGGTTGCAACTAGGTGATCGTTCTCGCGGCAACATGAACGCGGGAGATAACTGATGCAGCAGCCTGATCCGCTAGGCGAGATCGATGATCTAGTTGATGAGGCAAGCGCTTGCCGCATCATCGGCGGCAAGAACTCGCCTATTCACCGCTCGACCCTGTGGCGTGGCATAAGCGCGGGCCGCTATTCTAAACCGCTGAAGGTCGGCCCAAACACAAATCGCTGGCGCCGCTTGGAGCTCATCGCCTGTCTCGAGAAAGCTGCCGCGGCGCGAGACATCGGCCCAGGATAAAGGGGCGCAGACCTGACGGCGAACGGCTTCCGATCATCTCCGGAGCCCGCACCTAGACAATCGCCTGTACCTTGACACCGACACCTCAAACAGACTGCCCAACGGTCGTGCTGCAGAGCTGATCAACGGGAGGACTACGCCCCATGGGTCGCCGCTCGAATTTCCCCCAGGTCGCAAAAGACCGCTACTGCACGCCGGCGATGGCGCTTCCGCCGCTGCTGATGCATCTGCCGGATGGCGTTCGCTACCTCGAGCCAACTGCCGGTAATGGCGCGCTAATCCGCGGCTTGGCCGAGAGCGGTCATATCTGCCAACTGGCAATCGATATCGACCCAACAGGACCGAATATCGCCCGTCGGGATGCCCTTTCGCTCACCACGGCCGACGTCGAAGGCATAGACATGATCATCGGCAACTTGCCGTGGTCTTGGGCGCTGTTCCAACCGCTTCTGGAGCATTTGCTGACGCTTGGGCTTCCAGTCTGGATCCTCCGCGACACTCCATGGCTATTTAACCGGCGCTCGTCAGCTTTTGTTTATCGCTGCGCGCTTGTGCAGCCGACGCGCCGACTGCGTTGGATACCAAACACGAGAAACACCGCAAAGGACGACTCCGCCTGGCACTTCTTCCCGCTTGGTCACCATGGCGGGCCACGTGTCAATCCGCGCGTCGACGAGTCACTCTGCTCGCGGAGCTCCCAGTGACCAATGAGAGGCACATCAGGTCGCAGAGAGGAGAGGTAAAACCGGCTGGCCAGTCGGATGATCAGTTTGAACGCGCTGTGCGGTGGTTGGCGGCAACCAATGAACCACCGCGCCCTCTTGTTCCGTATCTTCGCAAGACTTTTGGTCTGAGCGCCGCCGACGCGATCCGCGTTATCCGACGGGCGAATCCCCTGCGGGGGCGGCCGTGAGCAATGTCGACAAATCCGATGGGCGAGGGGGTAGCTGCAAGAAACAAGACCGCAAGCTGACTGGCAAGCATCTGGCAAACAAGGTCTTGGCAAACATCCGTATGACGGAGAGCCGACGCCGTGTTGCGGCCCAGTTAATCGACCATATGCACGGGGCAAACGGTCCGTGCTTTCCCGGCATGCGGCGCCTAGCGTACGTGACAGAGCATTCGCTTCCGACTGTTCGGTCCGCAATCGCATTCCTAACCGATCCAAGCGATCCAAACCGTCTGTTCGACAACTTGAACAGAGGGCAAGGAAAACGTCCGAATTATCGCCCGCGGTGGGAGCGCTTCAAGGCACTTGACGCCGAACTCGATGCAAGATCGCGGCGTCCAAGTGTGCAAGACGCGGCTAACAGTTCAAATCGTCTGACTGTTAGCCCTCCGTTTCACAGCGACTGTGAGCCAAGCGGCACCGCAACTGTTCAGAACCTGCCTAACAAAACCAATTTAAGAACCAAAGGCGCGCGGCCGGCCGCCCCTCAGGCGGCTAGGCCGGCTCGCGCGCCTAGCCACATTGCAGATAAAAATGTCGTTGAAGCCGTCCAGGTGAGGCGCGACACCGCTTTGGACGCTTTCCCCAATGAAATCCCGGTGCCCAGCTACTCCTTCGACCAGAAGACCGAAGGCGTTGAGCCGGCGTCGCCGGGCTCGCCCAGCCGCCTGGATGGCGGCTCGCCGGCTCCGCCTTCAGAGACGATGCACCAATCTTTATCGCAGCCACCCGCCTCACGTGGACCCGAGGAAGGTGCGCCACCGGTTGCGCTGCCCGGCCGAAAGCCGGTCCTGCCGCCAATCAATGATCCGGCCCTTTACAACCGCCTTACGAAGCGGTCGCGCAGGTGAACCCAACCGGCGCCCGGCGGATCCGGGCAAACACGGAGGTAGCAATGACGTTAGATCACAGGATTTCTGAAATGCGGAGGTTTATGCGCCAAGTACGAGCCAAGCCGCCAGTATGGAGCGAGTCAGCGCATGGCAGGACGCCAGATGTTCTGCCAAACCTGCCGCAAGAGATTGAGCCATTGCTCCGCGCAATTGAGAAATATCGCGCCACAATACAAGTGCTCGGCAAAGAAGAATTGGACGAGCTATGCGCAGACTTAGTCGGCCAGTTGCTGAACTGGCGCTATGGCGAAGACTGGAGATGCACTGCGATGGCCTTGTACCATTTGGTGAACGCGGAGTCGTTTCGCCGAGCAGATGAAAAGAGAACAGGCTAGCACGAAGGGGTGTGTTCCTCTGTATCGTTGAACAAGGATTGAAGATGCCAATCGCAAAAGAGGGTCGTGTCCCCACAGGTGGTGTAGCTCGGCGGTTACGAAGCCGCTCGCGAGCGCGCCGTTAGTCGCGCCGTAGCGAGCGAGCGGCTTTGCGGTGGTCATCGGCGCTTTCCGGTAGGGTTTGGTTGTTGACGCCAACCCAATTCGGAAGGACCACCGATGACCGACGACATGATGAACCTGCGCACGCTCGTGGAGAAGACCCCGGATGCCGATCTCCTGCGCGAGATGATCGGCTTTGCCGCCGAGCGGCTGATGGAAATGGAGGTTGGGGCCGCCACCGGCGCCGCCTATGGCGAGAAGAACCCGTTGCGCACGGCCCAGCGCAACGGCTATCGCGAGCGCGACTGGGAGACGCGCGCCGGCACCGTCGAGCTGCGCATCCCCAAGCTCAGGAAGGGCTCCTACTTCCCAGGTTTCCTCGAACCGCGCCGCATGGCCGAGAAGGCGCTGACCGCCGTCATCCAGGAAGCTTATGTGCAAGGCATCTCGACCCGCTCGGTTGACGACCTGGTCAAGGCCATGGGGATGAGCGGCATTTCGAAGAGCCAGGTCTCGCGGCTGTGCGAGGAGATCGACGGCAAGGTCAAAGCGTTCCTTGAAAGACCCATCGAGGGCGACTGGCCCTATCTGTGGATCGACGCCACCTACCTGAAGGTGCGCCGCGGCGGTCGCATCGTCTCGGTCGCCGTCATCCTCGCTGTCGGCGTCAACGCGGACGGTCGGCGCGAGGTGATGGGCATGGAGATTGGCACCTCGGAGGCCGAGCCGATCTGGACGGAGTTCCTGCGCAAGCTGACCCGCCGCGGCCTGCGCGGCGTCAAGCTCGTCGTCTCCGATGCCCATGAAGGCATCAAGGCGGCCGTCACCAAGGTGCTGTGCGCGACATGGCAGCGCTGCCGCGTCCACTTCATGAGGAACGTGCTGGCCCATGCCGGCAAGAGCGGCCGCAGGGTCGTCTCCGCTTTCATCGCCACCGCCTTCGCCCAGGAAACGCCCGAGGCCGCAAGCGTGCAATGGCGCGCCGTCGCCGACCAGATCCGGCCGAAGGTGCCGAAGTTGGCGACAATCATGGACGACGCCGAGCCCGACGTGCTGGCCTACATGACCTTCCCGAAAGAACACCGCGCCAAGCTGCACTCGACCAATCCGATCGAGCGTCTCAACGGCGAGATCAAGCGGCGCACCGAGGTCGTCGGAATCTTCCCGAACGACGATGCGATCGTGCGTCTGGTCGGCGCAATCCTGCTCGAACAGAACGATGAATGGGCAGTGCAGCGGGCCAGATATATGACTCTGGAAACGATCAGCCAGATGAGCGATGATCCCCTGATCAGCTTGCCAGCCGTGGCGCGCTGATCAGCCCGGCCCATGCCGGAGAGCACGGCGACCAATGCCGTCAGCTACACCACTCCCCGGGACACGATCCAAAAGAGCTTTTCAAAGTCAGGACGACCATTGCAGAATTCCATGGCTGCAAGGATGTCTCAATGCGATGGGTTGTTGGGTGCCGTCAGCGACCACCGGTTCCGTATACGGACGCTATCGGCGATTACCACCTCTCGGGCGATCCGTATGCGAGAGCGTGGATTAACGAATTGTTCACGACCGATGAAGCTGCCGCCCTCATTAAATATTTGACGGACGTACACCCGGACGACAGGCACAGCATCGAGAAGATAGAGCTTCCAGCTTCCGGCGACCTGTTTCCCATCAGTGCCGTCGCCATTGGCGGCCCACAAGGCTGTTACCCATTGTCGGGAGAGCAAACCTACGATCTACCGTTTGTGGTCGAAGGCTACTATGACCTCCGGTCGTATGAACCTCTGCCCGATCGCAAATCCGATTTGAATCGACGGAAAGCCTTTGCCCGCAGCACGTTCTTCGTCAAAGGCGACGGTGAGATCGTCAACGCTGCTGATCTCGAAAAGATCGAGCCGCTCCATTAAAGGGCGTCGACAAATCTGTGGTGTAAGCTTGGCATATTCGGTATTATGATACCGCTATGTCAAACGCCAGATTGAACATGCGGCAGGAGCGTTTCTGTCTTGGCCTCGCCGAGGGCCTCCCTCAATCGCGAGCCTATATCGAGGCCGGCTACACGGCGCGCGGCAATGCCGCTGAAGTGGAGGCTTCCAAGATGGTCAGGTTGCCTAAGGTGGCCACGCGCATCGCTGAGTTGCGAGCCGACGCCGCAAGGCGGTCAGAAATCACGGTCGACGATCTGGTTGCTGAACTTAACCTGATGTTGAAGCTCGCGCTGGCAACGAAGAACCCTGCCGCTGGCGTGACTGCTGTTATGGGCAAAGCGAAGCTGCTTGGGCTGATCATCGACAAGGCAGAGGTTGATACTGTTCTACGCAAGCCGGCGCGTTCGCCGACCGACGACACGCGTATGTCACTGGAGGAGTGGGAGCAGCGGTTCAAGCCCAACGCTGGTTCCGCAACTCGGCGGCACTAAGCCTTCCGCCGCGCGCCAGAGAAAGCGGAGCCCGCGAAAGAGACTGGGATCGTCTAGGGCTAGGCCAGAGACGCGAAACAAGCCGACCGACTTAGGATCGGCCCTGTTGAAATAAAATGAGCTTCGGCATTGACGCTGATGAATGTAGGATGTACATCCGTTCATATTCCTAATAAGGAGATGGACATGCCTACACGGACCGACGCACCTGCCGCCCCCTTTAAGTACACTGTCCCGTTTACTGCCTCCGCAAATGCTGCGTTGTTGGCGGCCGCCCAGGCTGAGCGGATGGAACCGACCGAAATCATCCAGCGCGCAACCATCAACTACCTCATCGACGCTGGACACATGCCCCAAGAGGAAGCTGATCGCTTCAAGCTGTTCTGGTGGCTGGTCGACGAAACCGTGCTTGCCGCCCAGAAAATTTGCCGGGACGGCGGTTTTTCTCGGTCTATCACGCTCGATGCCATTCACGCCTGCATGAATGACCCTAAATGGATCGAGAGGTATCGAACCTACGTCCGAGACGACATCTTTAAGAATGGCAATCCTGAAAAGGGCCCGATCAACCGCGAAATCGGCTTTCGGATTCGCGCCGGCATTGGTGGGGTGGTCGAAAAGACCCCTAAAGGCAAATCTGCAACCGTGAAGGTGCTGGGCGAAATCATCCAGAGCTACACGCCCATGGTCGATTATGACCGCGCCGTGTTTGGCCCTTCCAACGCCGCGTAACCGTGAAGCCGTCTGCACCAAGACGAGTGCGTATGTCACTCGCCTTAGTGCAGGATTCCTAAGTGTCGGGGCAAAGCGTCCGACATATCGAAGCCTTGCACAAATGCATCTTGCAAAGCCGTGTTTACAAGAGCCCGTGTCATCGCGGCCGCAAAAATCGCACTGTAAGTTTTACAGACGAGCGTATACATTCCTTACACCAACAAGGAAGTCGCCGATGAAGCCGGCAATCATTTATCTTCGCGTCTCAACCGACCGTCAGGGCAAGAGCGGCCTCGGCCTTGATGCCCAGCGCCAGTCAATCGCCCGCTTCGTCGAGGCCGAGGGGTTCGAGGTGGTCGGCGAGTTCGTCGAGGTCGAAACCGGCAAGGGCTCCGACGCCCTCGACAGGCGACCGCAGCTCAAGGCGGCGCTTGCTACCGCTCGCAAAGCCGATGCCCCGGTGATTGTCGCCAAATTGGACAGGCTCAGCCGCAACGTCCATTTCATCAGTGGCCTGATGGCTAAGCGGGTGCCGTTCATCGTTGCAGAGCTTGGTCCCAAGGTCGACAGCTTCATGTTGAACATCTATGCGGCGGTCGCCCAGCAGGAGCGCGAGTTGATCAGCCAGCGCACTAAGGAGGCCCTGTCAGCGGCAAAGGCGCGTGGAGTGAAGCTAGGTGGCCCGAACCTTCCTATGGCGCAGAAGAAATCACTCGCCGTTCGTATGCAGCAAGCGGACGCCTTTGCCGAGAATGTTATTCCGATCATCCGCGATATCCGCGCGACAGGAGCCTCGCTGCGCCAGACCGCTGCAGCGCTGAATGCTCGCGGCATCGCCACGGCACGGGGCGGAACGTGGACGGCCGTGCAGGTGACGGACATCGTCAATCGTGATGCTCGCTTGAGGTCCAATCAGCGCGAGCCAGTCGCTGTTGAGCCCCAAGATGAAGTGGCAGAAGGTGCTTCGTCTGGATCGCGGACCCCACTCGGCTCCCGCTGGTAGCCATGCGGAGGTGGCCCGCCCCCCCGGCGCGCAAGGCCGAAACAGCCGCGTCCGCCTCCAACCTCGGACCACCCTATTGGCGGGTCGGCACTTGAATATGTTATCGACATCTCGGTGGGGGCCGAGGCTGACCTGATGAACGACGCTTTCAAGGAAGTAGCTGCGCTGGTGGACGATTTTGATCGTCGATTGAGGCGCATCGAAGATGACGTGGCCCACATTCTGGAATTACTGCAGCAGAAGAGGGTAAATCCTCCCGAGGCTGACAACGTTCGCCTGAACAAAAGACTTGCTTACACGCTGCGTGAGGCGAGCGAGACTACGGGTCTTTCGAGGGCAAAATTGTATGGATTGTTTAAAGAGGGGAAATTGCGCCGGAGCAAGGCAGGTGGGCGCACGTTAATCCTGGCGACCGAGTTGGAGCGGTACTTGCGGGAGGTGAGCTAATCAACGGGTGCGAACGGGGCAGCCGCCTCACCGGCAAGCGTTGGACCAATCTCCCCGAACTCATCATCTTCAGAACGCCTTACTTGATGGCTCGGGCGTTTAAGCGCCCACATGACCAGACCATTTCGGTTCGAGTGGCCAACTGGACCGCATTGTCAGCAGACAGCGTGTCAGCCTCTCTGCGCACTCTCGGGGCGGTGCTACAGTCCGGCATGGTCGGCAGCTAATAGGACATAATCCATGCCCGCGATCACCCGCCGTACTCTTCTCGCGCTGACCGGCGCGGCGGCTGCTGTCGATCCCGTGTCCGCTGACGTAAGGACCTCGCCGAAGCTGCAGGCACTGATCGCGGCTCATGAGGCGGCCTATGCGGCGTTCCACCGCGTTGTTCATCGAGCGGGGAGCAACAGGGACGACCGCGACCGGGCCGACAAGGTCGAGCAAGAGGCACTGCTGGCCGTCTGCTCCTATCCGGCGATCAGCCGGGATGACCGCCGAGCCAAGGCGAAATATCTGCTCGCCGTTGAGGCTCGTGGCGAGCTTGATCTGGAAGAACACATGCAGGCCATCCTGCGCTCAACGATGCGGGGCTGATCGCGCCTCACCAGATCTCAAGGAGCGCAAAAGGTGACGGTGATGCGGCGAAGTACTTCCGCACAATGCATGGATCCGAACCGCGGGCGCTACAGCGCGAAGACAACTGCCGAAGAGGTTCGATAGCTGTAGGTAGGACAGCCCAAAACAGAACCAAGAGCAAAGGCTGCGCATCAGGCCAACCGCAGCCCGCTCGGGGGCTAGAGTCGACCCGCCACGCCTTTGATCGCTGCACACCTTGCCCCTGGCACCCTCGCTCACCGTTAACGGGGGGGGCGGCCGGCTTGACGATATAATTTGTGGGCGGCCTTCAGCTTAGCTGGTCGCGGAGCTGCAGGGCGGATTTGGGCGGTAATTTGTTTCAGATCGGGCATGCCCGCCGATCCATACCCATGTGCTGCGCGCGCGAACATGCTAACAGCATTTATCGCGTCAATCGGAGTGGAAAAAGTGCGATTTAATGTGGTCAATGTGCTTTCGATCGCCTATGCATAAATGCGTTAGACCGCTCACCTTGGACGGGATTTTGTGGCGCTGGTGATCACGACTTGTACGAACCGCAAACGCAAACCGGTCACAGATAGTCTCCGTGCGTCCTCTCTTCTGCAAGCAAATCTGGTCGAACTCGCAGGACGATGGTGTGATCGCCTGGCGCTGGCCAAGCCCAGATTCCCGGCCTCACAACTTTATGGGGGTAGGGCGTTCAGGGAGGCTACTGCCGCAGCACAGGCGATAGACGCGCGGCTGTACGTGGTCTCGGCTGGTCTGGGCTTGATCGCCGCCTCGGCCGAGGTTCCGTCTTATGCGTGTACGGTTTTGCTCGACGCTGATGACAGCATCGCTGCGCGCGTCACAGGGAGTTTTGTCCGTTCGGTATGGTGGAAAGAACTCAGCCGGTCCTCGCCATTTTCAGAGCTTCTCCGGCCCATCATTTCGCAATCCGATGGTCTGGTGTGCGCAGCACTTTCTGACGCTTACCTTGATATGATCAGTCTGGATCTGGTCGAGTTAGCGGCAATAGATCGGCACCGCCTTCGAATTTTTACTCGCACCCAAGTCGAGCGGATAGCGCCCGAGTTGCGGAGTTTCGTGATGCCGTACGATGATCGGCTCGACGGACCTGATAGCACGATGCGAGGCACGCGCAGTGACTTTGCCTCGCGGGCCCTTCGGCACTTCGTTGAGTATGTACACATTGCTTTCGGTAGCAATGACGCGGCAACGGACTCCCTGCACGTCACTGCCATGCTACGGGATTGGCGATATCCGGCAAGGGTTGAGCGGGAACGATGTGACGATGACGCGATGCGGCGTCTGATCAATGAACATTGGATTATGGCAAACGGTAGCACCGCCCGCCTTCTGCGGCTGTTCCGAGACGAACTAAATATCGCCTGCGAACAGGGCAGATTGGCGGGGCTGGTGCGCGAAGTCAGGGCGGAACGTTCATGACTGCAGTGGAGCATCTAAAAATTCGAGCTGTTCGTGCTGAACAAGGTGGAACCGGGGTTTTCGCATTCTTTCTTCAAGGCTCTGACATCACGCGCATCGCCGATATCAGTCGTATCCGTCGCGAGGAGCAAGAACTCAAGGGATTTCAGCGCGGCGTGATCCGTGAACATGTGAAGCAGATCACCGCTTTTCTGGACAGCGGTCCGGTGCTTTTCCCAAATGCCATCATCCTCGCAATGGCGCCCGAGGTGGAATTTGCATCGGCGCGCGGGCGAGCACCAGGAAATATCTGCGAGGTTGGGGACGCAGGTACGCTAACGATCCCGATTTACCCGGAGGGACGACGAGCAGCGTGGATCGTTGACGGTCAGCAACGCTCACTAGCACTTGCGGAGGCAAGGGATCGGTCGATTGCTGTCCCGGTAATCGGTTTTGTGTCAGCACAGCTTGCCACACAGCGAGAGCAATTCATTCTGGTAAACAAGGCGAAACCGCTTCCTACGCGTTTGATAAATGAGTTGCTTCCGGAGGTCAGCGTTCTTCTACCGCGTGACCTTGCTGCGCGTCAGTTGCCAAGTGCGCTTTGCGAGGCGCTCAACACAGATCCAAGTTCGCCATTCTACGGACTGATCCGCCGCGAATCTGACGGCAAGGACAAGGTCGGCATCGTCACCGACAATTCGCTCATCGAAACGATGCGCATGAGCCTCAAAACGCCAGCGGGGGCGCTCGGCCAATTTAAGCACAATGGACGTGGCAACGACACAGAGGCAATGTATGAGGCCCTGTTGCTCTATTGGTCAGCGGTCCGCGATACGTTCCCCGACGCTTGGGGTAGGCCCCCGGTTGAGAGCCGTCTTATGCACAGCGCAGGTATAAGAGCGATGGGCGCGCTGATGGACCCTATCATGCTTCGGGCCGATGCTGCGTCCGATCGCGTGGCGGCGGTTCGCGCCACACTCAAGCGCCTCGCGCCTCATTGCGCGTGGACGAGCGGTTCTTGGAAGGGCCTCGGTATTGACTGGAACGATATCCAGTCAACGTCGCAGCACATCAGCAAGCTTAGCGATCATCTGATGCACCTCGAGCGTGACCTCGCGCGAGGCGTCGCATGAAATTCATCTTTGCTGACAGCCTGGACTATGTAGATCCCGCATTCGACTTCATAGCCGATCGCAGTCCGGCGGAGCGGCAACCCTATTGGGACGATGCTTATCCGCACGAGATCTTGGGCTATGCGCCTTATGATGGAGTGCTGGTGTCGCGCGGTATTGTTGGAGACCACCGTGTGAAGGGCAAATACACGGCGAGCCAGGCGCGGCGCTTTGGCTTGGTTGGTGTCCGCAAATTTCTCCGCCTCGACAAGCCAGAGTTCACGCATTTGGACATCTTCGGCGACTGCGGCGCCTTCACCTATGTCAACGAAGAGCGTCCGCCATACACCCCGGCAGAAATGGCCGAGTTTTATGACGAGTGCGGCTTCACTCACGGCTGTTCCGTCGACCATGTCATATTTGACTTCGATCCCGCCGGCGTCGGGATGGAAGGTGGGGCTACCGATGCTAAGCAACGATTCGACATAACGCTTGAGAACGCCGATCACTTTCAGCGTGAAGCCGCGCAGATGGGTGCGAGTTTCACGCCGCTGGGGGTCGTTCAGGGATGGTCACCGGGCAGTATGGCCGAAGCCGCGCGGAGGCTCGTCACCATGGGGTACGAGTATCTGGCAATCGGCGGCATGGTTCCGCTCAAGTCGCCGGAGATCAAGATTTGCCTAGACGCTATTCGCGCCGCGGTGCCAGCCTCAACCAAGCTTCATATTCTAGGTTTCGCTAAGGCTGACGATATCGACAGCTTCCACGGTTACGACATCGCCAGCTTTGATACGACATCGCCGCTGATACGAGCGTTCAAGGATGCCAAGAAGAATTATTATCTTCCGGGCGACGGGCTCGCGCTGCGGTACTTCACGTCGATCCGAGTGCCGCAGGCGATCGAAAATCCTAGGCTCCAGCGTAGCGTAAAAAGGGGAATGTTCCGCGCCGAGGATTTGGTCCGCATGGAGGGGGCGGCGCTTGGATCGCTTCGCGCCTTCGATCGCGGCGAAGCCGATCTTGAAGAGACGCTGCATAATGTTCTCGCCTACAGTGCGCCGCTATTTGAAGAGAAGCCGTACGAAGACTGCAAAAACAGTCCAGCGCTTTTGCAACTCGCGAAGCGCTATCGGGAAACCCTGTCGGAACGGCCATGGCAGCAATGTCCTTGCTCGATATGCGCGGCCACGTCGGTAGAGGTAATCATCTTCCGCGGCAGCAATCGCAACAAACGCCGCGGGATTCACAATCTCGCTGTCTACAAAAATCATATTGAACGATTGGATTTGAAGCGTGCTGTCAATCGAACCGATGAAATATCTCGCTGTCTGTGCCCAGCAGAGTCCTGAGCATCAGGTACTCACCTTCGCGGCGAAAGCTGCTGACGTCTTGCGCTTTGCGTCGATTGAGCGCATTGGCCGCGATGCACAGGGCGAACTCAGCGGGTTCCAGCGACCGCAGGTTGCAGCCCACATTCGAGAAATTCGCGACTATCTCGAAAAGCCAAATGCTGTGCTCCCCAACCCTATTGTAGTCGCGTTCACCGATCGCGTCGCAATTGATGATCTTGGCAACGGGGCCGCTACGCTCACAATCGACATCAGCGGGGGCACGCCCGGGCTCATTGTCGATGGTCAACAACGCCTTTCGGCGCTTACCCAGATTGATCGCGACTTCCAGGTCTTTGTTTCGGCACTGATCTGCCGTGATGATGCAGAACTACGGCGCCAGTTCGTGCTCATCAACAACACTCGACCGCTACCCAAGTCGCTCATCTACGAACTGCTACCGACGGTCGACGACTTGCCGCCGCGCCTTAGCCGGCGGTCCATGGCGGCGAACCTGACCGCGCGCCTCAATTTCGAGAATACCGCGCTGAAAGGCTACATTAAGCAACACACATCCCCGGGCGGTATCATCGCTGATACGGTTATCCAGAAAATAATCATGGAATCGCTTGCAAACGGTGTGATGCGCGAGCTGATAAAATCGCATGACGGTGAAACGAGTTGCGTCCGACTTATCTCGAACTTCTTCGACGGAGTGAAGCGAGCGTTTCCCGAGGCCTGGCATGGCCACAACCCCAGTTCGTCGCGCCTGTTACATGGTGCTGGCATTCAGGCGATGGGGGATGTCATGGAAGTGTTGGCGCAGCGCGGGAGCGCTCGCACCGTCAACGACTTTCAAGATGGCCTCCAGTGTCTCAGGGGCAAAACCGCTTGGACCGAAGGTAAATGGGAGTTGGGCGGGGAGGTTCGAGGCTGGAACGCGCTTCAGAACGTCAATCGCGATATCTCGCTCCTGAAACACTATCTTGTCGGCGTCGTGAAGGCAGATCAGCGCCGGAGGCGCAAAGCGGCGCCGACTCCACTCCTCGATAGGGCAGTTGGCTAACGATGAGCTACGCAGTTAAGGAAATATTCTACACTCTCCAAGGTGAAGGCCGTCAGGCCGGACGCGCGGCCGTTTTTTGCCGTTTCGCGGGATGTAACCTTTGGTCCGGCAGGGAGGCGGATCGCCTCAAGGCCGTGTGCCAGTTCTGCGACACCGATTTTGTGGGCACGGATGGCGACGGTGGTGGTCGCTTTGTAACATGCGACGACCTAGCAAGCGCCATCGAGGCAAAATGGTCTCCGTCACTGTCTCAACGCAGGTTCGTCGTATTGACAGGCGGCGAACCGCTCCTCCAAATCGACCCGCCTCTCATCGATGCCCTGCACGACAAGGAATTCGAGATCGCCGTCGAAACCAACGGTACGCTCACGCCACCCCCAGGGATCGACTGGGTTTGCGTCAGTCCAAAGTCAGGCGCTGAAATCGCGATTAAAACCGGAAACGAACTCAAGTTGGTATTTCCGCAGGTGGGCGCAGAACCGCAGCGCTTTGAAGCGCTGGCCTTCGATCATTTTCTGCTCCAGCCAATGGATGGGCCTGATCGCGTATCGAATACCCAGGACGCGGTCGCCTATTGCCTAGCGAACCCCCGTTGGCAACTCAGCCTGCAAACTCACAAGCAACTTGGAATCAGATGAAAATAACTCAGGCATTCACCTTCGAAGCCGCCCATAGGTTGCCCCATGTGCCGTTGACGCACCGCTGTCACCGCCTGCATGGCCATTCCTATCGAATCGAACTCCGCCTCGAGGGCCCCGTTGACGCTATCACCGGCTTTGTCGTCGATTTCTTCGACGTGGAGGCTGCCTTTAATCCACTGCTCCTTCAGCTCGACCATTATTGTCTCAACGATGTCGAAGGCTTGGAAAACCCCACTGCCGAAAACATTGCGATATGGATCTGGAACCGCATCAAGCCTGCGGTTCCGCAGACGTCTGCCGTTGTCGTCTACGAGACGCCAGATTGCTGGGCTGAATATGAAGGCTGAACAGGAATCCCAGATGGAAGAGTCGAAGGCCATTGTTCTGTTTTCCGGTGGGCAGGATTCGACCACGTGTCTTGCCTGGGCGCTTGAGCGGTTTGCGCACGTCGAGACGATTGGGTTCGACTATGGCCAGCGCCATCGGGTCGAACTTGAGGTTCGTCCGCAAGTGTTGGGCGCCATACGCAACCAATTTCCCCGATGGGAACGCAAACTGGGGGAGGATCGTGTACTTGATCTCAGCGTTTTCGGCCAAATCAGCGATACGGCGCTAACTCGTGACGTCGAAATCGCCATGCTTGCCAATGGCCTTCCCAATACTTTCGTGCCAGGTCGCAATCTGCTGTTCATGATTTTTGCAGCAGCCTTCGCTTATCGCCGTGGCGCGCAACACTTAGTCACTGGCGTCTGCGAGACCGACTATTCGGGGTACCCTGATTGCCGGGATGACACGATGAAGGCGATGCAAATCGCCCTGAACTTAGGGATGGACCAACGCTTCGTCATTCACACCCCTTTGATGTGGATCGACAAAGCTGAAACCTGGCGCCTAGCACAAAGTCTCGGTGGAGCTGTGCTCGTGGACTTGATCCGCGACGAAACGCAGACCTGCTACAATGGCAATCGTGTTGATCAGCGCGACTGGGGATACGGCTGCGGTACATGCCCGGCTTGCGAGTTGCGCGCGCAAGGATATCGACAGTTTGTTGAACGAGATGCAACGCCACCGTTGACGGAGAAAGTTTCCAATGGCTGACGTCGACCGCCTCCGTATGACGGAAGGAGTTGTGTTCGCTTCGTGCTTTGCTGGGTGTATCCCGCTGGCCAACTGGCTAATCGGGAATGTTGGGACGACCTGCATACCGAATGGTCCATGTTTGATTCCCGTGGCGCCCGGAATTGAGGCTCCTAGCGGTGTGTTGGCGGTCGGTCTCGCCTTGGTGCTGCGCGACCTTGTTCAGCGTCGACTTGGACTAAGATGGGCCGCCGCCGCGATTGTGATTGGTGCCTTGTTGTCAGCGAGTTTTGCACCGCCAGCACTGGTCGTCGCTTCCACTATCGCTTTTCTGTTGTCGGAAATTGCTGACTTAGCAGTCTACACTCCGCTGCAGCGCCGGGGATTCATCCGCGCCGCTGTCGCAAGCAGCATGGTGGGGCTTGTCATCGACAGCATCGTGTTTCTCGGCCTGGCGTTCGGTTCTGTTGAATTCTTGGCAGGACAAGTCGTAGGTAAGGCCTGGATGGTATTGGCCGCCCTTCCATTCCTGGCATTGCTGCGCGCGCGAGACCGTCGACTCGGCCTTATGCCGGCTTGAAATCTGGAGACCTGCTGTTCATAGCAGCCAAAAAAGGTCGCTCCGGGACAACGTACAAACCAGGATCACCAAGAATGGGAGCCTTTATCCTGGAAGGCGGCTTCGAAAGCATTTGGCCTCGGCGTCGGTTCGTCCTGTCACTTTGCTGTCGCTTCGCGAACGCGGGGCTTGCGCTTGGGACTATTTTATTTAGCCGAGTTGCGCTGGCGCTAGGTATGTCGGACTCGCGCTTCGACCTTGCCGGCTACCGGGCCAAAGACGATCGCAGGCACTTGGTCAAAGCTGGAAATTACATGATCTGGCTGCACCGAAGCTTGATCGGGTGTCCAGCGTGGCTGAAATCCTCCTGGGAAATAGATTGTTTCAAACCCAACTGCTTTCGCCGGGCCGATATCACGGTCGAGTTGGTCGCCAACCATGAAGGCTCGCTCAGGCGCGCCAGTCAAGGAAAGCATCCGCCTATAGAGGTCCGGTGTCTTTCGGCCTTCTATAATCCGATCAAAAAAATTGGTGAGTTCAAGAAGGTTGGCATTTCGCTCTACCTTAGCCTTTGCTCCTTCGGTCACAATCAGAAGCAGACAGCCCGATTCTTTGAGCTTACGAAGTCCCTGTGCGACACCCTGGCGAATTCTTGGCACCTTTGCCAGATCGCCAAAAAAGCTCTCCTCGATTGCGGGGAGATCTCCCTCCGACAAGAGGTAGTCCTTGCCGCCACCCCATGCAGCCCGGGCCGCCTCGTTAGGCTTCGCACCCCTGAGTGCCAGTTCGGTGGCACGAACAAGCAACCGTGGGGGATAGCGCAAACCAGCATGATGGCGCTCTGCCAGGGCCTGATCGATTGCACGCACGAACCGAAGGCGATCTGCTTGCGGTGTCGTGGTGCCAATCCTGGATTCGACCGCGCCAAGAAGGGCAACCTGTGCGCCGGCGAACACTGCATCCGTGTCCCACAACGTGTTGTCGGCATCGACGAACACCGCAACTAGGTCAGGATTGCGACTCATGAGTTACGGTCCTCTACAAGGGCTTGGGGCTGCGGTCCCTGAGACCAAATTGTTGACCAATGGCCCTAACGACAGGCTAAGTTCAATTCCACAAGAATCCGACGCTGGCCTCGTCGGGTTGATGGTTGTTTTGGCAATCACTAGGAGAACCACAAATATGAGAAGAAAACGTAGGGCGCAAGCGAGCAGAAGTTGAGCAGGTTGTAAATATCTAAGCTTATCTGCAGTTTTCGTAGCAACTAAATACGCTTCGACGACATAATTTTCTAGGTATTTAACCTTTAGCTCTGGCCTCAGAGCGATATGGGTCTTCCCATCTTTTTCTACGTTGGTGACAAAGGAATTAACCCAACCGGTCGGCGAGACACCAATCATCTCTCGAAAAAAGAGGTATGATCGAGTTGGTCCAGCTTGACCATCGACTGTCGCCTCAGCCGGATACTTGAACGTCGTCCGTGTGGCGTGGAAGGTGACGAGGGCACCAGTCAACGCCGACAACACGAAAAGAGAGAAGCTCAAATAGGTACCCGCCAGGAGTAAACCCCACCCGACTGGAACGGCCCTAATCATTTGCAATGGGTACTCTCCGGTGAAGGTGGTGAAGAAGGCTCCGGCCAGTGCAGTTAGAAATGTTGTAACCGTCAGCAAACGAGTCGCCTTTTGGTCCTGATATTCGGTCTGCTGTTTCGCCTCGTTCAGTGACGCGCGGGCGAGGTCGATCGCTTTGTCCAAATCCTCATCAGCAGGATCAAGGTCTTTCCAACGCTTTGTCGCGTCGACCATCTCTTTGATGATCGCACCCGACGATACGCTCTCAATCTTCTCGGTCCCCAGGCGTGGGTAGAAGTCGATACCTTTGTTGCAAAATGAGCGGACGATGGCTTCAAACCACCCCAAATCAGCATGGGTGACGATCTTGTTAGCTCTCGGCCCAGTTTCTCCATTTTGATTCTCACTCATGTCTCCCCCTTCAGCCGATTCACCCGATATAGCACGGCTTATTTTTTTGGGTCGTCGTCTTGCTGAATGAAGGCAGAGCGTTGCAGCCTACTGACGCGCGAATTCGCCGAAAGTGACTGTTGAGAGCCCGGATCAAGTGTGACTCGTGGGATGGCGCCAGCCTGGTGCGTAATACAGGTTTGGGACCGCTTCTAGAGGCAGGTCAGCGAAACAGCTCAACCTCGTGCTGAATTGCCGGCAGCTGGCCAGTGATCGAGGACGGCACGAAGGATGCTGGCCGTTCCCTTTCCCTGGGCCCAGATAGGCTCGCCATTGGTCAGGGCGTCCTTCACGCAATAGAATGCTTGGTGGCTGCTGCTTTTCCAGGCGAAGACGAACATATCAGCGGTCTTCGCTAGGCCCGCGAGTTGCGGTGTTGCCACGAGGTCTGAATTTACAACTACCTTGCAGCCCGGGAACAGCTTCTCCAATGCAGCCTTGGCACGGCTTCCGGCCGCTTCGGCCAGCGTGTAAATGCCGATGGTCTTTCCATTGAGGCTTGGCATGGAGGATGTATCAGCCTCCGCCTCGGATTTGCGTTTAAGCACGCTGACCGCATCAGGCCCGACGCCATAATCCTTTGCAAGGGTCTCGATCGGTATCAGGTCGTGCGGTGCGAGGCGATGCGCGAAGCCAGACGCTTGGCCCAGCAAATGCAGGAACAGTCGTAGTCGCGCTTCGCGTTCCGCAGCGGACGAACAGGGCAAGATTGCCAGCGCTTCGCTGAGGTCTAGGCTCCAGGGTAGATAGGCATAGGAGCCGACCCGCTGCTGAACATCCTCGATATCGCTCATCAGGGAAACATACTCGCTGGACGACAGCCCTTGCTCGATCAGGATGCTGGCTAGCTGCGCTAGCAAGTCGAGATCGGTCCGAGAAAGTGCGTCATCCATCGCGATCAGCATAAACAAGAGCGATGCGATCGGCTTCGTCGCCGGCGGTGGAACGGCATCTGTGGGGAAGATACTCGCGAACATCTGGGGCACTGCCGCCCGCGCGATCGCGCTCGCTTTACCGTGTAGACCGCCGATGATGTCGGCGAACCGCCGCGCCAACTGGCCGCTCTCCCGGAGTTTGGCGGCATCCCAATTAGTCGGCGCGGATTGAACATCCTGTTCAGCCGCGGTGAGGTCGCGGCCTGCCTGCAATTGGTCTGCCCAACTGATCCATGGATTGGCACTCGCATCAGCCGGCTTCTCCGCTGGTGGCGGACCAGGAGATTGCGCCTCCCGAAGGCTTTCGATCTTGCTGGCAATTCCCGGGGGCAGCCCAGCAACCACGTCCGCGCCTGCCTCATCCACCAAAGTAAGCAGTCGTTGGCGCGCCTCGGTTGTCCCGATCGTCCCGACGCACGACACCAGCCGGCTGATGGTCTTCCTGCTAGGAGGAAGCCGCAGATAGAACTCAAAGGCGCGGTCGAATTGCCCGTCATCGAAGGCTTCGTCAGCTTCGTCCGCGGTGGTCGCTGCCAGCAGCGTCAGCGCGGGTTCTGCAGCGCGCGGCGCTGCGGAGAGCGAGGGGGTGCCGGGCGGTAACAGGTCGAGCAGCCCGGCGATGATCGCTGGGTCAGGTTTGGCTTGCAGTTGCTCGAACAGCAGAAACGCCTTGACTACACGTGGCGCCCGAATTCCCCGGCGGGACGCGAATAGCTTCGGATAGGGGATTGCGATATGGCGCGCGAACGCATCACGGATCGCGGCCGGTTCGCCGCCGGCCTCCACCTCATCGACATAGGTTCGGTAAAGTGCCTCGATCAGGTCCGCGAGGATCTGCGGCGGCAGCGCCAGATCGGCCATCGTCTTGATGAGCCAGTGATCGCGCGCGATTTGCGGCCACAGCCCAAGGCCAGCGCTTAGCCGCACCTCAAGGTAGCGGAGGTTCTCCTCATTGAGGCGGCCTGTCTGCTTGAGCTCGGCGATCATCGCCTCTGCTTGGGCTTCGTCGCCGGCGAGTAGCGCACGCTCGAAGTCGCTGCGGATGGCCCCAATTGGGCGGACGCGCGTGCGTGTTGCTGGCGGCCTCCGTTCGAGCACGCCTGCAAACTCGCTCAGCCGTGCAGAGATCGCCTCCATTGCCGCGTCGTCGGGTCCTGTGAACCGATATACAATTCCGCCGAAGCGGTCCCGAAGCGCTGCGGCCATCGGCTCGTTCGAGTCCTCGGCGACCCGCTCGAAGCGGCTAAGCCAGGTCGGGCCCAACCATGCGTTGATCTCATCGCGAAGCTCGTACGCGCCGGAATGACCCTGCGTGGTCGCAAACCAGCCGGCGATCTTGCCGCCCCGCGCGAAAGGCAGAATAAGCGGCGCACCCGGGCGCGGGGCGGCGAGAAGGCCGAGCCACTGCCGCACCTGGTCCGACTCTCGTGCCGAAGCGGACCCGTCGAGCAGCGACGACCAGCTCAACTCGTTGGGCGTCGAAAAGAAGCGCGCCAGCCACTCCTGCTCTCGCTCGGGCAGATGCTCGATCACCTGCCTGCTCCCACATAGGACTCGAAGTTGATACGCGCCTCGGCGAGCGTCTTGGGCGTGGTGTCGTAGACGACCATTTCGTCGTTCAATTCGAGGCCGTTGTAGGTGAGGTTCATAGAGCCCGTCAGAAGGCCGCGCTTCAGCAGCACGCCTTTGGTGTGCAGGTGCCGGCGGCGGACGATGGAAAGCTTGTCGGCGAGCCCGCCTTCGTCCGCCGCCATGGCGAGCGCGTCGATCAGCGGGTCATTGTGACCATCAAGGCTCGTCGCGATGCCTAGCGCCGTCCCGCGGGCCATCACGTCAGTCATCACCTCGATCAGCCGGATCTCGCGATTGCCCCATTCCGGATTGATCGTACCGAAGCCTCCAGCGCGGTTGTCGAACAAGACGATGTTGCTAATCCACGGGCTGACGAGCCAGGCGCGCTCGCCTCCGGGCGCCAGCAGTTCGCCAAGGAACATCATCTGAAGGAGTTCGCGGATCAGGTGCTGGCTTGTCACCGCGCTTTTGAAGATTCGTCGCGTCTCGAAGGTCATTGCAGTGCCTCCGCAACATCGACATCGACATGGAAGACGTTCTCCACTCGCCTGACTGCCTGCACGCGCGCGAAAACTGAGAGATAGACCGTCTGTACCGGATTAGTGGCGAGGAAGCTCAAGGCGTCGGCGAGCAGCGGTGCTGCCGACATTCGACACATCAGGGTGGCGGCCCCGACCTCGGCAAGGCGATCAAGACAATAATCCTGCCAGCCGTCGACTTCCAGATCGATCAGGCTCGCATCTTCGGCAAGATAGGCCTGCAGCAGCAACGGGTCTGGTGCCGGCAGGTCGGCGAAGGGTGAGTAGGTCCTCAGCCCGGACTGGCGAATGTGGGCGCCGCGCGGCCAAAGCAGACCATAGATCACACCGAACCGCCACTGGTCGGGATTGACCGTTGGGGCGTCGATTCCGGCGAGCCCGAGCGCTGCATCGATGTCGTCAGACCGCGCCAGGCGATAGGCCAGCACACGCGCGTCGAGGTCGACGCTCAGCCGCTCTTCCTCGGCATTCCAGAGGCGCACCGCGTCGAGGAAAAAGGCGTCGCTGTCGATGCTCGAGCCGGGACGAAGGATCCGGTTTGTCAGCGCAACAAGGAACGCGTGGAAGGTGACAAAACCCTCATCCGCCAGGGTGTGACGAAGCGCCGTGAAGCTTGCATGGCTCTCCTCGGCACCTGATGCCTGCCGAAACGCGCGCGTTGCAGCGGGCAGCGGCTCGTCGCTGTCGCCTTCGACCACGGCGGCGAGGAAGCGACTCAACTGGAAATCGCTCAGAGAGAAATCATTGTCTCGCAGGGCAGCGGTCATCAGGCTGAAGAAGCGGCGTGGATCTTCTACATATTGACGCTGCGCCTCTTCGATCTGGCCGTTGCCCCCAGGCGTCATCTCACTGATCCAGATCTCGCCATTGGGAACCCCGGCGAGCACATCGTCTTGCTCGCGCGGGCCAGCGGTGACGTCGAGTACCAGGCTGTCGGCGTCGATTTGTGGGCAGAGGTTCGTGATCGCGCTCAAGGCTGCCGCGCCGACGGTAGACGCATAACGCTCGCGAAGCCACGGCTCCCATCCAGCATCGATCGGGATCCATAGGATTGCCGCGAGGCTGAACAGGCTGTCGACAACCTCCTTGTCGGCCAGGAAGCCAGCCAGATCCTGCCGAAGCTTGTCCTGCTGATTACCCTGGGCATTGGCATCGTCGACGATCGGCGACTGGAACAGGATGCTGAGCGTCCGGTCGAGGTCGAGTTCAGCGCTGCCGTCGGCAAGGCGTCCCGCGGCCTCCCTCAGGGAAATCCGATGCGCCATTGCCTCATTGCTGAGCGCGGCCAGCATGAGATGAGCCAGCCAGTCGCGTGCGAACGGGTTGTCGACTGCTTCGAGAAAAGGTCCGTAAACTGCTTGGTGATGAAAGCGCGCGGTCCGCATCGCACGATATCGCGGGTCCGCCTCGTCCCCGAGGTTCGACCACAAGGCTTCAGGGAAGCGAAGCCGGATGCACATCGCGTCGACCGCGAGGCCAAAGCCGAGCGCGGCCGCCTCTCCGGCGACTTCGAAATGGAACTCCTTGTTCAGCGATCTGCCGTCGCGGAAGCGAATGCCGGCATCGCTGCCGAGCGCCATCCGGCGTACCTCGATCGGGCTCAGCCCTTCGTGTGTGTAGAAGCGGATATCCTCGATCAACGGAGTCCAGGGGCCACCCCGGGGCGGGTCCAGCACCAGGCCGGACTCGCGCGCGACAAGCTGGCCGCGCCAGCGAAGTCGAGCGTTCGAGGTATCGACCACCGTGCCGGGCGGCGGCTGAACCTCCAGCACTAGGGGACGATAGACCGGGACCTGTCCTACCGAGCCGGCGACGATAATCCGCCCGTCACTGAGCCTATCCAGACGCGCAAACGGTTCGAGCGGAACTACTTGTACTCGGTTTTGATCGAGTGGCGGACACATCCAATGACGCTCGAACGCATGGCTCATGCCGTAGCGCCGTGACACGCGTCCCGGCGCGAACTCTCGAAGCGCCTGTGCGATGGGCATCCCCACTTTGTCGGGCGTGACGCTACCAGGCTGTGGGAGGACAATACTGACCTCGGGCAGGTTAAGATCGCTGAACAAATTCGCCGGCGCGAACTCCGGCAGGGGCGAATTGAACACTTGGAAATCGTCGCCGGGCTGCCCCCAGGCGCGCCAATTGCTCTCGAGCCGGCGAAGCGCGGTCGGCAGGACCTGCGTCATCAGAGGCCGGGGGTGATCCCAGAGCAGCGGCAAGACTGTACTCTCGTCTATCTTCAAGGCGGAGGCGAGATATGCGGAATAGCGGTCCAGTTCGGCTGGGATGGTGAGGATGCGATTGATGAGGCCTGCAAGCGCAGTCTGGCGCGCGCGCTGGTAGCTGCTGTCGGTGCTGGCCGATAGGTCGAGCCAGACGCTGCCTTGCCGCTGATAGTCCAGTGCCTGGCTGAGATAATCGAGCGTCGCATAGACTGCCTGGATCCGCATGACGTACCGATTGCCTACAGGCAGTGTACGAAGCGGCAGTTCCGGATCGAAAAGCAGGTCATAGCCTTGATAGGCGAGCCGGTCCCGGCCATAGTCCGACAGCACCGCCACAGTCCAAGGCCGCATCCGGCGCGAACGACCCGCGCGGCCCTTGCGCTGGAGGAACTGGGCAACATCGCGCGGCGCCTTGTGCTGAATGACTGCGCCAACTCGCGGATCATTGAAACCGACCTCGAGCGAGGCGGTCGCGACGATAATGTCGAGATTGTTGCCGACGCCGGGGTCCATTGACATCACGCGGCCCACCGACTTTCGGTCCTGGGGCTGTAAGGTGTGGCCGATCTGGACCACTGCCTCCCAATCTTGGCCATGCAGCTTGCGCTGTTCGATCGGCAGCGGCCGGCGGAGCGACGCGAGTCCGCCATCGGGCCTGTTCACCAGGTCTGGCGCCCCGCTGCTCCTGCGACCCTCGGCGTCTAGCATGGCGAAGTACATGCGGTTGGTGACGTCGATGTCGTCGGTGAAGATGAAAACGCGCTCGCCGATAATGCCGCGGCTCTTTCGCTCGTCGGGCGCGTCCAGCAGCCGAGAGAGCAGCATGCCCGTCTGGATCGTGGTCGACAGCAAAGCTGTGCGCGACACCGGATCGCCGCGCAGTGCCAGAAGATACTCAGCGCCCTCGGCGATCATGTCGCTGTTAGCCGGCGCGATTTCGACCGACGACTGCTCATACAAGCCGGTCAGTTGCGCGAAGAAGCGCGCTCCGTCCCTGAGTGTCGCCGACAGTCCGACGAAGCTGACATGCTGGCGGACCAATCGTCGCCAACGGCGAAGTAAGAACGCGACTTGGGCGCCGGAGATGCCAGCATAAGTATGAACCTCGTCCAACAACATCATCTCGACGGGGCGCTGCGCCCGGTCGCCAATTCCGAACAGGTGCCGAAACCGATCGTCCCCCATCCGCTGGTTGAGCATCTCTGTGGTAGTGAACAGAATGTCCGGTGCTTCGGATCGCAACCGGTCGCGAGTCAGGATGATTTCGTCGCTCTCGATCCTGGCAGAGCACTCGAGGCACTCAAGCCGCTCGCGACTGGCTCGCCGATCGGCGTCGCGCCAGGCCATGTCCCCGGCGCAGCCCGGAGCCGGACAGCGCAGATATTCACAAACGAGCCCAGCCGATGTCTGCCGCCAGCCGCTGCGCGCGTCGTGCGCCTTTTCGGCTGAATGCGGCGTCGGACCGAAGAAGGTCCCAATCAGGATCTTGCGGTGGCCGCGCGAGGCCAGCGTCGCGTCGAGCCGCCGGGCCTGACTGTAGACCTCTGCAAACTGGTCTTTCAGCAGTTCGTTCCGGGGGTAAAGAGCCAGAACCTTGACCCAGCGACCCGCGGCGGCATCCCGCTGAATATGGGAGGCCACACGCGACAGCGCGGGCAGATAGAAGGCCAGCGTCTTGCCGCTGCCGGTGCCTGCACTGACCAACGTCGCGATGGATTGCGTGCCCTCTAAGCCCGACAGGATTCGTGCAGCCGCGGAGACCTGGAATCCGGCGAGCGCGAACTGCGGGCCAAAGCTTTCGACCAGCGCCGAAAGCGCCGCACGCGCAGCTTGGTCAGGCGTCGCGGCCGCGATGGTGGCGAGCGCTGCCGCCGCGCTGATCTCACGACGCGGGTAGCGCCGACGACGCCAGATGAACCGGAAGTCAGCTACGAGCGTCGGCGCTGCCTGCCAGCCGGTTGGTCCGCGATGTTGGGGAAAGAGTTGGCGCAACCGGAACAGCAGGCGGACACCTTCGGCCATGCGGGACCGGTATTGCGTGCCTGGCTCCTCGCCGATGTCGAACAGCAATGCTCGGCTGATCAGTTCTGCGATGACATGACCAGCGTCCAGAAAGCTGACGCCGGCCCCCAAGACAGGCTTGTCGAGCAGCGCATCGATGATCCCATGCATCTCGCCGGCCGACACATGTCCGTCGACCAGACCCCAGGTCAGCAACCGGGCTTCAAGCTGCTCAATCTTGTCCAGCGCAGTCAGCAACAGGGCTTCATCGGCTTCCATCTGCGCTCCGCGGCACGATACGATAAGTATCGAATGCATTGTTCTCTTCGAGCCACTTCAGCACGACGTCTGTGAGCAGGTCGAGCTTCGCTCCTCCGGTCTGAATGGCCTCAAGGAAACGCTTCACGTCGGCCGGCACGTCAAAATCGAACCCCTTGGCTGTCTCGGTCAGCCTTGCCGCAAGGGCCTTGACGCGATCGATTGCCGCCTTGTCGGCTGGCAGGTTGTCGAACTCGGCGCGGAACGCTTGATGAAGCTGCTCATAGGTCTTGAAAGCGGCGGTGTTCGCGGGCGTCATCGCAATGCGGCCCTTCACCACCGATGGGGCCTCGCCGGTAAACACGCTCTGCCTGTACTCCTTCCAACTCCTCACGACGCCGGCGCCAAGGTCTGTCGACGCCGTCTTGATCTCCTTGATCAAGTTAGCCCAGCCGCTGCCCTTCTTGAGCGTCGCCGCCTTCTCGTTGGCAGTGAACCTTTCGAGGGTTGAGGCGGCGCGTTTGCGGACAGTCGCAAGCGAAGGCGGCTCCGGCGTTTCGATCCCCGAGCCCATGAGCAGCCTGCGGTTGTCGAGCGCCCGACTGAACTCTGCCGCGGGTGGCGCGAGGTCCGAGCGGAGGTCCTCGAGCAAACCGGTTTCCTCCACGTTGGCCCCAAGTTGGTCTAGCGCCACCAGCCGCTCGTGAAGCGCCTTTGCGCGTGCGGGAAGCGAAGTACTCATGCGTCAGCCTCCACCGGCGCAGGCTGATTTCCACTCACGCCCTCGAGCAAACTCGCGATTTCCGCTGCCGCAATGCTTGGATCGGATTGGCCGCGAATAGCCTGCTGTTGTGCTACACGCGGTGCTGCCTCCATGACGATCTCATTGGCTATGGTCAAGAACGACATGGTGCGTTGGATCAGCCCTAAATCGAGCGATCCAAGTGCATTGAGCAGCTTCGGGATTTGCTCTCGATCGGCTTCATCGACGATCGTCGCCGTCTTGTCCACCAGGTCGACAAAGCGGCTTGTCTGAAATTCTGTGAGACGCGCCTCGAACTCATTTTGCCTGATCATGACGCCTGACGGCCAGCAATTCGTCTTCTGCAGCAGCGGGATGATTTCGCGCAGGTTGGCAACGAACGCGTTCTTGTCGAGATTCTCATCGACGAAATCTGCGATCTCGGCCCGAAAGGTGCGGAGCTTGGCGATGACTGCCTGCAGCTTGCCCCAGAGCCGGGCGTCGGTCATCGTCGGGATGAGCGTGCGTGCTTCCTCGGGAAGGCTCTCGGGAAGCGGACCCACTGGCGGATCGCCGGCCAGCACGTCTAGCAGGCGCGCGCTGTCAATTGCGAACGGTTTGTTTCCTGAACCCTGGAAGCTCGCGCTTCGATCGAGCAGAAGCCCCTGCAGGATGGCGCGCGTGCTTCGGCCATTGACCGAGCCCAGCGCCTGCGCGCGAAGCTGATCCCACCCCTCTTCGAATGTTTGCGTCTCGACCTGTGGGGGCGACGAGAAGAGTCCGCGCAGCAGAGGCTCCGCGGCTGCTGCGCGAACCGGGGGCGAGAGGCCAATGATGCGCGACTGATTGAGCAATGCCCGACCCACCACTGCTGTTTGCGCGTTCGCCTCCGCAACTAGAATCGGCACCAGTTGCCTGACCAGGCGATCAATGATCGCGGCGCTCGCGACATAATCGACGTCGGCCTCCGGATAGTCCCAGCGGTGACCGTTGAAGCCAAATCTCAGTGCGCCGAGGAGGCCCTCGCGAAGTGTGCCATCGTCATCCTCGCGCTGGTCACAGACTACGAGAATGCGTCCGCCTACAGGATTGTTGCGCGCACCAGCAATCCAAAGCCAAGTCGCCTTGATATCCTCGTCTGGAATCCGGAGCGCGGACCAGTTGATCGCGCCCTTCAGCATTGCGGCCAGCGCGCTGCGAAGTTCGCGAGCGTCGGTCTGCACAAGTTCCGTTCCGGACGTCCAGGCATCAAGTTTCTTCAGCCAAGTCGCCACGCGCGGATCCTGCTCGAAAGCAAATGCCGGGGGCGGCGGCGAGGGGGTCGTATCTTCGCCGCCGGTCGGTCCAATCGGCGGCGTTGAATCGCGCTCCGGCACGAAAGTGACTTTGGCGAGTTCGCTAGGTGTCGGAAGCGAGAAGGTCGCAAAGATTGCCGGCGGTACATGGGCGAGGGCAGCTTGATCGGCGGCGTTGCCGGCCCACACTGCGAGCGCGGAAGCCAGGCGCCGCTTGATGGGTTCGGGCTGGCTCGTCTGTCTGACCAAGCCGGCGAGATAGACGTTCGGCCGCAGCCCATGGAAGTCGGGCGGTGGGAAATTGCCGTTGACGAACGTGCTCCGCATCAGAAGCGGGCGACGGAGGATCTCGTTTATGACGCGACGCGGGTTGAAAACGAGCCGGCCTCCTTCCGCCAGATGCCGCTGGACGAGCTGCTCGACTGCGAGACGGTTGAATGGAAATAGCGCGTGGCCTAGTGTGGAATAGCCAAAAGCGTTTAGCGCCTCGCCTTCCTCATCTCTCTGCTCCTCGTCACGCCAGGCGGGTAGCCAGCCGGTGAGCCCGTCGCCTGCACCGCGGCGGTCAAACCGCTTGCGCAGGCCGCCTTCACCCCAGCGCGCCGCGTTCAGATAAGCGCCGACCATCTCGATCACTGCGCCCTTGATCTCATCATCACTCTGCTCACGGTTGCCGATGACCCAGACCCGCTGCGCCCGCGTGAGGATCGTGTCGCGAGAGGCAAGATAGCCATCGGTGAGCGCAAGCGCCGTCCGCATGGTAGCGCGCACCTTCTTGCCGTCATGTGTACCTTCCTGCACGCAGACCTTGAGCAACACGTCCTGGATGCCTGACAGCGCTGCGAAATCCTCGACGAGCAGGACGAGGTCCATTTCGTTCTTCAGCAGGATATCACGGATTCCTAGGATGATGTCCTGTAAGGTGATTCCGCCGGTACTCTGCTCGAGCTGAAAGACGTTGCCGATCGCTGTATCGACGATGGTGTTGAGCAGGTCAGCCGCGGCCTGGCGGCGGCGAACATCCTGGACCGCGAGCTGCGTCTGATAATAGGTCTTAACCGACAGGGCCGCATTGTTAAGATCGATCCCGTCGGGAAGGATGAGATCCTTGGCGAAAAACTGGGACTGGCTCTCGTCGCCCTCGACCCCGTCCTCACGGCCCTGCAAGGCGCGCGCAACCACTCTGGCGAGAACCGCTTCGTCGAAATGGTCCTTGAGTGCCGCGTCACCGAAAAGTTTAGGCAGCATCTGCGCATGGCCGATGAGCGGTCTAAGCTCGGCAGCACGTTCCTTATGCTCGCGCGCCTCGACGACGAGGGCCTCGGCCCGGCTGGCGAGCGCATTCTCGATTTGTGCTCGGAACAAGACGACGGCCTTGCGCTTGTCGACTTCGGCGACGGCGCGGGTGAGGTCCGATCGCGATTTCTCGAATCTCGGGTCGCCGGCCAACGGCTCAAGGATCAACTCGACGACCCGGCGCAGGCTTGCGCTCTTGGGAATTCGGATTATGTGGAGCTGTTCGCGCCGCGGCGAGCGCTGGAGTTGCGCATCAAGCCACCGAATGATGTGTGACTTCCCTACACCCGAGGGACCGGTGATCGGAAACAGCAGATATCCGCCCGGAACGTCGTCGGAGAGAAAGGCATCGAGCAATTCCTGCTCGGACGCCGGAGTCTCGATGTTCGTACCGGCATTCCGCGTCGTGAGCGGAGTCGGCTGATGCACCGCGAGCAGGACCGATACGTCCGCGGTCTCGGCTTCGTTCTTGATGCAGGCATTGACGTGATCGGGCTCGGGCCAATATTTCTCAAGCATCAGCGGGCCTTTCCTGCCTTAACAAGCCCGGCATGCGAGACATCCCGCCATGTGCGCGCGTTGCTGCCGGTAAGCGTTACGACGCCCTCGGGGTCGCTTCGGTTTGAAAGCGTGATGAAGCCCTCACGGTCGAGGCGCTGGATCGCCCGAGACAAGGAAGACGAGACGAGGCCGGCACGAAGGCGGGGCCAGGCGCTGTCCTTCAACGCTGCCTCGACCTGCAACCGATAAGCGCCACCATCGAGGACGGGCAGCACCGAGGCGGTGCGCTCTACGAAGGCTGGGCCGGACAGTTCTCGGCTCGATCCGAAGATGTCGGTGAGCGCGTCGCGGAGCGCCTCGGTGGGGTCGACGACCCATTGCACGCCGTCGCGGGCAAAGCCCAGATATAGCATCCAGGTTTTGAGGCCATTCCAGCGGGTATTGTTCTGAGCGATCTTCTGACTGCCGCTGTCGATCAACTGTCGCGCCTCCAGTTCAGCCAACCGGTCGGAATTGGCATCAAGGGTATAGACATCCTGGGCCAGCATCCACGCCACGCCTCTCGACAGATCGGCGCTCCTAGCTTCCTCGCTTTCCCAGAAGCGCATATTGTTGGCCCGCAGCAACGCCACGGCCCTTGCCACTTTAGGGAGGCGCGCTTCCGCATCTTCTGCGCTCTTGCCGAGGGCAGAGCGGTAAGGCTCGGCGATAATGATGACGCCCATATTTTCGCCGAACAGGCCAAGTTCGGTCCAGCGGTTCAACGTTCTTGTCAACTGGCTGGTGTCGAACGAATCAGCCGCGCCCCCACATGCGAGGATCAGGTCTTCGCGCCCCTTTGGACCGAAGCGAACGAGGGCGCGAACGAGCACGATCAGCACATTGAACAGCCCGTCGCTGGCTTGGTTGAGGATACTCACAGGCGCGCTCCGAGCTTGAATTGATCGACCGACAGGACATTGGTTCCGGTGTCGGCGATGCGGCGCACAGCGTTCCACGGATCCAGCGTCGAGGCCGGCGTCATGATGACATGCAGCGGCCGTTTCATCGTGAACAGATACTTGGGCAGCCCGGCGCCGACCGCGCCAGTCCAGACCGTGACGCGCGGAAGCTCGTACGACGATGGCCGGAGCACTTCCTCCTCGAGCGACTGCAGCAGCAGCACATGGTCGTCGCTGTGCTTGTGTAGTCCGGCAAGCGAGGGGTTTCGCTCCCGGAAGGCGGTCTGCGTGCCGATCTCGCGCACCCCGAACATAGCGACGAAGTCGCGCAGCAGGGAGACAAGAGCGGTATCGTCCATGGGCTCTTCGACGGGAAGGATGACGGGCTCCTCAAGATAGAGTTGCGGGAACCGGCTGACGAAGAGGCTGAGATCGAAATGGCCGACATGCTCGATGCCGTATGCGGGCGGCGCCGAATAGTCGGTGTTCTTCGTCCCCATGCGGCGGTGGGCCGGGCACCCTCCGCAGGCGGGCGATACGATCACCGACCGGCCCGGGGCGTTGCTGCGATAAAGATCGTCCAGCAGCAGCGAGACCTCGCTCGTGCCGCCCAGCAGTTTGTCGAGCAACGCGCGGTTCTCGGTGGCCTCATCGAACGCGCGCTGCCGTTCCTCGCCGATGAGGCATTCGAACCGCGTCTGGCTCATGTGCTCGAAATCGGTCATGCCCACCACCGTGCGCTGGAAATAGTCCGTCCAGTGCTCATCACTGCGAAGCTCGAATGCGAACTCGGTCTCGTCCTCTTGCTGCGCGATGCGCGATGGCGGCTGCGATTCAAGCTCGAGCATGCCGGCCCGCGCCATCATGATCAGCGTTCGCATGTTCCAGGATTGATTGTAATCGGACTGTCTCCGCAGCCGTGGCGGGACGGCAGCCAAATCCACCTCGAGCAATCGGCCAAGCGCATCGAGTTGGGTGCTACCGCCATACATGGTCGACCACCGTTCGAACGCAAGGTCGTCGCTGATCAGCGAAGGTGAGGCGATCTGGTTGGCGATTTCCTGGTCTTCGCGCGAATAGATCAGGAATGAGGCCGAGGGACAGCCGTCTCGCCCTCCGCGCCCGACTTCCTGATAGAAGCGATCGAGCGTCTCCGGGACGGCGGCATGGATCACCGTGCGCACGTCCCGCTTGTCGATCCCGACGCCGAACGCGGAGGTGGCGACCACCCCGTCGAGTTCGTTGTCGGACCATTGATCGATGATCCGGACACGATCGGCGTGGGCAGTCTCGCCATGAAAGCAGTCAATGCGCGCACAGCCTTCCTTGCGCAGACGCTTGATCCACCGCCTCGCATCGCTGCGCTTAGTCACATAGAGGATGAATGGCCGCGGCGCGTGCCGCAAGATTTCAAGGACCTTGCGGTCCTTCTCCTCAGGATCGTCCTCGCGGTGGACCCAATATTGAGGTTCGGGCCGCAGATGGACCGAGGCGACCATGTGAACCGTGCGAGCCGGGCCGAAGAGAGCGTCGATCGTCTCCACGGTCTCCGGGGTTAGCGTCGCGGACATTAGCAGCGTCCGAAAGCGGCGACTGGTCGGGCAGGCCGCGAGCAATCCCCGTCGCACGCCTGCCAGCATCTGAAAGGCTGGTCGAAAACTGTCACCCCACTGGCTTACCAGGTGCGCCTCGTCGACGATCAGATAGGACAGCAATCCGGCGTACGCCGTCTCGTATAGCGACGGCAGCAAGGCTCCGGTCACCGCTTCGGGCGAGCAATAAAGGATGCCTTGGCGGCCCTCGCGTATCGCGGCCTTGATCGCCGCTCGTTCCTCCACGCTGAGGCCGGAATGCCAAGCGAGCGAAGGCACATCACGCCGGGGAAAGCGGCGCTTGAGCATTTGCCGCATTTGACGGGCCTGATCGAGCACTAGTGCCGTGGTCGGAACGACGCACAGCGACAATCCACCTTCCAATCCGCGGGCGAGGACCGGGGCCTGTGCAACGAAGCTCTTCCCAGACCCGGTCGGCAAGGCGACGACGAGAGTCTCTCCGGGCGGCAGCAGAAAGGCGCTGCGCACCGCCTCGCGCTGGCCCGGCGACACATAGCTGTCGAATCCGCTCGCTTCGCCGAGGAACGGGTCGATCGGCCGCTGCCAATCGAGCCGAACATTCTGCTCGGCGAAGATGTCCTCGAAAACCGGATTGTCGCTGTCGTCGAGCCAATCAGCGCGCCACGGTCGAGCTTCGACTAGGAAATAGCCTTGCGTCTCGCTATGAGCCCGCACCCCGAAATTCGCCCAGGAAGCTCGGTCCGGCCAGCCCGCGCGAGAGGGTACGCGCAACTGCGCCTGCTGGCCCGCACGAAGGGACTGGCGTCGCAATACGTGCCTAAAAAGGGCCATGGCATCATATGCACTTTGCAGCCGCCCAGTTGCCTGTGAGGCTTTCAGGATCTGAGCTAGGCGATCGAAGACCCCGTCGCGAGGTCCGGAGCCGCCAATCTCGTTCCGAGGGTCGAGCAGAAAGTCTTGCAGACCTACGAAGTCGAATGCGCCCATCACAGGTCACTCGAAATGCGCTCGGTGACAGAGCGGCTCGCCGAGACGAAGATCGCGCCAACAGTGTCGAGCCGAACCTGAGGGATGCGAATGCCCTCTGTTAGCGCAGCAGCGAGTTGCTCCTCAAACGCAAGCTCGGTGTCGTCGCCAGCACTCACTGCGGCGCGAGCGCGAGCCCGCAACTGGCCCAGCCGCCTCTGATCGGCCCGTAGAGCGCGCTGCTCCGCTTTCGCGAGGCTTTCGATGAGATCGGGGTCCGCGCGAAGCGCGTTTTCGGCCACTTCCCGCGCCTTAAGGCAAAGGTCAGACCAATGGGCGAACTCCGGAAGGTGCAACTGTGACAGGCGTTGCCACCGGCGAGCATTAAGATTGAGGTCGCGAGCCCCGTTCTGATCCGGTTCGACTCGATAGCGTCGCGTAAGGAGCGAAAGAAGCGCGTGATCGGTCACCAGCGTCAGTTCGCGGTCGAGCCAAAACGAGCGGTAAAAGGGCGGGAGTGCCATGTCGCCGCGACGCCGGATCGCTGCGTTCGCCGCGCTATCGTTGCGTTCGTGTCGGCTGAGAACTCTGTCCGCGGCCGCGACGTCGGCTTCGAGGACGAAGTCGAACCGGAAGAAGACATCGGCTGTGGGATCGCCGACATGGCTGGGAGCAAAGCGCCACATAGCAAAGGAACGGCCGCGATCGTCCGACTCGGTGAACGCCGTAATGCCGCTGATCAGGTCATCGCCGTAGCGCAGCAAGCCCACGCCATTGGCGCGCGCGCGCGGATGCAACGCGGTGCGTCGGCGAAAGGTGTAGGGCATAGTCCGGATCGTCCTGTCGCCTCTATATCTCGGACCGAAGTCTAGTGCAGCGTCACAATGCGCCAGGAAGGTTGGTAGCGGAATGAGTGTTTGACGCCCGGGGGTGGTGGAGTAGATGTATCGGAACGGCGTTCCTGCCCCAGCGCTAGGCGCGAACCGCGGCTCGTCGAGATGCTCAAATCTTAGAGTTTTTTCGAGCCAGATCGTCGTATCGCTCGCGATCGCGCGCCAATCGTCTTCGATCGCGGAGAGACCGTTGAAAAGAGCCGCAGGTGGCGTGCCGAGGGCATCGAGTGCATCCTGCTGATCTAGCGCCGAGATTTCTCGCTCGATCTCGCCGTGTTCGCCGGTGCTCCTCGCTGTGAGATCAATGAGCCCTTCGGCGCCCTCGACGAACAGCGGAAGCGCGAAGCCTCGCATAGTGCTTTCCAGCAGATATTGTAGGCTCGCCACCGATCGGTCGAAAACTTTGAGCGCTGTACCGAGATAGCCCACCCAAGCCATCTCAAAAGGGTCGTCCTCGCAAGCGAGCACGACGGACCGTACGGCCTGGTCGGATCCATAGCGATCAGCGCGACCTAAACGTTGCTCGATTCGATTGGGATTGAACGGGACGTCATAGTGAACCACGACTTTATTGCCGCCCTGAAGATTCAGACCCTCTTCCGCCCGTCGATCGCAAACCAGAATGGGTCGGTCGACGCTGTAGCTAAAAGCCCTCCACAGATCGTTGCTGGGGTCATGGCGGTCGACGACGATACCCAGTCTGTTCGCGATTCGATTTGCCAGGAGATCGGCAGTCTTGGCATCAGAACAGAAAACGATGCACTGCGAGCTTGTACTTACAAGCGGCTGCAACGCCTCAATCAGTGCGTCCGCGCGATCCGCGAACAAGCCAGGGCGCCCCAGGCACCGGCGAACCGCCTCGAACCGACTCTTATCACTAATTTTCCCGGTCTGCTGTGCCAGAAAACTGATTATCCCAGCCCCGGAGCTCGGATATTGCGATCCGCGATCGAGCACGCGCCAAAAGGTTTTCGCACGATCCGCCCACGGTGCCTCGCGGCCGGCTTCATCGAGCTTCGCCGACTCGCCGAACCGCCAGTCTTCCATTGCGGCGGTCAAGGCTGCCCGATCGCTGCTGCGATAGCGGACGATCGCGGCCCCTATTCTATCTGGCGTTATCCCGCTGACGTTTCGACGACGATGGCGCAAGATACGACGGTGCAGCCGATAGACTTCGCTCAGGTGGTCATGCAATTGATCGATCGCTTCCACCAGCGCCGGGTCACTCTCGTCTGGCATCGTATCGACAACGGCGCCGAGCTTGGCAACGTGTTCCAGTAACAGTTCGTCCTCTGGAAACAGCCGGCGCAATTGATCTGTCACATAATCGAGAAACAGCACATTTTCCGTTGTCAGACCGGCGACGATTTCTGCTAGGGGCTGCCGGCTTTCGACCTTGCGGCGGAACGAGTCCTCGCCATCGAGTGGATATGTCAGGGGATCGAGGAGATGGAGCATCCTCAGAAATCCGCGCTCATTATGAAGTGCTGGTGTCGCCGACAACAAGAGGACCCGCTCTATTAGTGGAACGGCGCGGGCGATATCCTGGTAGATGCCGGCCGCATTCGCGATACCGAGGTCGATCAGGTGGTGCGCCTCGTCGATGACGAGCATCGTCACCTTCGACAGAATCGCTCGAATCTGGTCATCGTCATCATGTGAAATCACATGAATACTGCGATCCAGATGGCGCCCGAGAAGAAATTTCTCGGAAAGCTCCGCGCGCCATTGGCTGACGAGTGGGGCAGGAACCGCCACGAGAACCGTGCAATTTTCTTTCACATCGAGAACGCATTGGCGGATAAGAACGCCCGCCTCGATCGTCTTTCCGAGGCCCACTTCGTCGGCAAGCAGGTAGCGCTGCACCGGGTCTTGCAGGATCCGTCGCACCACCTCAATCTGGTGCGGTTCGAGTTCGACAGCGCACGCAAGCAGCGCGGACATCCCCATCGACGCGGCCCGCTGAGACACCTGTGATCGGACAAACGCGCTGCGTCCATCCGAAAAGCCAGGGCTCTCGCTGATTTTGTTGGCGAGAAATGGTGTTGGGTCCCTAATTGGAAGTTCCCACCGAACGAACACAGAGTTGCATTTCAGCCGTTTGGACTTGCTTTCTGGAAACTGGATGAGTTGGCTTTCACCGCTATCTTTCAGCAGATGGCCAATTTCCCACGCCCCAGCGGCCTCATCGAAATGATATATGCGCGTCTGCTCCGGGAGGACTACATGCTCTATGTTGCTTTTGCCAATGTTGTGGACCAGAGGCTCCGATGTCGGCGAATCGAAATACTCTACAGACCGCAGTGATCCGTTCTGGCCAACTAGTTTCCCCACTCCCAGGGAAGCATACTTCCCAATTGCTCTAACGAACACGGATTCGCCGTCCCCTTCACCCTTCATTTCATTATGGTGAGGATTTGCATTCGTCTAGTGGCTCTCCCGGAAATCGGTACGAAGCGCGCCAACCCGGCGCAGGCGCCGCAGGTGGGGTGTGACCGCAACACCAGAAGAGCGTTCCCTCCGGGTATCAGCGGACGCCGGAAGGGCACTCGCTGCAAACGCGCTGCTAGCTCAGCTAGTATGCGTAAGTCGTGAGGCTGTCCGTACGCACTGCCAAGTTCCTTCGGCGATCCACGTGCAGAATGCAGTCCTGCGGGGCGGCGTTCAGAATTTGGGACGAGTGACTTGCGATGACGATCTGTGCAGGCAGGGAGTTTAAGAGCGCAACCAGCCGTTTCTGCAAGGTGGGGTGCAAATAGACTTCAGGTTCATCAAGGATGATGGTGCTCGCATCTCTGGCGCTGTAGAGATGCCACAGCAATTGTATAAATATCTGCAAGCCATCGCCCGACCATGATAATTCCTTTGGTACCCGGCTTCCCGGTTCGCGATAGAAGACGGAAATCCGATTGCCAACCATATCGAGATCGACGTCCTCCAGGCGCATTTCCGGTAGCCAGTCCTCGCAAAACCCTCGGAAGTCGTCCCACGAGGACGTTTTGCTCAACCGCCAGAGATGATTGCGAAAGTGCCTGCTAGCCAGGCGGCCACTGGAGTGCTTCGCGATGTACTTGGTGTCCTTGACCTGCTCCACGCGATCAAGAGGTGTGATGACCGGTATCGGAACAATCGGTAAAAACAGACTACGGACCTTGGCTGGGGTAGAAATGGCCCGCCCATTCTCGTCATGCAGCACAAAGAATGGCGCCTGATCATATGTAGCGTCCGGCCACACGATCTCTATCGTTGCGCCGCTTTCCCATCGAGCTTTAATCCTCGTCTCGTCGTCCCGGAACTCGTGACGGACAGGATCGTCCTCGTCCTCCGACGAACTCGGGACCCGATAGGCGGGAAACAAGACTCCGCCCCACGATATCTGCATGTGATGATTTTGTCGCTTGGCGAGGCGCAGGCAGCCTTCCGCCAACGCAATTGCCTCGAGGATCGTGCTCTTGCCCGCGCTGTTTGCTCCTGACACGAAGGCATGAGGGGCGAGGGCAGCCTCGACACGTTCGAAACCGCGAAAGCTGCGCAACTCAACCCTGATGATCATCCGACGGGCTCCCTCTGCGGATCACCTTAGGCTGGCGACGTCGACGTTCCAACCCCGGCAAGGCGGACCCGGAGGGGACATCAGGAAGATTGTTATGGCAACTAAAGTCACTGGAAACGCTAACTGGACTGCCCGGATTGGCAGACATTTCCCAGCCTCCGTCTCCGCCATCGCCGACTATCGCCTGCCGCAAATCCCGGTCACGCTCTCCGCTGGCTATGAGTATGATCAAACCAAGGCACTGGGAATGACATCCGGAGAAACTGAGCGTGAACACCTTCCTCACCGGTCTGCGCTTCAGCTTCGGGCTCCAACAGCCTCAAGGAAGAAGAACGCAAGGGACCAGCTTGGTCGATCTCGCCTGTCAATCTCTAGTGGTCTTATTCTGATATTTGCATCCCTCAATACAGGATCGTGGCTGGCGAAATTGCGGCACGCGTGCTGGCGCCCGCACGATTAGGCGGACTGCTCGAAACCTACACGAAATCGAGCAACGAGCGTGCTGGACAGATCAAAGATCAACTGGCGCAACTACGCCATTCCCACAAGGAAGCGGAGGTCTCGATTACTCGCCTGCTCGCTCTCGTGGAGAAGGGCTTGATGGGGACGACCCGAACCTGCGGGAGCGTCTGGTTGGCTTGAAAGTCCGCCGTGACGAGCTGGCGGTTGAGGTCGCCGAACTGGGCAAACGAGCCGGCAGTGGCGAAACGTTGATAACGCCGGAAAAGATCGCCAGGTTGTCGAACCTGCTGCGGGATAAGCTCACGATGGTTCACCTGAGTTGAGGCAGGCCTATGCTCGCTTTGTCGTCCAGCAGGTCACCGTGCAGGGGAAGGAAATCCGCATCAGCGGCTCGAAAGCCATCCTGGCACGCGCCGCATCAAGCGGAGTTGGCGACGATCCGCCCGCAGTTCTCTCTTTTTTCGGGGATACGCCCAACAAGACGGATGGAGGCCGGATAGAACTGGCGGAGCGGGTGGGATTCGAGCCGACGGTGGGCCAATCCCTCGGATCAAGGTATCGATCTGTCGTGCTGAATCTCACCAACAATGCGGTGCATTTCGGGCCTCTCATCGGGACCACAAATCTCAAATCATAGTCAAGTCATTGAAATATCTGGTACGCCCAATGGGAATCGAACCCCTGTTACCGCCGTGAAAGGGCGTTGGGCGATGGTGAAGTTCGTCCAAAGCCTTCCGTCACGCTGATCGCGGCAATCATCAGAGCAGCTCCATAGCGAAACCGGATTCTGTAGATATGCTGTAGATCAGCCGTTTTCCGGAGATTTTCAGGATCGACTAAGTCTTTGAAAAGATTGGCTCCCCGGGCCGGATTCGAACCAGCGACCAACCGGTTAACAGCCGGTTGCTCTACCACTGAGCTACCGGGGAACAGAGGCTCTCATGCGAGTGGCGCAGCCTATAGCAAACCCTTTTCGGCTTTGCAAAGAACCATTTCGCATTTTTCCGAGACTTTTTCGCTCAGGCGTTTCTCGCAATCGGCGGCGTTCGTCCTCATATTAGCCGTCTTGCGAGGGCGCGGAACCGAATGCGCGGTCGCGGCTTTCGTCAAGTGACATCCTCAAACCACCAGACGGACCAGCCATTCGAGATGACGGCAGCAGAAGAAAACCAGGCACCGGCGCGAAAGATATCGGTCTTCGGGCGCAAGTTCACCATGCCGCGTTCGCGCGGCCTCAGGATTGCAATCGGCGTGCTTTTGACGATTGGCGGCATTCTGGGGTTCTTGCCGATTCTCGGTTTCTGGATGGTGCCGCTCGGACTTTTGGTGCTCTCCTACGAATTCGCCATGGTGCGCCGCCATCGGCGCCGGTTCGTCGTCTGGTGGGAACGGCGGCGCCGGCCGGATTGATCGGCCACGCCGGGGACCTTGCCCGGCTTCGTCGCGGCGGCCTTTGGGGCCCGAATCAAATCGCAGCGCTATCCTGCGTTCCAGTGCTCGCCTCCTCCGGGGCGTCCTGCTGGCCTGCTCTCAGATCCTCGCTGATTTCCTTCAGGACGGCGGAAGCCGAGGCAAGGCGCGCGCGGTCGCGCGGTGAAAGCCGGCCGGTGCCTTCTATCTTGAGGCAATCCATGGCGTAGCGCACCAGCTCCTCGCACCCCAGCAGCGGCGAGCTGTCCGCGTTGTTGGTCGACTCGTCCGGTTTGGCCAGCTGCATGGCGCAGTCCTCCTCGGCCTCAACGCAGCCCGGTGCGCGGAGTTTCTCCCGATCCTCCGCCATGCTTAACGGCTTGCTAACGCAGCTCGAACCGCCCCGTCTCGCATTTAGGGCGGGGTGCGAGGACTGGCGCAGGCGAAACCGTCGCGAATGCATTGTCGCCGCTTGACGGCTTTTTCGCCGCAACCTATTGGAACCGGGTGGAACGCCGGGAGTAACGAGGCCTCGTGGCGGAGTGGTTACGCAGAGGACTGCAAATCCTTGCACCCCGGTTCGATTCCGGGCGAGGCCTCCAATCTCCGGGCTCCCGCGCGTCAGCGCAGGGAGCTCGCCGTTCCCGTCTAAATGAACCGCGATGTGGCGCGGCAAGCGGATTGGTTGGGACATGAGCGCTGATTTCTCCGAGCTTCGCGTCAAGATGGTCGATGGCCAGATCCGCACCACCGACGTGACCAGCACGCCGCTGCTCGACGCCATGCTTTCCGTGCCCCGCGAGCTTTTCGTCGACGAACGCCAGCGCAATCTCGCCTACATCGACGAAGACATCCGCATCGCGGACGGCCCCGGCGGCGCGCGATATCTGATGGAGCCTTCGCCGTTGGCCAAGCTGATGCAACTGGCCGAGATCAGTCAGGCTGATTCGGTCCTCGATGTCGGCTGCGGCACCGGCTATGCCTCGGCCATCCTGTCGCGACTGGCGGGCTCCGTGGTGGCGCTTGAAAGTGATTCGGCGCTGGCCGAAACCGCAAAGTCGGTGCTCTCATCGCTGGGCTGCGGCAATGTGACCGTGGTCCAGGGCCCGCTGCCGCAGGGATATGCCGCCAAGGCGCCCTACGATGTCGTCTTCGTCGGCGGCAGCGTCGGCAAAGTGCCGGCGGCGCTGCTCGACCAGCTCGCCGAAGGCGGCCGCCTCGTCGCGGTCGAAGGGCAGGGCAATTCCGGCGTGGCGCGGCTTTTTTTCAAAGCAGGGGGGGTTGTAACCGGTAGACGGGCATTTAATGCGGCAATTAAGCCACTACCCGGGTTCGAACGTGAGCATGCTTTCGAATTCTGAATGATTTGGCCTTGCAGCAGAGGCTTTGTCATGGTCGCTTGCATTTGAACAATCGTTGCTGATCCCAATGGGGGCACTTTGGGCCGAGCGACAGGGAACATTCTGACACGCCGCTCCGGTTCTCTAAGGAGAAGCCGGTGCGGCGTGGTTCCCATGGAAAACGAATGAGGGTTTAATGGTGCCGTCTCTACGCAAGTCACTTTTCACCGCCGTCCTCGTTTCGGCGACCGCGCTTTCCCCGCTGGCCGCCTCGGCCGAAACCATCTCCGGCGCGCTTGCAAAGGCCTATCAATACAATTCCTCGCTGAATGCCTCCCGAGCCGGCGTACGCGTCACCGATGAGAGCGTGGCCATCGCCAAGTCCGGCTGGCGCCCGACCATCACCGGGACGGCCGACACGAATTATGTGAATACCCGTGCCAGCGGCGCCAACGTCAAGACGGGGTCGGCCAGTGTGGGCATCGTCATAAACCAGAACCTGTTCGACGGCTTCCAGACGAGAAACAATGTGGCGGCAGCCGAATCGCGGGTCAAGGCATCCGTCGAAAGCCTGCGCAACACCGAGGAGAACACGCTGTTGAGCGCGGCCACGGCCTATATGGACGTGATTCGCGACCGGCAGATCGCGGTGCTGACGGAGCAGAATCTGCAGTTCCTGACCGAGCAGGCGCGCGCCGCGCGCTCACGGTTCGAGGTCGGCGAAGGCACGCGCACCGACGTTGCGCAGGCCGATGCGTCGCGCGCTTCCGCCGTGGCGTCGCTCAGCGCCGCCCGCGCGCAGGCGCTGGCAAGTGCGGCGAGCTATCACCAGATCGTCGGTGACGAGCCGGGCAAGCTCAGGCCTGCCTCGCCATTGGCCAGGCTGCTGCCGCCGAGCCTCGATTCGGCGATAGCCATCGCCTCGGCCGAGCATCCGGCGATCCTCGCCACCCAGCATCTGGTCGATGCGGCCGCGTTTTCGGTGAAGTCGTCCGAGGGCGCATTGCTGCCGCAGCTTTCCGCATCGGCCGGCATTTCGGAGGATTATCTGCATCGCAATCCCGACCTCCAGGGGAGCAACGGCGGTTCGACCTCGGCCAACATCGGTGCGACACTGACGATCCCGATCTATTCGGGCGGCCGCACCTCGGCGGTCGTGCGACAGAACAAGGAATCGCTTGGCGAGGCCCGCATCCAGGTCGACGTCAGCCGCGACCAGGTGCGCCAGGCCGTCGCCTCGGCGTGGTCGCAATACACCGCCGCGCAGCAGAGCGTCGCTGCCAACAGGCAGGTGATCGACGCCGCTCAACTGGCGCTGAACGGTGTCATCGAGGAACGCAATGTCGGCCAGCGCACCACGCTGGATGTGCTCAACGCGCAGGCCACCGTCATCACCGCCAAGATCAACCAGGCAAATTCCGAGCACGACGTTGTGGTGGCGAGTTATGCCATCCTGTCGGCGATCGGCCGCCTCTCGGCCGAGCGCCTTGCGCTGCAGGCGACGAAGTACAGGCCTGAAGAGCACTACAATGCCGTCAAGGACAAGTGGATCGGCCTGCGCACGCCGGATGGCCGCTAAACTCCACAGATTCGAGTAGTTCTCTCGAAGCGGCCCGGCGTTCGATCGAAACGCCGGGGCGCTTCATTGTTTGCGCAACTGCGCCGGCAACTCGTCACATGCTTTTCGACGAATTGCGCTAATCTGTTGAAATCCCACATGTCCCCAGAATGGGGATTCTCGTACGGCGCTCCGTCGGTTACGCTGTCGCCATGATTCGAATCCGGCTTTTACCGGAGCGGAAGTCTGTAACAGGTCACAAGGGCGGCGGATGTGACGATGGCAACGGCAAGCAGCGCACAGCGCGAACCTTCCATGGAAGAGATATTGGCTTCCATCAGGAGGATCATCGAGGACAGCGACAGCGGCCGCAAGCAGCCGGACGATGCCGATGACTTGCGGCAGGATCTGAAGCCGGCGGCGGGCGCTGCTCCCGACGTCGATGCGCTCCGCGCCGAATTGCATGCCGCTCCCGAGGTCAGGAAGCCGGTCACGCTGGCGGAGGTGCAGGCACAGACATCGGCGGCCGAACCAACGGTCGCGCGCATGGAAGCGCCGGAGCGAACCGATCCCGTGGCACCAAGGGCGTCGATGACGCTTGCCGAGGTGAGCGCCCGGATCGCCGCCGAGCCGCTGCCCGCCGAAAGGACCGACAGGCCCGCGACGCCCGAGGCCGGTGCGGCAAGCGATGCCATCGTCGCCGATTGGCGCCGCGAGATCGCAGCGGTCGGCGAGCAGGCGAAGGCGATACCAGGCATTCGCAAGCCGGTTGTTCAGCCCGAAGCGCCGGTGGACGAGCCGATGCCGGAGCCGGCGTTCGAGCGGACCCCTTCGATCGCCGCCCCGGCGAGCACCGACGAGGCGCGCAAGGCGGCGGATGAAACGCCTGCGGCCCGTCCGGCAATCCTTTCCGAGCATACGGGCCGGCAGGTCGCCGCAGCCTTTGGCGAACTCTCCGACGCCTTTGCCAGCCGCAGCAAGAAGACATTCGACGAGATGGCCGAGGAGATGCTGCGGCCGATGCTGCAGGACTGGCTGGACAACAACCTGCCAACGCTGGTCGAGCGCCTGGTGCGCGAGGAGATCGAGCGCGTGGCGCGCGGCGCGTAATGATTTTCCCGGGTCGCCTTAGGTGGCTAGTTGGACACCGCTGCGCCTTCACCCTGGCGCAGGCACGGTAATCTCAGGATCGGCATGTCGAGGGAGGCGGTGGCCGCAATAATAGCTCCGATGATGGCGATTGCCACGACCACGCCGCTCCACGCTTCATATAGGCCCGACCCAAGCATAGAGCCCGCCAACCTCATTGTTCGAACATATCTCGGCAGTCTTTCGGGTCTTCTCCGGGTTGGACTAGGCCCATGCGGGCCAAATAGGTTTCGAGCTTCGCGGTTCGGTCTGCATCAAGAATCGCCATCACACCGATATATCCGTCCGGCCGGATCAGCACACACTCGCCCGGTGCCAGTGCATAAGCATCGCGAAGGTGTCCCCAGGCATCGATGACATCGCCTTGCGGGCCGATGTGGTGGACATGCAGCCCCTTGAGTGGCCCAACCGTCTCTCTCCCGGCTTGATGAACAAGCAGTGTCCAATGCGGCCCTTGCAGCAATTGGAACAGTCGCCATGGTTGCCCCGCCGCGCCCCTGATTTGGGCATCCGGCGCGCGGTCCCCCGCGTGCGGGCCGCTGCTGCGTTCGGCCATTTCCCTGGAGAGCGGCGATTCCGGATAGGCGATATCGAGCTGGCGCACCTCGCGGCCGCGGTGCATTCCACCCTGTTTCTGGGTGTCGAGCAGCCGGGTCGAAAGGCCGAGAACCGATTCTGCGACCGGACGTCGTTCCTGCTCATAGGTGTCGAGCAGGCAATCATCCGCGCCGTCGAGGACGGCGGCAAGTTTCCAGCCCAGATTATAGGCATCCTGCACGCTGGTGTTCAGGCCCTGGCCGCCGGTTGGCGGATGGATATGAGCTGCATCGCCAACGAGGAATACCCGATCGACCCGGTAGCGATCGGCAAGCCGGGCGTTCATCAGGTAGGCCGACGCCCAGGCGACCGAATCCACCCGCACGTCGCCGCGGCCGGTCCGCTCATTAATCAAGCGCCCCAGCTGTTCTGCTGAGAGGTCCACTTCGCCGTCCAGCAGAATGGGTGCCTGAATCTGGAAGAGATCGGTTCCGGCGAGCGGGCAAATCGCGACCATTCGCTCCATGTCACCGTCGTTGAACTGGTGCCACGCATCGCGGTCCAGCCCGGTCAACAGCACATCCGCCACGACCGCACGCACGCCCAGCGTCTTGCCGGGGAAATTCAAGCCGAGCGCGCCGCGCACGAAGCTGTGCCCGCCGTCCGCCCCGACAAGATAGCGTGCGCGAACGGTTTGCTCGCCATTCGGCCCCGCAAGACGTGCCATGACACCGTTCTCACCTTGCTCGAACCCAACCAACTCACATCCGTACTCGACCCTATGGCCTAGTTCTGCCAGCCGCTCTCGCATGATCCGCTCGGTGAGGAATTGCGGAATCATTAGCGCGATGGCGTAAGGCTCTGCCGGGGTCGGATCGGGGCGCTCGCCGGTGTCCTTTTCGATATAGCTGCCGTCATCGCCATACACGCGCATCGGCGGATAGACGCCGCCTGCGGCAACGACCCTGTCGAGAATGCCAAGATCTTCGAAAATCTCCTGTGTCCTCGGCTGGATGCCCTTGCCGCGCGAGCCACGGAAGGGTTCGCTCATCTTCTCAATGAGCTGGAAGGATATACCGCGCCGTGCAAGCTCGATCCCCAGCGTCAGGCCAGCCGCTCCTGCGCCGCAGATGAGCACATCTGCCGCAAAACCGTTTGTCATGTCGATCTCCTTGTGTGTAAAATGCACATAATGGAGAGTCGGAGTGGCGTCAATGAAAAACGTGAAAAATACACATATTGGGAGTCATCAGATTCGTGAACTCCACGGAGCGCTGATCGAGATTGCCAGCCTTATGAACCGGCCTCAGCGCGATGAGCAGATGGTAAAGGAGGCCGGAATTGCGCTCGACCGCGCACTGTTTCCTCTGCTGGTCGGGATAGAGCGGCTTGGGCCGATCGGGATAGTGGACCTCGCCGACCGGGCTGGCCGCGATTACACCACTGTCAGCCGTCAGGTGGCGAAGCTCGAAAGCCTTGGCCTGGCCGTGCGCCGGCAGAGCGAGACAGACCGCCGCGTGAATGAGGCTGTCGTCACGCCAAAGGGCAAGGCGATGACCGACAAGATCGACGCAGCACGAGAGAGAAACGCTCGCGCCGTTTTCGAAAGCTGGGACGCACACGACATCGACGAACTCGTGCGGCTTATGCGCAAGTTCGCCGAAGCTTTGAAAGAAAAACCAGAGGACTCCAGCGCGTCCTGAGACGTCGCACTATTCCTCGTTTCGTACGACGCGAGCTGGCATTTGGGATTGGGCGGCGTAGGCGTGCAATGCCTCTCCGGCTGGAGCCGGTGACAGTGCCGACGCCACCAGGGATTGTCGCATACGGGACAGACACTATCTGAACGGTGATCCTCTTTCTGTTGTGCCGGTTGCCGAGGCGGCCCCTACGGTTGACTCGGTCAAAGCCTTCCGATTTACACCGGACCAGCAAAAATCCGACAGCGCGGACCATTTTCCCATGCTTGAAAAGACCTACGACGCCAAAACCGTCGAACCGAAGATTGCCAAGGTGTGGGAAGAGGCCGACGCGTTTCGCGCCGGCGCCGGCGCCGAGGAGGGGGCTGAGGCCTTCACCATCGTCATCCCGCCGCCCAACGTCACCGGCTCGCTGCATATGGGCCACGCGCTCAACAACACGTTGCAGGATATTCTCGTTCGCTTCGAGCGCATGCGCGGCAAGAACGTGCTGTGGCAGCCGGGCATGGACCATGCCGGCATCGCCACGCAGATGGTGGTCGAGCGGCAGTTGATGGAAAAGCAGATCCATCGCCGCGACCTCACCCGTGAACAGTTCATCGAGAAAGTGTGGGAGTGGAAAGCCGAATCCGGGGGCGCGATCCTCAACCAGCTGAAGCGGCTCGGCGCCTCGGCCGACTGGTCGCGCGAACGCTTCACCATGGACGAAGGCCTGTCCAAGGCCGTGCTCGAAGTGTTCGTCACGCTCTACAAGGAAGGCCTGATCTACAAGGACAAGCGCCTTGTGAACTGGGATCCCAAGCTGCTCACCGCGATCTCCGATCTCGAGGTCGAGCAGCAGGAGGTCAACGGCAATCTCTGGCACTTCCGCTATCCCGTCGAAGGCGTGGCCTTCGATCCGGAAAACCCGAAGACCTTCATCATCGTGGCGACGACGCGCCCCGAGACGATGCTGGGCGATACGGCCGTCGCCGTGCATCCGGACGACGAGCGCTTCCGGCACCTGGTCGGCAAGAATGTCGTCCTGCCGATCGTCGGCCGCAAGATTCCCGTGGTGGCGGATGAGTATTCCGACCCCGAGAAGGGCTCTGGCGCGGTCAAGATAACGCCGGCGCATGACTTCAACGACTTCGAGGTAGGCAAGCGCCACAAGCTGCCGGCGATCAATATCCTCACCGTCGAGGCGGCGGTAAACCTCAGGGACAACGAGGATTTCCTCGCCGGGCTCGAGGTGACGCCGGAGCGCCAAGCCGTCTGGGATGAACTCAACGGCCTTGACCGCTTTGTCGCGCGCAAGAGGATCGTCGAATTGATGGAAGAAGGCGGCTTCCTCGACAAGGTCGAGCCGCATCGCCACGCCGTGCCGCATGGTGATCGCGGCGGCGTGCCGATCGAGCCGTTCCTGACCGAGCAGTGGTATGCAAACGCCGCCGAACTGGCCAAGCCGGCGATCGCCTCGGTGCGCGAGGGGCGTACCAAGATCATACCCGCGAATTGGGAAAAGACGTACTTCCAGTGGATGGAGAACATTGAACCCTGGTGCATCTCGCGCCAGCTTTGGTGGGGCCACCAGATTCCGGCATGGTATGGGCCGGACGGGCGCGTCTTCGTCGAGAAGACGGAGGAAGAGGCGCTGAGTGCCGCGATCGAATATTATCTGGCGCTCGAAGGACCCTGGAAGGCCTGGGTCGAGGACAAGCTCGAGAATTTCCAGCCGGGCGAAATCCTGACCCGTGACGAGGACGTGCTCGATACCTGGTTTTCCTCGGCGCTGTGGCCGTTCTCGACGCTGGGCTGGCCGGATGAGACGCCGGAGCTGAAAACCTACTACCAGACCGACGTGCTGGTGACCGGCTTCGACCTGATCTTCTTCTGGGTCGCGCGCATGATGATGATGGGCCTGCACTTCATGGACGAGGAGCCGTTCCACACCGTGTACATGCACGCGCTGGTGCGCGACAAGAACGGGCAGAAGATGTCGAAGTCGAAAGGCAACGTCGTCGACCCGCTCGACCTCATCGACGAATATGGCGCCGACGCGCTGCGCTTCACGCTGACGGTGATGGCGGCGCAGGGGCGTGACGTGAAGCTCGACCCGGCGCGCATTGCCGGCTACCGCAATTTCGGCACCAAGCTTTGGAACGCGACGCGCTTCGCCGAGATGAACGAAGTCGCGCGCAACGACGATTTCTGGCTGAACGACGCTAAGCTGGCGGTCAACCGCTGGATCCTGACCGAGCTGACGCGCGCCGCGCGAGAGGTCACGGACGGCATCACCTCATATCGCTTCAACGAGGCGGCGGGGGCGGCCTACCGCTTCGTCTGGAACCTGTTCTGCGACTGGTATCTGGAGCTGCTGAAGCCGATGTTCATGGGCACGGACGAGGCGGCCAAGGCCGAAAGCCGCGCCTGCGTCGCCTTCGTGCTCGACGAAATCTACAAGCTCCTGCATCCGATGATGCCGTTCATGACCGAGGAACTTTGGGCGCAGACCGCGGGCGAGGGCAAGGAGCGCGCTTCGCTGCTTTGCCATGCCGCGTGGCCGTCGCCGGATTTCGAGGACGCTGAAGCGGCCGCCGACATCAACTGGCTGGTTGATCTCGTCTCCGGCATTCGTTCCGTGCGTTCGGAAATGAACGTGCCGCCGGCAGCCATCGCGCCGCTGATGGTGATCGGAGCCAACACGCTTACCCGCGAACGGCTGGGGCGCCACGCCGCCGCGATCAAGCGGCTGGCGCGCGTCGGCGACATCTCGCAGGTTGACGCCGCACCCAAGGGCTCGGCGCAGATCGTGCTCAACGAGGCAACGGTCTGCCTGCCGCTCGGCAGCCTGATCGATCTCGCCGCCGAGGCCGCGCGCTTGCAGAAAGAACTGGCCAAGGTGACCGAGGAGATCGCACGCCTGCACAAGAAGCTGTCGAACGAAAGATTCGTCGCCAGCGCGCCGGCCGAGATCGTGGAAGCCGAGCGTGAAAAGCTGGCCGAATACCGCGAGGCGCAGGGCAAGCTTTCGGTGGCGCTGGCCAGGGTTCGCGAAGCGGGTTGAGGGCAGATTCGGGAGACTTTAGGGCCCTCTAAAATGGGGTGGCTTTTTGCCTCGAAACCGGCATTCCGTAGCGTTAATGTTGACGTAAACGGAAGTTTTCGCCCCATTGTTGCCATAATGTAACAATGGGGCATTCGACTGCTCAAAACTGATTATTTTTGGCCTTTTTGGCCGATTTTCTCCCGTTTTTCTGAGTGAGACACGCCCGGCGAACCGTTTTTCTGCCTCGCTGCGCTGGTCTGCATTTTGTCCGGAATGCGTCCGGTGGACATGTACATGTACGCCCCAAGAATTCGTTGTTGCACCGTTAACCCGAATTGGTTCTAGCTGGATGCACTGACTATTCGGGGAGGACATCCATGAACAATCTGCGTTTGAAAGCACTGCTGGGGGCAGGGTGCTTTTCGCTGGCTTTGCTGGGGACGGCAATGAGCTCGGCACATGCCGGCGGCCTGGAACGTGGCGGCTACGATATCGACCTGCTGTTTGATCCGGCGCCGTTCGCGACGGACGCGGAAGCGACCTATGTGATGCCGGACCGTAAGTACGAGAATGCGCGTGGTCCCGGCGGAGCCAATCTCGGCCTTGGTACCTCGGCCGACGGAGCCGAGGGCTATTGGGTACCGCGCATAGGAATGAAGGCCCAGGTTGTGCAGGGCGTCGACTGCATGGTCGATTATTCGCAGCCTTGGGGCGCGCATACCGCACCAGGTATGTGGAACGGAGCGCTTTCTAACGTCGAGACTGATATCAAGAGCAACAATTACGCCGGCACCTGTTCCTACAAGTTTGATGCTGGCAAGGGCCAGCTCCGCTTTATCGGCGGGTTGTTCTATCAGGACATTTCAGGCTTCAAGGAAAGCTTGGTCGGTTTTACTCCCCTCGGACAACCGCTGCTTGGTCGTGTCGATCTGGAGGCTAACGGTTGGGGCTGGCGCGCCGGCGTTGCCTACGAAATCCCTGATATCGCGCTCCGCGCCAGCTTGGTCTACAATTCGAAAGTCAAGCTAGACAACATTTCGGGCACACTCACCTTACCAGCTATTCTTGGAGGTTCTCGGCCGATCTATGGCGCAGAGGAGTCGATGCCGGATTCGCTGGAACTGAAACTGCAGTCCGGTATTGCGCCTGACTGGCTGGCCTTCGGCTCAATCAAGTGGGTCAACTGGAGCGTGCTGCAGAGCGTTCCGATCTGTCCAACAATTGCGCCTGGGGCGGCTTGCTTCACGAACGGCCCGGGTCAGGTGACGTCGCTCGACCTGATGTATCGTGACGGCTGGACCGTTTCAGGTGGTATCGGCCACAAGTTCAATGATCAATGGAGTGCCGCCGGTCAATTGACCTGGGATCGTGGCACCTCGCATGGCTATGGTGCGCAGACCGATACGTGGACCCTGGGCGGCGGCGTCGCCTATACGCCGCAGCCCAACATCGAAGTGCGGCTCGCTGGAGCGGTCGGCGTTTTGACCAGCGGCCACTCGGGGACATTGGCTGGTGAGAACGGCTATGTTGCAGGCGAGGATGCCAGCTATGATTTCGGGAATGATCTGATCACGGCGATCTCTGGTGGTGTGAAGATCAAGTTCTAAGTCTCTGTAAAATCAAATGAAAGGCCGGGCAATGCCCGGCCTTTTTCGTTCCGGGGCTGTGGCCGAGCCTGTCGGCCCCAGGGCTGCGTTGCAGATAAACCGCACCAGCTCCGCCTCGTGTCGTTGTGATGTTTTGGCAACACTTTCTGAACAACCCCTGCGCTAGAAGTCAGGCCGACGAAATTGCCCATTTCCCGCCATAAACCCGGCGCACCTCGATCTTGTCTCGGGACACGCGCCAAAAGGCTCGGCGATGGGAGCAGGCCGCACCGCCCTCTTGCGAGGAAGATGTGGGGCAAGGAAGAGTATGGACGCCAAAGTCATCTCCAAGGCTAAGCTCCCCAGCCGCTATGTGACCGTCGGTCCGGCGCGTGCGCCGCATCGCTCCTATCTCTATGCCATGGGCCTGTCGGCGGCCGAGATCGCACAGCCGCTGGTCGGCGTCGCCTCCTGCTGGAACGAAGCGGCGCCCTGCAACATTTCGCTGATGCGCCAGGCGCAAGTGGTCAAGAAGGGCGTCGCGGCCGCCAACGGCACGCCGCGCGAATTCTGCACCATCACCGTCACCGACGGCATCGCCATGGGCCACCAGGGCATGAAGTCGTCGCTGGTGTCGCGCGAGGTCATCGCCGATTCGGTGGAGCTCACCATGCGCGGGCATTGCTACGACGCGCTGGTCGGGCTCGCCGGCTGCGACAAGTCGCTGCCCGGCATGATGATGGCCATGGTGCGGCTCAACGTGCCGTCGATCTTCATCTATGGCGGCTCAATCCTGCCCGGCAGCTACCGCGGCCGCCAGATCACCGTGCAGGATGTGTTCGAAGCGGTCGGCCAGCACTCGGTCGGCACGATCGGCGATGCCGAACTGCTTGAAATCGAGCAGGCCGCCTGTCCCTCGGCCGGCTCCTGCGGCGCCCAGTTCACCGCCAACACGATGGCGACCGTGGCCGAGGCGATCGGTCTGGCACTGCCCTATTCCTGCGGCGCGCCGGCGCCTTATGAAATGCGCGATCGTTTCAACTTCGCCTCCGGCGAAAAGATCATGGAACTGATCGCCAGGAACATCCGGCCGCGCGACATCGTCACGCTGAAAGCACTGGAGAACGCGGCGACGGTGGTTTCGGCCACCGGCGGCTCGACCAATGCGGCGCTGCATTTGCCGGCCATAGCGCATGAGGCCGGCATCAAGTTCGACCTGTTCGATGTCGCCCGGATTTTCGAGAAGACGCCATACATCGCCGACCTCAAGCCCGGCGGCAAATATGTCGCCAAGGACATGTTCGAGGCCGGCGGCATTCCGCTGTTGATGAAGACGCTGCTCGACCACGGCTACCTGCATGGCGATTGCCTGACGGTCACTGGCCGCACTTTGGCCGAAAATATGGAGCATATTGCCTGGAATGAACACCAGGATGTGGTCCGCCCGGCCGACAGACCTATTACCCAAACCGGCGGTGTCGTGGGCTTGAAGGGAAACCTTGCCCCCGAAGGCGCGATCGTGAAGGTCGCGGGCATGACGGAGTTGAAGTTCTCCGGCCCGGCGCGCTGCTTCGATTCGGAAGAGGAATGTTTCGAAGCGGTGACGCATCGCAACTACCGGGAAGGCGAAGTTCTCGTCATCCGCTACGAAGGGCCGCGCGGCGGACCTGGCATGCGCGAGATGCTGTCGACGACGGCGGCACTCTACGGCCAGGGCATGGGTGGCAAGGTGGCGCTGATCACAGACGGCCGTTTCTCGGGCGCGACGCGCGGCTTCTGCATCGGCCATGTGGGGCCCGAGGCCGCCGTTGGCGGTCCGATTGGCCTCATCCGGGACGGCGATGTGATCTCCATCGATGCCGTGAACGGCACGATCGATGTGGCGTTGTCCGATAGGGAACTGGCTGCGAGGGCAAAGAGTTGGAAGGCGCGCACAACCGACTATCAGTCCGGCGCGATATGGAAATACGCACAGACGGTAGGTTCCGCCCGCGACGGCGCGGTCACCCATCCGGGCGGTGCGAAAGAAACACACTGCTATGCGGACATCTGAGTTGTTGAGGTCGTCTGTCCTTCCGGCACTGGTCGCGTTAGCGATCTTTGGCGCCGTCGGCCAGGCCATGGCCTTCGACGACAAGGTGTTCGACGACAAGACCGGCGTGAAGCCGCAGTCGAGCCCCTGGGCGGTGTTCCAGTTCGGTTTCTCCGCCTACAAGAACGGCCACAAGGAACAGGCCGCGGAGGCCTATAAATACGCCGCCGAGAACGGCCAGATCGGCGCTACCTGGAAGCTTGCCCGCATGTATGCCGAGGGTGACGGCGTGGCGCGCGACGATTACGAGGCGTTCAAGTTCTTTTCGGAGATCGTCGATCAGGACGTCGAGCCCGGCTCACCGGAAGAAAGCTACGTTTCCGACGCGCTGGTGGCGCTGGGCGACTACCTGCGCAAGGGCATTCCCGGCAGCCCGGTGACCGAGAACGAAGTGGCGGCCCAGGAATATTACATGCGCGCCGCCGCCAACTACCGCAACCCGAATGCCCAGTTCGAGATGGGGCAGATGTTCCTGAAGGGCGAGGGCGGCGTGAAGGCCAGCGTCAAGCAGGCCGGGCGCTGGTTCCAGCTCGCCGCCGAAAAAGGCCATGCCGGCGCGCAGGCGACGCTTGGCCATCTGTTGTTCCAGAGCGGCAAGATCGTGCGCGGCCTGGCGATGATGACGGCAGCACTCGAACGTGCGGCGCCCGCCGACCAGCCCTGGATCCGCGGCATGCAGGAGGAGGCCTTTGCCGCCGCCGGCGAAGCCGACCGCCGCACAGCGATCTCGCTCGCTGACGACATCCTGACCAAGGGCAACAGCGCCGATCAGTAAGGATGATCTCCCCACGAGGAGATCGCTAATCAGACATTAATTCTCGGTCGGCTCCGCCGGCACCATGCTGGGAGCCGGCGCCGAGATCGGCGTCATCCGCCGGTGCGGCGCCAGCGTGTCTTGCGGGCAGCTGTCCCCGACTTTCGTCCATGAGGTGTTGTTGAGCACCATCTCGCAGCGGGCGAGGTGGCTCTTGTCGGCGATCGTCAGACAGGCGACCTGGCCGACCGGGTAGGATTTTCCATTGGCAAGACATTCCTCGGCGGCGAAAGCCGCCGCAGGGACGGCGATAGCGAATGCCAGGCCGATCGGACAAAGGACAAGTCGTATGGTCATGGGAACCCCAGCCGCCATGATGATCTCCCATCATGCGCCTGATTGTGGCGATACGAGGTCCAGCGCGGGCCCGGGTCTCCCTCAGGCCGGCAGCAAATCGAGATCGATGGCCACCGGCACGTGGTCGGACGGTTTTTCCCAGGCGCGCACATGCTTTTCGATCGAGGCCGATGAAAACCGGTTGGCGGCCTCGGGCGACAGCAGCAGGTGGTCGATGCGGATGCCGTTGTTCTTCTGCCAGGCGCCGGCCTGGTAGTCCCAGAAGGTGAAGGTGTCGCCCGCATCGGTGACCGAACGCACTGCTTCGGTGAAGCCGAGATTCTTCAGCCTGCGGAACGCCTGCCGCGTCTGCGGCTGGAACAGCGCATCATTCAGCCAGTTCTCCGGGAACTTCGCGTCGACAGGTTCGGGAATGACGTTGTAGTCACCGGCCAGCACCAGGGCTTCCTCCAGCCTCAGCCGCTCCTCGGCCCAGCGCTCCAGCCGTGCCATCCAGGACAGCTTGTAGGAGAATTTCCTCTCGTCATCGATCGGATTGCCGTTCGGCAGATAGAGCGAGGCGACGCGCAATGCGCCCTTGTCGGTCGAGAACACGCCTTCGATGAAGCGCGCATGCTCGTCGGCGTCGTCGCCGGGCAGACCTCTGATGACCTCGTCGAAGCGCAGTTTCGACAGCAGGGCGACGCCATTGAAACCCTTCTGGCCGTGGGTTTCCACATTGTAGCCAAGCGCCTCGATCTCGGCGCGCGGGAACTGCTCGTCGACCGTCTTGATCTCCTGCAGGCAGACGATGTCGGGGGCGCTTTCGGTCAGCCAATGGGTGAGATTGCCGATGCGGGCGCGAATGCCGTTGATGTTCCAGGTGACGATCTTCATGGCGGCCTCAATGTTCTTCCGGGGCAAGACGTTCGACCAGGCCGATCGTATTGCCTGCGGGATCCTTTAGAAAGGCCATCCACTCGCTTTCCCCCGCCGGACCGAACTGGCCCTCGGTGTCGCGATGAACAAGCGTTGGAGGCGCGGTGAAGGGAACGCCCGCAGCTTTCGCGCCGGCGTGGAAATCCTCGAGACCTGATATGTCGAGATAGACGGTTCCGGCCGGAATGCCGTCGGTGAACAGCAGCCGCACGCTGCCGGCCATGATGAAGGCGATGCCCGGCGGATCGTAACGCACATGCACGCTCATCCCGAGCACGTCGCACCAGAAGGCCAGAGTCGCGTCGAGGTCTCGCCCGGCCGAGAGCGCGACCTGACGAACCGCGCCAATGGCAGGCATGTTGTTCCTAAATGGAGAAGCTTGTGCCGCAGCCGCAGGAGGCGACCGCATTCGGGTTGCGGATCTGGAACGACTGGCCCATCAGGTCGTCGACGAAATCGATCACCGACCCGCCCATATAGACCAGCGACAGATCATCGATCAGAACCGTGGCGCCGTCCTTCTCGATGGCGACATCGTCGTCGTTGCGCGCGTCGACCAGATCGAACTTGTAGGAAAAGCCGGAGCAGCCGCCGCCTTCGACAGAAACGCGCAACGCCGTCTTGCCGGCCTCGTCCGACACAATCTTGGCGATCCGCCTTGCGGCGGCATCGGTCATCTCGACTTTCATGGCGGTCTTGGCATCCGCGCCCATGGGCGTCACCTTGCTTTCCGTTTCACATGATAGGTATGAAGCGCGAAGGGCCAAGTCAACCGGCCAAGTCAACCGGCCATAGTCTGGCGGCCAAAGTCAGGCGGCCAAAGTCAGGCGGCATCGACCATGACCAACGAGTTGGGCGACATCGGATTTGGCTATAGGCCCCGCGCGGCCTATGCCAGCGATCCGGCGCGCTCGCGCGGGCGCCTGTTCGAAGAGGTCGAAAGCCCGACCCGTACGCCGTTCCAGCGGGACCGCGACCGCATCATCCATTCCACCGCGTTCCGGCGGCTGAAACACAAGACGCAGGTCTTCATCGCCCATGAAGGCGATCATTATCGCACCCGGCTGACCCATTCGATCGAGGTGGCGCAGATCGCACGCGCTCTGGCGCGGGCGCTGCGCGGCGACGAGGATCTGGCTGAAGCGGTGGCGCTGGTGCATGATTTCGGCCACACGCCCTTCGGCCACACCGGCGAGGACGCCCTCAACGAGAAGATGGCTGATTGGGGCGGCTTCGACCACAACGCGCAATCGCTGCGCATCGTGACAAGGCTGGAAGCGCGCTATGCCGAGTTTGACGGACTGAACCTGACCTGGGAAACGTTGGAAGGCCTGGTCAAGCACAATGGTCCGCTGACCGATGCCAACGGCAAGGGCCTGAAGGGTCCGGTGCCGCAGGCGATCCGCGACTATTCGGAACTGCACGACCTCGAACTCGACCGGTTCGCCGGCATAGAGGCGCAGTGTGCTGCGATCGCCGACGATATCGCCTACAACACGCACGACATCGACGACGGCCTGAGGGCGGGGCTGCTGACGCTGGACATGCTGAAGGCCGTCTCGCTGCCGGGGACCATCCTGGAGGGGGTGCGCGCGCGCTATCCCAATCTCGACGAGGTGCGCACCGGCCACGAGCTGATGCGGCGCCAGATCACCGCCATGGTCGAGGACGTGATCAGGTCGACCACCGCCAACCTGGAACGCACCGGGCCGCGGAGCGCCGATGCGGTGAGGGCGGCGGGCGAGACGATGGTGACCTTTTCCGCCGAAATGGCCATCGCCGAGAAAGAGCTGAAGGCCTTTCTCTACAAACACCTCTACCGGCACAAGGAAGTCATGCGCGTGCGCGCCGATGCGGAGCGGATCGTCAGGGACCTGTTCGACGTCTATTTCGCCGATCCGCGCGCCATGCCGGACGGCTGGCGCGAGGGGCTCGACCGGGCCGAGGATCGCATCAAGGCGCGCAGCGTGGCCGACTTCCTGGCGGGGATGACCGACACCTACGCGCTGAAGGAACACCGCCGTTTGTTTGACCATACGCCGGATTTGAGCTAGGGCGGGCTCGATTTTGCCGGCCAACAAGCCGGATTCCCTGCAAAGCCGCCAGAGTCATACCCATGAACATCTTCGCCGACTTCACCGCGCGAATCATAAAAGCCGTCGAGACGCTTGATCTGAAAGACAATGACGGCGTTTCGCCCGACCTGTCGCGCATCGCCGTCGAGCCGCCGCGCGATGCCAGCCATGGCGATCTTGCGACCAATGCGGCAATGGTGCTGGCCAAGCCCACCGGCCAGAACCCGCGGGTGCTGGCTGAGCGCCTGGCGCTCGCGCTGCGGGACGACAAGGATATCGCGGCCGCCGAGGTTGCTGGCCCGGGCTTCGTCAATTTGCGGCTCAAGGACGGTTTTTGGCAGGCACATCTCACGATGCTTCTGGGCGAGGGCAGCAATTACGGCCGCTCCAGCATCGGCGGCGGCAGGAAGGCCAATGTCGAATATGTATCGGCCAACCCGACGGGGCCAATGCATGTCGGCCATTGCCGTGGCGCCGTCGTTGGGGATGCGCTTGCCAATCTGATGGCCTTTGCCGGTTACGACGTGACCAAGGAATATGTCATCAACGACGCCGGCTCGCAGATCGACGTTCTCGGCCGCTCGGTGATGCTGCGTTATCGCGAGGCGCTTGGCGACGAGGTCGGCGAGATTCCGGCCGGGCTCTATCCAGGCGACTATCTGGTCCCGGTCGGGCAGGCGCTGGCCAAGGAGTTCGGCCGGTCCTTGCTGCAGATGCCGGACGAAGAGGCGCTCGCCATCGTCAAGGACCGCACCATCGACGCGATGATGGCGATGATCCGCGAGGATCTGGCGCTGCTCAACGTGCATCATGACGTGTTCTTCTCCGAGCGCACGCTGCACGCCGACAATGCCAGGAAGATCCGCTCGGCGATCAACGACCTGACGCTGAAGGGCCATATCTACAAAGGCAAGCTGCCGCCGCCCAAGGGCGAGAGGCCGGACGACTGGGAAGATCGCGAACAGACCCTGTTCCGTTCGACGGCGGTCGGCGACGACATGGACCGGGCGCTGGTCAAGTCGGATGGTTCGTTCACCTATTTCGCCGCCGACGTCGCCTATCTCAAGGACAAGGTCGATCGCGGCTTCGTCGAGCTGATCTACGTGCTCGGCGCCGACCATGGCGGCTACGTCAAGCGGCTGGAAGCGCTGGCGCGGGCGATCGCCGGCGACGAGGTGAAGCTCACGGTTCTTCTGTGCAACCTGGTAAAGCTGTTTCGCGATGGCGAGCCGGTGCGCATGTCCAAGCGGTCCGGCGATTTCGTGACGCTGCGCGAGGTGGTGGAGGAAGTCGGCCGTGACCCCATCCGCTTCATGATGCTCTATCGCAAGAACGATGCGCCGCTCGATTTCGACTTCGCTAAGGTGACCGAGCAGTCCAAGGACAATCCGGTATTCTATGTGCAGTACGCTTCGGCGCGCTGCCATTCGGTGTTCCGGCAGGCGAGCGAGCAGTTGGGCGAAGCGAATTTCGATCGCAACAGCCTGGCGGCTGCAGTGGCATTGTTGACCGACGAAGGCGAGATCGGCCTGATCAGGAAACTCGCTGAATATCCACGGTTGATCGAGTCGGCGGCACTTGCGCTCGAGCCGCATCGGCTGGCATTCTACCTCTACGATCTGGCCTCAAGCTTCCACGGGCACTGGAACCGCGGCACCGATAATCCGGACTTACGTTTTGTTAAGGTTAACGACCGACAATTGACGCATGCCAGACTAGGGCTGGTGCAGGCTGTTTCGGATGTCTTGACGTCCGGCCTGACGCTGATCGGCGCCGCGGCGCCCACCGAAATGCGTTAGGTTTGACTAAAAAACCTGTCACCTTTTGCCCACATTGCGCTGGTAAGGGCCAACCCTGCGCGACGTCCATGGCGTCCGAATGAGTGCGAGTTCGGGAACAATAATGGCAGACAGAACCCAGCTGAGAATAGCCGACAACAACGACATCGCCAACGATGATCCGTTCGCGGAACTGACCAGGATCATGGGGTTCGACCCGCGCCAGCCGGTCAAGCCACAGGCGCCCGCCCAACCGAAAGCCGCCGCTGATCAGCAGGCGCAGGGGGTCGATTTCGACATCGATCTCGAAAAGGAGTTGATGGGCGACTTCGACTTTGCCGAAGGCAACGCCGCGACGGTCGCCGATGTTGATGAGCCGGCGTTCGACGCCGCCGCTACCGACGGCATGGATGACGAACTCGCCATGGCGTTCGACGACATGCAGCTCGACGATGAGCATGGTGCCGACGACGCAGTTGCCGAGGCCGCGCCAACCGTCGATGCCGCTTTCGATACGGATTTCGACGATGCGGTAGCCAGCTCTCTCGATGGCGTTTCGCCGCTCGATGACGATCTGCCCATGGCGGACGAGCTTGCGGCATCGCTCGATCAGGACTTCCGGCTTGATGACGCGACCGATGCGGCCGAGCCCGCCTTGGCCGCCGAAGTGGCGGAGCCTACCGTCGACCATGAATTCGACGATGGCTTTGCTCTTTCGCTCGAAGACGAACTGATGCTCGATGGTCACGTGGCGCAGCTGCAGCCTGAAGCGGCCGCGGCTCCGGTCGAGCTTCCCCTCGAGACGGCGCTGAACGCGAACCAGGCGGTTTCCGAAGAGGATTTTGGCGATCGCTTTGATGACGCCACGGCTTTCGGCGACACGTTGGCGGATATCGATTTCGATCTGGCTGCCGATCACTCGGTCGCGACCGATGCGCCCGTGGCTGCGGAGACGGATGCGCTTGACGCGCACGACGTGACCGCCGAGACGGCCGATGCGCACGAAATGGATGACGTGTTCGCCAAGGTGACGGATGCGGAAGGCGAGACAGCAGATCTGGCCGCCGATGCGCCGCTGGATGATGCTTTCGAGCAGGATTTCAACGACGTGCTTGCCGAAGCGACGGACGAGCCGGCCGCTGAGCCTGTGGCTGCCCCCGTTCAGCCCGCCGCCCCGGCTATGGCCGAACCGGTGCATGCCGCCGCCGACGAGCGTAGCCTTGAAGACGAGTTGAACGCGCTGTTGGGCGCCATGAGCGCACGCTCGGCGCCGGTGGCCGAGGAGGAGGTAGCGGTTCAGCAGCCTGTCGCCGCGACCGCGAAACCCGACGAAGAACCGGCGGCCGGTGACCTCGACTGGAACCTGGACGAACCTGCGGCGGCGCAGCAGCATCAGGCGGTCTCGGCCGCTGACGTCGATCTTGACGATCTCATGCTCGATGAGCTTCAGGACCAGGACCGCGGCGCGCATGCCGCTGCCTCTGAAGGCGATGATTTCGAAGCGGAACTCGCCGCAAGCATCGACCTGGCCGAAGGCATCGACCTGGCCGAAGGAATCGACCGGGATGAAGACGTCGCCGCGGATCCCGCCGCGCCGGAAACTTTCCGCGACGATCCCCTCGATTGGCTGACGATGCAGTCCACGCCGCCCGAGCCGGTCCGCTCGTGGAGCCGGGTTACGCCGGTCCCACAGCCGCAACAGGCGAGTTTTACCGCCCAGCCGATGGCTTCGGCGGCCCCCATGGCCGCGGCGCCGTCTGCCGCGGTCCCGACCTATCGTGCGGCCGAGCCTGCCGCTTATGCGGCGCCGGCCGCCGCACAGCGCGAGCAGTCCGCGTTCGATGACGAGATGCCCGATGTCGAGACCGTCGATGTGCCGGAGCGCGTCGTGGCGCTTCAGGATGATCTCGACATTCCGGAATTGCACTTCGAAGAGGATGAGCCGGCCGCGCCCGGCTACGACGATCTCGACGCCGAATTCTCCAATCTGCTGACCGAGATGAATACAGTGGATGTCGCTGCGGCTCCCGCAAACACCAGCGCGTCCTATGCCGACGAATCCTACAATACCGGCTTCAAGCCTGGTTACGATGCCTTTGAACAGGGGTATGAGGCTCCCAAGCCGGGTTATCAGGCGCTCAAGCCGGGCTATGAGGGGCTCAAGCCGGGCTATCAGCCCGAGGCCCGCACCTACGCGGCACGGCCGGCGGAAATGTCTGCCCGCGCGACAGCGCCGGCAGGCTATGCCGACGCCACCAACGGCTTCGACGTCGACGACTTGCCCGGCAGCCAGCCGGTTTCACAGGCCGACGATTTTGCCGTCGACGAGCTCGACTACGATCCCGAGCTGGACGAGGCGATGTCGGTTCCTGGTCTCGCCGAACGCGAGGCCGGCGGGTCGCCGCGCAGGCGCGGCCTGCTCATCGCCGCCATTGTCGGTGCAGTCGTTGTCACCGGAGGCCTCGGCGCCTTCGCGCTGTCTCCGGGCGGCCAAGGCGGCAGCGACGCCCCGGTCCTGGTCAAGGCGGACAATGCACCGATCAAGGTCAAGCCGGAAAACCCGGGCGGCGCCGTGGTGCCGAACCAGGACAACAAGGTCTATGACGCGGTCGCCAAGGGCGCCAAGCCCGCCGAGCCGGTCCAGCAGAAGCTCGTCACCAATGTCGAGGAACCGGTCGATGTGGCGGCGAAAGATCCGGCTCGCGCCGTCGATCTCTCGCCCGACCAGACCGCAGCCGACGCGACCGACGGCGACGGCGGCGATGCTCCAACCGCCGTTGCGGCGCCAGCCGATAACGCCGCGCCCGCAGCCAAATCCGAGGACCGCATCGCGCAGGTCCTCCAGGATGCCGACAAGGGAACGAATCCCGACGTCGTCGCCGTGGCGCCGCGCAAGGTTAGGACCATGGTGGTCAAATCGGACGGGTCGCTGGTGCCGCGTGAGGATCCGGCGCCCGCCGCACCGAAAGTGGCTGCCGTGGAGCCGGTCGATCCGGCGCCGCAACATGTCGCGCCGTCGGCTCAGGCTGATGCTGACCAGACCGGCACGGTGGCGCCGGACGCCGCGCAGGCGGCCGATGAGCCAGCCCTGAAACCGGTGACCGAGCCCAAGGCGGAAGCCAAGGCCCAGTCGGCCAACACGCCGGCCAAGGTCCCGGTCGCGCCGCAGCGCCCGTCCGACCAGCCGGTCGACGTGGTCGGCGAGGTCAAGCCCGATCAGGTTGCCTCCATCAGTCCCGCGGCGCCCTCGACCGGCGGCGGTTCGTGGTCGATGCAGATCGCCTCGCAGCCGACGGTCGAAAGCGCGCAGTCGACCTATCAGGATCTGCAGCGTCGCTATGGCGGCGTGCTTTCCGGCCGCACCGCCAACATCGTCAAGGCGGAGATCGCCGGCAAGGGGACTTTCTACCGCGTCCGCGTGCCCGCGCAGTCGCGCAACGATGCCATCAATCTGTGCACCAGCTACAAGGCTGCCGGCGGCAACTGCTTCGTGTCGAGGTAGTCATTCACCTCCCGTGTCGGAGGAGAGCAGTTTGAAAACCGGCGCGGCCTCAACGCCGCGCCGTTTTCTTTTTGCACTTTTCGACGTGATTCCCTTTGGCCGCGGAAGATTCTAGACTCGTCGGCATGACCGAATCAAAATCCATGATCCTCGGCTGTGCCGGGAAATCGCTCACCCGCGAAGAAATCAGTTTCTATCGCAATGAATGCCCGTGGGCCTTCATCCTGTTTGCCCGCAACATCAGCGAGACCGAGCAGATCCGCGATCTGGTCGCCGAGATGCGCGACTGCATCGGACGGCCGGACGCGCTGGTGTTCATCGACCAGGAAGGCGGCAGGGTGCAGCGGCTGCGGCCGCCTCTGGCGCCGAACTATCCAGCCGGCGGCGCGCTCGGTGCGCTGTGGCGCGACGACCATGACGCCGGAGCCCGCGCCGCCTGGCTGATGGCGCGGCTGCACGCTTTCGACCTTCTGCGCTACGGCATCACGGCGGATTGCCTGCCGGTGCTCGACGTGCCGATCGAAGGGGCGAGCGACGTCATCGGCGCGCGCGCCTATGGCAAGGAGCCGCGCCCGGTCATCGAGCTCGGCCGCGCCGCGGCGGAAGGCCTGATGTCTGGCGGCGTGCTGCCGGTCATGAAGCATATTCCCGGCCATGGCCGGGCTTTCGCGGACACGCATTTCGAACTGCCTGTCGTCGACGCTTCGATGAGCGAGCTGCAGCGGCACGATTTTGCGCCGTTCAGGGAACTCAACCACCTGCCGATGGCCATGACCGCGCATGTCGTCTACAGCGCGATCGACCCGAAAAACCCGGCAACCACCTCCGGCAAGATCATCGACGAGATCATTCGCCGCGAGATCGGCTTCGATGGGCTGCTGATGAGCGACGACACCTCGATGAAGGCACTTTCTGGGGATTTCCCGACAAAGGCGGCCTCGATCCTTGCGGCCGGCTGCGATCTGGTCCTTCACTGCAACGGCGTTTTCGAGGAGATGGCGGGCATCGCATCGCGAACCAAAGGGCTTGAGGGCAAGTCGCTTGAGCGTGCAAACCGGGCAATGACCTATATAGAAAAACGCGACGCGGCTGAAGAAACCGAGATACGCGCCGAATTCGCCACCTATTTCGATGCGGTGGCCTGACAGAGGGAAGAACGGGACGTGGCGGAAGCATTGGAAAGCAAGGCCGGGAAGGCCGCACCGATGGACCGCCTGTGGGCCGAAAGCGATGATACCCGGCTGACCGGCGATCCGTCGCTGGTCGTCGACGTCGCAGGATTCGAAGGCCCGCTCGATCTTCTGCTGCATCTTGCCCGCAACCAGAAGGTCGATCTCGCGCGCATCTCCATCCTGGCGCTGGCCGAGCAGTATTTGGCCTTCGTCGAGACGGCGAGGGCACTGAGACTTGAGCTCGCCGCGGATTATCTGGTGATGGCGGCGTGGCTCGCCTTCCTCAAATCGAAGCTTTTGATCCCGAAGCAGCCGGGCGAGGAAGGCGAAAGCGGCGAGGAACTGGCGGCGGTGCTGCAATTCCGGCTCAAGCGGCTGGAAGCCATGCGCGATGCATCGGCGCGGCTGGTCAACCGGAACCGGCTCGGCCGCGACGTGTTCGCGCGCGGCATGCCGGAAATGGTCATCATCGAGAAGCGCAATGCCTATTCGGCGTCGCTCTACGATCTGCTCACCGCCTATGCCCAGCAGCGGCAGAAGCAGGCAATCACCAATGTCACGATCGCCAGGCGCGGCGTCTGGTCGCTCAAGGACGCCCGCGATATCCTGACAAGGCTGATCGGCTCGCTGCAGGACTGGACGGCGCTCGACAGTTTTCTCGTCCGATATCTGTCCAGCCCGGAAGAGCGGCGCACCGCGATCGCCAGCTCGTTCGCGGCGACACTGGAACTCGTGCGCGAGGGCAAGATGGATGTGCGGCAGGACGAGGTGTTCGCGCCGATCTATTTGCGCGACCACCGCGCACAGGCAATCAAGGCAGTCGAGGTGGCATCATGAGCGAACGCGCCAACGCTTCGGTTGTCCCGTTCAAGATGGACAACGAACCGGAGGAGGGCGAGATCGACCAGGCTTCGGTTCAGAATCCGGCCCAGAATCCGGCGCAGAATCCCGCCGAGCGGCTGCATATGGCGGAGGCGGTGCGCATGGCCGAGGCGATCGTTTTCGCCAGTGCCGAGCCGGTCAGCGAAAAGCAGTTGGCCGCGCGCCTTCCCGATGGCATCAACATCGCGCTCGCGATGGCCGAGCTGCAGCAGATCTATGCGCGGCGCGGCGTCAATTTGGTGCGGGTCGGCGATGCCTGGGCGTTTCGCACCGCCGGTGATCTTGCCTTCCTGATGAGCCGTGACACCGTGCAACAGCGCAAGCTGTCGCGCGCGGCGCTCGAAGTTCTGGCGATCATCGCCTATCACCAGCCGGTGACCCGCGCCGAGATCGAGGACATCAGAGGCGTCGAAACCTCGAAAGGCACGCTGGATACGCTCTTGGAAACGGAATGGGTGCGCATGCGCGGCCGGCGCAAAACGCCGGGCCGTCCCGTGACCTATGGCACCACCGAAACCTTCCTCGACCATTTCGCGCTCGAGGAAATCCGCGATCTCCCCGGCATGGAGGAGTTGAAGGGCGCCGGCCTGCTTTCGGGCCGCATGCCGTCGAATTTCTCCATTCCGCAGCCGCCGGCCGATCCGGATGCGCTGACCGAGGACGAGGATCCGCTGACCGATATCGATCTCGAGGAACTCGGCCTGCTGACGCCGCGCGTCACGGAAGATTGACCGCAAGCCCCTGTTCCTGGAGGCTTTCCCGGGCTAGATGCGCCGATTGGTAGCGGACCGCATCGCCGAAAATGCGTGACATCCGACACCCTTTCATAAACTCTGTCGCGGTTGTGTTTGAATCCCAACGCGAAAACGCATAGATCATCGCCAGGGAAACCATTCGAGAGAGAGTTGCTATGGGTTCATTTTCGATTTGGCACTGGATGATCGTGCTGGTCATCGTGCTTCTGGTGTTCGGCCGCGGCAAGATACCCGAGCTGATGGGCGACATGGCCAAGGGCATCAAGAGCTTCAAGAAGGGCATGGCGGACGACGACGTTGCCGACGACAAGCGTACCGTCGAACATCGCGCCGACGAAACCGTTTCGGCAGCGAAGGAAAAGGCCAGCAAGAGCTGAGCCAAGGGTTGTTGCTTTGTGCGTGTCGTTGTCCCAGAACCGCTTCGCACTTTTGGGCGGCATGCATTAGTCGGAACGGATAGCCATGTTTGAAGTCGGCTGGACCGAAATGCTGGTGATCGCGATCGTTATGATCGTGGTCGTCGGGCCGAAGGATTTGCCCAACATGCTGCGCACCTTCGGCCGCACGACGGCGAAGCTGCGTGCCATGGCGGCCGATTTCCAGAAGCAGTTCAACGAGGCGCTGAAGGAAGCGGAGCTCGACGACGTCAAAAAATCGGTCGACGAGCTAAGGGGGCTCAGCCCGGTTGCCGAGATCAGGAAACAGCTCAATCCGTTCGAGCAGGCGGCCGCCGATGTACGTTCCGGCGTCGACGCGGCGATGAAGCCGAAGCCGGCCGTCGATACGGCGGCGCCCGCCGGCTCGGTGCCGCAGGCGGCCGAACCGTTGAAGAACGGCGCGACCACCATGCCGGGGCCCACTGAACCCGATACCGCGCCGGCCGCGCCGATCTTCCCAGTCATGACCGATGAATCGGTGGTGGCGTCCTCAGCGCCGACAGAGCTGGCGCCAAAGACACCTGCGGCAGGGAAAGCGGCCAAGCCCGCCAAGGCTTCGGCGAACGGCGCCAAAGCTTCCACGCCTGCGAAAGCGGCGACCGCCAAACCCGCGCCAGCACCCAAAGCGCCGGCGAAGCCCGTGGCGGCGTCAAAGGCTGCCAAACCGGCAGCAGCCAAGGCGGCGACGACCAAGGCCGAGGCGAAACCGGCTCCAGCGAAGAAGCCAGTGGCCAAAAAGACGGCGGGAGCCGCCAAGTGAGCGTTTCGGACAAGGAAAAGGACGAGATCGAGAAATCCTCGGCGCCGCTGATGGAGCATCTCATCGAGTTGCGCCGCCGGCTGATCTGGTCGCTCGGCGGCTTCTTCGCCGCGTTCCTGGTCTGCTTCTTCTTCGCCAAGAAGCTGTTCAACCTACTTGTCGTGCCATTCAAATGGGCGACGCAATGGGCGGGGCTCGACCCGCACAAGGTCGAGCTGATCTACACCGCACCGCAGGAATTTTTCTTCACGCAGGTCAAGCTCGCCATGTTCGGCGGTATGGTGATCGCCTTTCCGCTGATCGCCACGCAAATCTACAAGTTCATCGCGCCCGGCCTCTACAAGAACGAACGCAACGCCTTCCTGCCGTTCCTGATCGCGTCGCCAATCCTGTTCCTGATGGGCGCCTCGCTGGTCTATTTCTTCTTCACGCCGATGGTGATGTGGTTTTTCCTCGCCATGCAGCAGTCGGGCACCAACGACCAGGTGCAGATTTCGCTGCTGCCGAAGGTGTCGGAATATCTCAGCCTGATCATGACGCTGATCTTCTCCTTCGGCCTGGTATTCCAACTGCCGGTGGTGACCAGCCTGATGACGCGCGTCGGCATGCTGTCATCCAAGGCGCTGGCCGAGAAGCGCAAATGGGCGATCGTCATCGCCTTCGTCGTCGCGGCGGTGCTGACGCCGCCCGACCCGATGAGCCAGATCGGCCTCGCCATCCCGACCATCCTGCTCTACGAGGTCGCCATCTGGTCGGCGCGGATGATTGAACGCAGCCAGGAGCGCGAGCGCCTGGCGCGGGAGAAGCAGCAATCCGAGGAAGAGGTGGCGGAAAAGCCGGCGGACGCATCCTCCACATAGGGCAGGCGCGTCGCCCCTGCGGGCTGCCGGCCTCGGAATCGGTGCGCGGCCCGGTGCCGATAGGAATTTTTTCTTGACTTGGTGCCCGCCGCTATGGTACATATTCGGTTATGGTGCTGATTTGCGCCAACGACCCGCCGCCGAGGCGGGTTTTTTATTTCTGGACTGTCGCGCTATCCCTCACCACTCGAAAGCGGGCTCGCGGCCCCTGCCGTCAGCAAGCCCGATCTTGCATCGATCAGAGATGCGGTTTACCCCCTCTGGCCTGAAACGCATCGCGAAACCGACGATGCGTTTCAGGCTATATTCTTGAGCATATCGTAGCGCAAACCGCCGCGCGCTTTGGCGGCAAGCTACCGCAGGAGCTTTCAGACCATGCTTGACATCAAATGGATTCGCGACAACCCGAAGGCCCTTGTCGAGGCGCTGGTCAAGCGCTCGTGGTCGGTCGAGGAAGCGCAGTCCACCGTCGATGACCTGATCGCCAGGGACGAGGCGCGGCGCGAACATGTTACCGAGCTGCAGACCAAGCAGGAACGCCGCAACGCCGCCTCGAAAGAGATCGGCAATGCCATGCGTTCGGGCGATGCCGCCCTTGCCGAAAAACTGAAAGCCGAAGTCGGTGAGATAAAAACCTTCATCCAGAACGGCGAGGCGCGCGAGCGCGAGCTCGACAAGGCGCTGAACGACGCGCTGGCGGTGCTGCCCAATGTGCCGCTCGACGATGTGCCGGTCGGCAAGGACGAGCACGACAACGTGGTCAAGCATATCGTCGGCAAGGTGCCGACCCGCCCGAACTGGGTGAAGGAGCATTTCGAGATCGGCGAAGCGCTCGGCATGATGGATTTCGAGCGTGCGGCAAAGCTGTCGGGCTCGCGCTTCACCGTGCTGAAGAGCGGGCTGGCGCGGATGGAACGCGCGATCGGCCAGTTCATGCTCGACCTGCACACGACCGAGCATGGCTATGAGGAAGTCATCCCGCCGCTGATGGTCAAGGACGATGTTCTTTTCGGCACCAACCAGCTGCCGAAGTTCGAGGAGGATCTGTTCTTCACGCCGCATGGAGATGGCAGGCTTGGCCTGATCCCCACCGCCGAAGTGCCGCTCACCAACCTCGTGCGCGAGGAGATCACCGCCCATGAGAAACTGCCGCTGCGCTACACCGCGCTGACGCCGTGCTTCCGCTCGGAGGCCGGCTCGGCAGGGCGCGACACGCGCGGCATGCTGCGCCAGCACCAGTTCTACAAGGTCGAGCTGGTGTCGATCACCGATCAGGAGTCCTCGCTCGCCGAGCATGAGCGGATGACCGAGTGTGCCGAGGAAGTGCTGAAGCGGCTCGAATTGCCGTTCCGCACCATGGTGCTGTGCACCGGGGACATGGGTTTTGGCGCGCGAAAAACCTATGACATCGAGGTGTGGCTGCCCGGCCAGAACGCCTATCGCGAAATCTCGTCCTGCTCTGTCTGCGGCGATTTCCAGGCCAGGCGCATGGAAGCCCGCTACAAGGACAAAGACGGCAAGGGCAACCGCTTCGTCCATACGCTGAACGGCTCAGGCACGGCTGTCGGGCGCGCACTTATCGCCGTCATCGAAAACTACCAGAACGAGGATGGCAGCGTAACCATTCCTGAAGTGCTGCGGCCTTATATGGGCGGGCTGGAAAAGATCGAATCGAAATAATGCGTATTCTCCTGACCAATGACGACGGCATTCATGCCGAGGGCCTGGCGTCGCTCGAGCGCGTCGCGCGCACATTGTCCGACGATGTCTGGGTGGTGGCGCCGGAGCAGGACCAGTCCGGCTATGCGCACTCGCTCTCGATCTCGGAGCCGCTGCGGCTGAGGAAAATCGGCGAGAAGCACTTTGCCGTGCGCGGCACGCCGACCGACTGCGTCATCATGGGCGTGAAGAAGATTCTGCCCGGCGCGCCCGACCTGATCCTGTCGGGCATCAATTCCGGCGCCAACATCGCTGACGACGTCACCTATTCGGGAACCGTCGCCGGCGCGATGGAGGGCGCGTTGCTCGGCATACGCTCGATCGCGCTCAGCCAGGGCTACAGCACTATCGGCGAGGACCGCGTCGTTCCCTACGAGACCACCGAGGCGCTGGCGCCGGCGCTGCTCAAGAAACTCGTCGCGACGCCGCTGCCGGACGGCGTGCTGCTCAACGTCAATTTTCCGAACTGCCTGCCTGAAGAGGTCGCCGGCACGGTGGTCACCTCGCAGGGCAAGCTCGTACACAGCCTGTGGGTCGAGGAACGCCGCGACGGGCGCGGGCTGCCGTACTACTGGCTGCGCTTCGGCCGCGAACCCGTCGAGGGCAAGCAGGGCACCGACCTTTTTGCGCTGCGCAATCGCCTGGTGTCGGTGACGCCGTTGCAGCTCGACCTCACAGCGCATGAGATTCGTGACCAGCTGAGCAAGGCCCTTGCATGAACCTGCCGATCGATGACCGAGAAGGATTTGCCGCCTTCCTGCTGCGCCTGCGCGGCAGGGGGACCGTGCCGAAGGCGCTGATCGCGGCCTTCGAGGCGACACCGCGGCGCGGCTTCCTGGCCGCCCAATTCCATTCCATCGCCTGGTCGGACCGCATGCTGCCGATCGAATGCGGCGAAGCGATCGAGGGCGCGGACATGCAGGCGGCGGTGATCGCCGCACTCGCCATCGAAGTCGGGAATCGCGTGCTCGAGATCGGTACCGGCTCCGGTTATACGGCAGCGGTAATGTCGCGCCTGTCAGGCCGGGTTGTCACCATCGACCGCTACAAGACGCTGGTCGAACAGGCGCGGCAGCGCTTCGAGGCGCTCGGCATCGGCAACGTCATCGCGCGCCAGGTGGATGGTTCCTCCGGTTTGGCCGCAGAAGGCCCGTTCGACCGGATCGTCGCCTGGGCCGCCTTCGACAGCCTGCCGCGTTTCCTGCTCGACCAGTTGTCGAGCGGCGGCATCGTGATCGCGCCGATCGGACCGGAGGAGGGCGAGCAGGTGCTGGCCAAGCTCACCAAGGTCGGCAGCCGTTTCGAGCGCGAGGATATCGGCCTCGTGCGCCTGCAGCCGGTGTTGCGCAGCCTGGCGGCCGTTATCTAGGGATTGTCCATGTCAGCCGGCCTGCAACGGCGGCTGCGCATGCCTCTATATGGGCAGTCTGGGCGGCCTCAAATATTTTAAGAAATTTTGCGTCTGATTCTAAGGGGTTAACCGACCAGTAACATTAACGCGCTTTAATCCTGTCCAGTTGGTGCAGAGTTTGTGCGGGTTAGTGCGATGCAACTCAGTGTTTTGAAGGCAAACAGTCGCAATTTGGCGCGGGGCTGCGCTGTTCTCATGATCGCGGGTGCCGCGGCTGGGTGCAGCTCGCAAGTGTCGCGGTTCAACGGCGTCGACGACGTCTTCACCTCCTCGACAAACAATCAGCGCGCCATCATCAACAAGCAGGATGCCGTGCAGCAGCCCTATCCGGGGGATGTCGCGGCCGCGCCGGTCGATGGCAGCCACACGCAGTCGGTCAGCCGCTCCAGCCTCGAACCGGTGTCGACGCGGCCGCTGCCGCCACCGGTCGCCCAGGCGCAGCCCGCTCCCGCGCTGGCACCCGCCGCCAATCCGGTGCGTGTTGCATCGGCGCCCGCTCTGGTGCGCCCGGCACCGCATGTCGACCGGACGGCGACCGGCACGGTTGCTCCCGCGGCCAAGCCCTTCAAGGATGCCCAGCCCGACGCCAAGGCAGCCGGCACGGCGCATGCCACCGAAATCGTCGTCAGGGACGGTGAAACGATCTCCGGGCTGGCGCAGCACTACAAGGTGCCGGCCGACGTGATCATGAAGGTCAACGGGCTGAGCGCGACCAAGGGGCTGAAGACCGGCCAGAAGATCATCATTCCCGCCTACGCCTATTCCAGCAAGGCCGAGCCCAGGGTTGCCGACGCCAAGCCAGCCAACGGCAAGCGCGACTTGCCGGCCACCGCGCCGGAAAAGGTCGCCGTGCTGCCGCAGCAGCCGAAGCTCAAGGAGGGCAAGCCGGCCGCGCAGGTCGATGCTTCGGCCGCGGCGAACAAGCCCAAAGACAGCAAGCCCGTGCCGCAAACGGCCGCCGCCGCGCCCAAGGCCGGCGCCGGTACCTATACGGTGCAGTCGGGCGATACGCTTTCCTCGATCGCCAGGAAGACTGGCGTCGGGGTTGTCGCCATCAAGCAGGCGAACGGCATGCAGGACGGCTTGCTGAAGATCGGCCAGACGCTGAAGGTGCCGGCCGGCGGAACGGCCACGGTGGCCGCCGCAAAGCCTGCGGCGGTAGACCCGGTGACGACAGCCACGACGCAGCCGACGGCCAAGACGACGCCGTCGCAAACGCTGGCTTCCTACACGCCGCCGAAGAAAGACGCCAAGGTCATCCAGCAGGCCGAGGATGACGACGCTGTGGCGCCGGACGCCACCGGCATAGGCAAGATGCGCTGGCCGGTGCGCGGCCGCGTCATTTCCGGCTTCGGTTCCGGCAAGGACGGCGTCGACATCGCCGTGCCGGCAGGCACGCCGGTCAAGGCGGCCGAGAATGGCGTCGTCATCTATGCCGGCGACGGCCTCAAGGAATTCGGCAATACGGTGCTGGTGCGGCACGAGAATGGCCTGGTCACCGTCTACGGTCACGCCAGCTCGATCGAGGTCCAGCGCGGCCAGAAGGTCAAGCGCGGCCAGGAGATCGCGCTGTCGGGCATGAGCGGCACGACGGACTCGCCGAAGCTGCATTTCGAAGTGCGCAAGAACTCGGCCCCGGTCGATCCCTCCGGCTATCTCGAATAGTCGGGGCTATTTCGAATAGAATAAAAAAAGCGATTTGCGGGCCGCCTGACCTCCAGTCCGGCCCGCCGGCTCAGCCCGCCCCGCAAGGAGCGGGCTTTTTCAGTTGGTTGCTGGATGCACGTCGTTGTTTTCATGCATGTCTAACCAGGATCAAATTTTGAGTGACATGCTGAACCAAAGAGCAGCCCTCAACCGCGCTAATGGCGCGGGGACACATCACGCCAAATAGCTTTTGGGAGTCTAGACGTTTGCCATTGGCGGGCGCCTGAGCAGCGCCCGGAACCGTCGTGCGCACCACGTCTCCGGTGCCGCAGTCGCTCCCTTGGCGGGGATCGGCGCAAGAGCCGTATTGCGACTCGCGTTATCGAAAATGGTTTATCTGCATTTTAACTAATGTAGAGGAAAGTCATTCTCGACGCTCTGCAAGGAGAGTGGAATGATTGAATCTGTCGAAGAGGATGAACTTCCGTCCGCCAGCCCAACGCATCGCTGGCAATCGCATGTACGAGCAACTGCTTTAATCGTTGCGCCGGTCATTTCGATCGCAAGTGCCGCTTTGGCCGGCTATTTCTCCTATGCGGTGATCAATACCAAGCCGCCCACAGACATGTCCGAGCTGGCCATTTCCATCCTGAAATCAGGTGATGCTTCACCAGAAATGCAGGCCTGGGCGACCGATACACTCGGGATACAAACCGATATTCCCATGGTTCTGGGAAGCATAAAGCCTGTGCGGGAATGAACACGATATAGAAACCGGCGTCCCCGGACGGGTCGGCCACGAAACTTTTGTGGCCGGCTCCTGCCGTCACTCGGTGAGCCGCGCCTAATCCTTCAACGGCTTGCCGAGCCGGCCTGCGAGGTCCTGCGTGAACTGCCAGGCGACGCGGCCCGAGCGGCTGCCGCGTGTCGTCGCCCATTCCAGCGCCTCGGCGCGCAACTGCCCGGGGTCGATGTCGAGCCCATGATGGCTGGCGTAGCCGTTGACCATTTCGAGATATTCGTCCTGCGAACATTTGTGGAAGCCGAGCCACAAGCCGAAGCGATCGGAGAGCGAAACCTTCTCCTCGACCGCCTCGGACGGATTGATGGCGGTGGAGCGCTCATTGTCGATCATGTCGCGCGGCAGAAGATGGCGGCGGTTCGACGTGGCGTAGAAAATGACATTGGCCGGGCGGCCTTCGACGCCGCCTTCGAGTGCTGCCTTCAACGATTTGTAGGAGGTATCGTCATGGTCGAAGGAGAGGTCGTCGCAAAACAGGATGAAGCGGTAAGGCGCGGCCTTCAGCAGCGTCATCAGCTTCGGCAGCGTATCGATGTCCTCCCGATGGATCTCTATCAGCTTGAGCGGGCGGTCGAGTTTCGGCGAGGCGTTGATTGCGGCATGCACCGCCTTGACCAGCGACGATTTGCCCATGCCGCGCGCGCCCCACAAAAGCACGTTGTTGGCGGCATAGCCGGAGGCGAAGCGTTCTGTGTTGTCGACGAGGATGTCGCGCACACGGTCGACGCCGCGGATCAGGCCGATGTCGACGCGGTTCACCTTGCGCACCGGCTCCAGGTAACCCGGATCCGCCTGCCAGACGAAGCAATCGGCTCCGCCAAGGTCGGTTTCGGGCACAGGCGGCGGGGCGAGGCGGCTGACCGCCTCGATCAGGCGGTCGAGTTTCTGGTTCAATGCGTCGATGCTGGTATCGGCCATCTCAGGTCTTTTGCTCTGGTTCCGCGAGGGAAGGTGTGGCCGGGTTCGATCCCGACGGTTTCGAAACTCGCTGCAACCGTTTGTTACAGCGCGATCTTTTGCGAAAACCCGCTCGCGCTTTTCGCGGTCATGCTCTAACACGGGCGAACAGGCCGGAAAAGCAGCCGATTTGCCCGGCCACGCAGTTGCATTGGCAACTTTACCGACTATATTCCGGCCAAATTTCGCGGGGCTGCCAAATCCACTGAACCGTTTGGCGGCTGTTTTCAAAATTCAGGAGTACCTCGATGTTCGTGACACCGGCATATGCCCAAGGCATTGGGGCTTCTCCCGACATGTTCATCAGCATTTTGCCGTTCGTCCTGATCTTCGTGATCATGTATTTTCTCATCATCCGGCCGCAGCGCACGCAGCTGAAGAAGCGCGGCGAGATGCTGGCGGCCGTGCGCCGCGGCGACACGGTCGTCACCGGCGGCGGCTTCGTCGGCAAGGTGACCAAGGTGATCGACGACCATGAGCTCGAGATCGACCTCGGTGGCGGCACGAAGGTGACGGCGTTGCGCTCGACGATCGCCGACGTGCGCGTCAAGGGCGAGCCGGTAGCGAACCAGAACGCCAAGAAATAACCAAATTCCAGGCGGAGCGATCCGCGGACGGGGCCCTGACAAGCGACGGCATATGTCTCATTTTTGGCGCCTGAAGATGATGCTGACGTGGCTTGCCGTAGCCACGATGACCGTCTTCGACACGTCCAACCTTTTCGCCGCCAGTCCGCATGCCATGCGGCCCGAACGGCCTGCCGATAGTCCGGCAGTCGTTCGAGCAGGCCAAGACGGTTCGCATCTCCTGCTCCATCTGGTGGTGGCTGATGTGATCGACGGCCGGCTGAAGATTGCGCGTGGCGATGTCCGGGCGCTTCTGATGGAGGCCAGGATCGGCTACACGGGGCTTGCTGTGTCGGGCAGGACCTTGCAGGTGCGCATCACGAATCCGGCTCAGCTTGAGGCGGCAAAGACAGCGCTCAAGACGGTAACTGATGTTGCCCCGGACAGCCGCGTTCAGGAAATGACGCTGGATTCCGGCAAAGCCGGCTTGCTCAAATTCACGCTGACGGATGCGGGTTTGAAGTATCAGACCTCTAACGCGATTTCTCAGTCGATTAAGGTCATCAAAAATCGTCTCCAAGATCTGCGTGTCGCCGGCACGGTGGCCCAACCAGCGGACCAAGACGGCATACTTGTTCAGACGTCAGACATCGCCGATCGGCAAACGCTGGAAAAAATTCTCACCCGGCCTGGTCGCCTGAGCTTCCATTTGGTTGACCTTTCGATGCCGGTGAACGATGCGATCAGCGGTTCCCCGCCTGTTGGCTCGCTGGTGGTGTATACGCAGGACGATCCGCCGGTTCCTTACCTGGTCGAGAATCGGGTCATCCTCTCAGATAAGGACGTGCTCGACGCCCGCCCAACTTACAGTGGGCAGCAAAATGACCAGCCGGTTGTCATAATCCGGTTTGACGCCAAAGGCGCGGCACGGTTCAAACAGGTTACAACGCAAAATGTGGGCAAGCCATTGGCTGTGATCCTGGATGACCACGTGATTTCAGCACCTGTCATTCGCGAGCCCATCGATGGTGGTTACGGTCAAGTCTCGGGCAATTTCACGGTCCGGGAAGCCAACACCGTCGCCATGCTGTTGCGAACCGGCCCATTGCCGGCAAGATTGACAATCGCTGAAGAAGCACGATAGGGCCGGCCGTGCTCAGAATGAGAAACGGGCCCGCGAACCGAACCGATGGCGGAATGCTGCCGCTTGTACGCCTGAACGGATAAGAACTGATGCTTTATTTCTCGCGCTTCAAGATGATCCTGATCTGGCTGGCCGTGGCCGCCACAGTGGTCCTCGCCGCGCCCAATCTCATTCCCGCAAGCACGCTGGCGCAGCTTCCGAGCTGGGTGCCCAAGCGGCAGATGACGCTCGGCCTCGACCTGCAGGGCGGCTCGCACATCCTGCTCCAGATGGATCAGAACGATCTGGTCAAGGCGCAGCTGGAGACGACGCGTGACGAGATCAGGACGCTGCTGCGCGAGGCCAAGATCGGCTATACCGGCCTGGCGGGCACGGGCAGGACCGTACAGGTCCGCATACAGGACCCGAACCAGCTCGATGCGGCCAAGACGGCACTGAAGCCGCTGACCGATCCGGTCGCCGCAAGCCTGTTCACCGGCGGGTCCGTCCAGGAGATGGCGCTGGATGATTCCGAGCCCGGCCTGCTCAAATTCACCGTCACCGACGCCGGCATAAAATATCGCACGTCGGCTGCGTTGGCACAGTCGATCGAAGTCGTGGAACGCCGCGTCAACGAACTCGGCACCACCGAACCGATCGTGCAGCGGCAGGGCGACGACCGTATCCTGGTGCAGGTGCCCGGTTTGCAGGACCCGCAAAGGCTGAAGGAAATCATCGGCCAGACCGCCAAGCTGACCTTCCAGATGGTGGACCAGTCTATGCCGGTGCAGGATGCGCTGAAGGGCCGTCCGCCGGCCGGTTCATCGATCCTCTATTCGCAGGACGATCCGCCGGTTCCCTACCTGATCGAAAACCGCGTCATCGTTTCCGGCGAAGACCTCTCCAAAGCGACCGCAACCTACAACTCGCAGACCAACGAGCCGGTGGTTTCCTTCACCTTCAACTCGCGCGGCGCGACACGGTTCGGGCAGGCGACATCGCAGAATGTCGGCAAGCTGTTCGCCATCATCCTCGACAACCAGGTGATTTCGGCGCCGCAGATCCGTGAGCCGATCCTGGGCGGCAGCGGCCAGATCTCAGGCAATTTCACGGCCGAGAGCGCCAATGACCTCGCGGTCCTGCTGCGCGCAGGCGCGCTGCCGGCAAAGCTGACCGTGATCGAGGAGCGCACGGTGGGGCCGGGCCTCGGCCAGGATTCGATCCATGCCGGCAAGGTCGCCGGCATCATCGGCTCTATCCTCGTCGTCGCCTTCATGTTCGTCGCCTACGGCTTCCTCGGCTTCCTCGCCAACATCGCGCTGGCGGTGCACGTGGCGATGATCGTCGGACTGCTATCGCTGCTTGGCGCGACACTGACCTTGCCAGGCATTGCCGGTATCGTGCTGACCATCGGCATGGCCGTCGATTCCAACGTGCTGATTTATGAGCGCATCCGCGAGGAGCGGCGCGCCGGACGCTCGGTGATCCAGGCGATCGACACCGGCTTCTCGAAGGCGCTGGCGACGATCGTCGATTCCAACGTCACCTCGCTGATCGCGACCGTGGTGCTGTTCTATCTCGGAACGGGGCCGGTGAAGGGCTTTGCCATCACCTACGCCATCGGCATCCTGACCACGGTGTTCACCGCCTTCACCTTTACCCGGCTGCTGGTGTCCATCTGGCTGCGCCGCGCGCGCCCGAAGGAATTGCCGCGGGCGCCGGTAACCTTCATTCCGCCCGGCACGAAGATCCCGTTCATGGGCATCCGCCGCTGGACCTTCGCGCTGTCGAGCCTGCTGTCGGTCCTGTCGGTGGTGCTGTTCATGACCGTCGACATCAATTACGGCATCGATTTCAAGGGCGGATCGCTGATCGAGGTGAAGTCCAAGAGCGGCAATGCCGATCTTGCCGACATCAGAGCCAGGCTCTCGGAACTGAATATCGGCGAAGTGCAGGTGCAGCAGTTCGGCGAGCCGAATGACGTGCTGATCCGTGTCGGCACGCAGGACGGCGGCGAGAATGCCGAGCAGACCGTCATCGACAAGGTTCGTGGCGAGTTGCAGGACAATTACGATTTCCGCCGCGTCGAGGTGGTGGGACCGACCGTGTCAGGAGAACTGGCCAAGCAAGGCACGATCGCCATGCTGGTCGCGCTGGTGGGTATCCTGATCTATGTCTGGTTCCGCTTCGAATGGCAGTTCGCGGTCGGCGCCATCGTGGCGACGGTCCATGACGTGGTCATGACCATAGGCTTCTTTGTCATCACCGGGCTGGAGTTCAACCAATCGTCGCTGGCGGCGATCCTGACCATCATCGGCTACTCGCTGAACGACACGATCGTGGTCTATGACCGCGTTCGCGAGGATCTCAGGAAATACAAGAAGATGCCGCTGCCGCAGCTCCTCAACAACGCCATCAACGAGACGCTGTCGCGAACGACGCTGACCTCGGTGACGACGATCCTGGCGCTCCTGGCACTGGTGCTGTTCGGCGGCGAGGTGATCCGCTCGTTCACGATGGCAATGCTGTTCGGCGTCATCTTCGGCACCTATTCGTCGATCTTCATCGCCGCGCCGCTGCTGATCCTATTCAAGCTGCGGCCGCAGGCCACGAGTTCGGACGAGGAAAAGCCGGTCGGCGGCGGCAAGGCGGTCGCGACCTGACGCGCGACCCGAAGGGCGGATCGGCAGGGATGGCCAAAGGTATCGTCATCCGCGAGGCGCATTTCCCCGGCCGCGCCCCTATCGAGGCATATGGCAATGGCGGCTTCCGCTTCGCCGACATGTCGCATCGCGGTTCGCTTCTGTGCCTGCCGTCGGGTATCCATGGCTGGGAGCCGGCGGACCCATCTGCGCTGACGGTGGCGGATTTCGAACGGCTGCTGGCCCAGGCCGAGAAGATCGAAATCCTGCTGGTCGGCACGGGCAAGGATTTACGACCCTTGCCGGCGGGGCTTCGCGCCGCCTTGAAGACCGCGGGCATAGCCGCCGACCCGATGGCGACCGGTGCAGCGGTGCGGACATATAATGTCCTGCTCGCAGAGGATCGCGCGGTAGCCGCCGCGCTGATCGCCGTCGACTGACGTGGACCAAAAGGGCGAAATCGTCATGGGCGCCGTGCGCGCCGCCGACCATGACCGCTATCTCAGCGCGCTCTACGCGCCGACGGACAAGCGCGAAGCGCTGTTTTCGCTCTACGCCTTCAATGCCGAAATCGCGGGCATTCGGGATCGCATCCGCGAGGCCTTGCCGGGCGAGGTGCGGTTGCAATGGTGGCGCGATGTTATCGCAGCCGAAGGGTCCGAGACGGGCCATCCGATCGCGGATGCGCTGAAAGCGACGATTTCCAGGTACGGCCTGCCGAAACAGGCATTCGAGAATATGCTCGAGGCCCGGATATTCGACCTCTACGACGACCCGATGCCGTCGCGAACCGATCTCGAAGGCTATTGCGGCGAAACGGCAGCCGCGCTTATTCAACTGGCGGCAATGGTGCTGGATCCAGGAGTGGCGCCACGTTTCGCCGAACTGGCCGGTAGGGCCGGTTGCGCGCAGGCGATTACGGGACTGTTGCTCCTGCTGCCGCTGCACCGCAGTCGCGGACAGTGTTTTGTTCCGGCAGATATCCTGGCTGCGGCGGGTTCGTCTCCGGAGGAATTCGTCACAGACGATGGTGGACCAGGTGCGCAGCGCGCCGTCGCCGCCATGATCGCGCTGGCGCGGGAGCATCTCTCGGCCTTCGAGAAAGGCGCATCGGATTTGCCGGCTTCGCTGCGCCCGGCCTTTCTGCCACTGGTCCTGTCACGAGCCTACCTGACGAAAATGGAACGCGGTCCGCCGCTCGACGGCACGGTGCGACTCTCGACCATGCGCCGCCACTGGCTCATGCTGCGTCGCGCCATGGTGGGCTGGCCAGCAGTTTGACGTAAACGTCAATTGTGATAAGGGATCGCTCAACCGGAACTGTTGCCAAGACAACAGGCCGGCTGGAGGAGATGCCTGTCCATGAGCCTGCCCGTGCTGGTCGTGATCGTCGTATTCGGCATCGCGTTGTCGGTCGCCGCCGTTCATTTCACCGGCGGCAGCCGCAAGGCCAGGCTGGCCGATGCAGAGCAGGCGCGAGAGCGTTTTGCCGAGGATTTTCCGGATGAACCGGCGGCCGCCATCCACCTCACATCCGATGGCCGAACCGCGTTCCTGGAACTCGGGCGAGGGCGCCTTGGCATCGTCCATGCCATCGGAGATCGTTTCCTGACGCGTATCGTCACGCAGCGCGATGTATTGGCGCGGAGTGACGATGGTGCCGGGACGATTGCGCTGCGCCTTGCCGATTTCACCTGGAAAGGCGGTCACTTCACCTTCGCTAACGCTGCCGACGCGCACGCTGTGCTAAGAGTTCTTCAGCCGCAGCATCCTAGTTCGACCAAGGAGGCCGCGTGATGGGCGATTACAATTTCCCGCAGGTTACCCAGCTCGCCATCCCGTTCTTCGTTGCCGCCATCCTGATCGAGCTGTGGCTGGTGCGCACCGGCCGGGCCAAGGGCTCGTTCGAGACGCACGACACGCTGACCAGCCTGATGATGGGCACCGGCAATGTCGTCGCCGGGCTGCTGCTCGGCGTCGTCTCCTATTGGGCGCTGCTGTGGCTCTGGCAGTTCCGTTTCTTCAACCTCGGCCTGTCGATCTGGCTGTTCCTGGCGGCCTTCCTGCTCGATGATTTGCGCTACTACATCTACCACCGCATCGCGCATCGGGTGCGCTGGGTGTGGGCCGAGCACGTCAACCACCATTCCAGCCAGCACTACAATCTGTCGACGGCACTCAGGCAGAGCTGGACGGGCCTGTTCACCTTCATGTTCGTGCTGCAGGCGCCGCTGGTGCTGCTCGGCTTCCATCCGGCGGTGATTGCCTTCACCTTCGGCTTCAACCTTATCTGGCAGTTCTGGATCCACACCGAGACGATCGGCAAGATGTGGGGCTGGTTCGAATTCGTCTTCAACACGCCCTCGCACCACCGCGTCCACCACGCCACCAATCCGCGCTACCTTGACGCCAACTACGCCGGCACGTTGATCATCTGGGACCGCATGTTCGGCACCTTCGTCGAGGAGTTGGAAGAGGACCGCCCGCGCTACGGCATCGTGAAAAATCTTGGCACCTTCAATCCGCTGAAAGTGGCTTTCCACGAATGGATCGGCATGTTCAGGGATGCCTTCGCACCTGATCTGACCCTGAGCGACCGCCTGAACTACCTGATCAAGCCGCCCGGCTGGAGCCATGACGGCTCGCGCGAAACTTCCGAGAGCCTGAAAGCAGCCTATGTCAGGCGAAATCCGGGTGAGGCCGGGAAGCCCGGGCTGCGACCGGCGCGTGCCGAGCCGGCCGAGTAGCTATTTCGTAGCCCTTTCTAGGAAAGGCCGCTCGATCCGCCATCTCGCATCAATGTCTCGTAGTCGCGGCCACTGTAGAAGATGTTGACGATGCGAATGATGTCGCTCTCGATCAGATAGGCTATGACGGCGGAGTGCTCGAACGGAACGGTTCGCAGTCCCGGCACGATGTCGTCGCGCAGGCGACCGCTACGAGGTGCGTTGCCGATGTTTGGCAACGGTCTTCAATTCGGAGCACGAATCTCAGCGCCGCGTTGGGGCTTCCGGCCGACTCAACTACGTATCTGAAATGTTGGTAAGATCGTCTTTGGCACTTTCGCGATACTCGACCTCAAGCCGCCGAATCATCAATGCGGCTCGAATGTTGTTCAGCGAATTTCTTAAGCTGCTCGCGAACCTCTTTTCCGGAAAGGTTCGGCCTTGTGTCCTCAATCGAAGATTTTACCCGCGCCCTGATCGACGCCATGCGCTCGGCATGCTCTTCCTCTTCGCGCTGGAAAGCGCGGAGCGCGGCGCGAATGACTTCGCTTGCCGAGCCGAAGGAACCGTCCTCGACTTTTTCACGGATCATGCGCGCCATGGCGGGCGTGACGGTGACGGACAGTTTCTCGGCTGTTTCCATGCAATGACTCCCACTAGGCGAGTGGGATAGTATCCTACTTCCGCGGCAAGGCCAATCAGTAAGGCTATTCCGCCGCTTGAGCTTGCGCCGGCAGTCCCAGCCATCGCCGGCAATCACCCAGCGCACGCGACGTGATCGCGTGCCTTTTGGCGACCGTCTTGTCCTTGCCGCGCAGGCGCTTGCCTTCGATCTTCACCGCCTCGACAGGCGGGAACAGGCCGAAATTGACGTTCATCGGCTGGAAAGAGCGCTTTCCCGGCTCGTCGTCTGAAACAATGTGTCCGCCGGTGATGTGGTTGAGCAGCGCTCCGAACGCCGTGGTGAGTGGCGGCAGCGACGGCGCGTGGCCGAGCCGCTCGGCAGCGGCGAAGCGGCCGGCGAGCAGGCCGATGGCGGCGCTTTCAACATAGCCTTCGCAACCGGTGATCTGGCCGGCGAAACGCAGGCCCGGGCGCGACTTCAGCTGCAGCGAGGCGTCGAGCAAGGTCGGCGAGTTGATGTAGGTGTTGCGATGCAGGCCGCCGAGGCGGGCGAATTCGGCGTTCTCCAGACCAGGAATCGTGCGGAAAATGCGCACCTGCTCGGCGTGCTTCAATTTGGTCTGAAAGCCGACCATGTTGTAGAGTGTGCCCAGCGCATTGTCCTGCCGCAGTTGCACGACGGCGTAGGCCTTGACGGTTGGATTGTGCGCATTGGTCAGGCCCATCGGCTTCATCGGCCCGTAGCGCAGCGTCTCGACGCCACGCTCGGCCATGATCTCGATCGGCAGGCAGCCGTCGAAATAGGGCGTGCCTTCCCATTGCTTGAATTCTGTTTTCTGGCCGTCCACCAGTGCCTGCACGAAGGCAAGATACTGGTCCTTGTCCATGGGGCAGTTGATGTAGTCCTTGCCGGTGCCGCCGGGCCCGACCTTGTCGTAGCGCGACTGGAACCAGCAGGTGTCCATGTCGATCGTGTCGAAAGGGATGATCGGTGCGATCGCATCGAAGAAGGCGAGCGCATCGGCGCCCGTCGCTTCGGCAATCGACTGTGCGAGCGAGGGCGCGGTCAGCGGGCCGGTGGCGATGATGGCCTGATCCCATTCGACCGGCGGCAAGCCGGGTACCTCCTCGCGCTGGATGGAGATCAGCGGATGTGCCTCGATCCTGGCCGTCACCGCGTCGGAAAATCCGTCGCGGTCCACGGCCAGCGCCCCGCCGGCCGGCACCTGGTTGGCGTCGCCGGCGCTCATGATCAGCGAGCCGGCCAGCCGCATTTCGGCATGCAAAAGACCGACGGCGTTGTTCTCGGCGTCGTCGGAGCGGAAAGAATTGGAGCAAACGAGTTCGGCCAAGCCGTCGGTCTTGTGCGCCTCTGTGCCGCGAACGGGCCGCATTTCGTGCAGCACAACGGGAACGCCGGCTTGGGCTGCCTGCCATGCTGCTTCGGATCCGGCGAGGCCACCGCCGATGATGTGAATAGGTTTTTTGCTCATGAGCGCCGGAATAATCCCTTGGCGGGACGATTGCAATTGCCGCACCTGGAACATGCCGCGGCGGCGAAGGCGAAGGCTGCCCTGAAAACAACAACACCCGCCGGGGGAGGAGGTCCGGCGGGTGTCGTTTTGGGGGTCGACCCTCGGGAGGAGGTGAAGGCCGACCGTATTCGTCATCGCCGGGGAGGAGGTCGGCTTTGACGAAATTCCTTTCGCCGTTGAAAAGGGGCGAAGCCTCTGGAGCAAAATTCGTTTTGCTCCGGGAAAACAACGCCCGCCGCGGGAGGAGGTGCGGCGGGCGCCGTTTGGGTGGCCAACCTTCGGGAGGAGGTGAAGGTCGGGCCTATCCGTCATCGCCGGGGAGGAGGTCGGCTTTGACGAAATTCTTTTCGCCATTTTGAAGAGGGGCGAAGCCTCTGGAGCAAAACTCGTTTTGCTCCGGGAAACAACGCCCGCCGCGGGAGGAGGTGCGGCGGGCGCCGTTTTGGTGGTCAACCCTTGGGAGGAGGTAAGGGGTGACCGTATTCGTCAGGATCGGGGAGGAGGTCGACCCTGGCGAAATTCCGTTGTTAGATCGCCTGGCGGGCGATGGTCTTGATTTCGTCGCGGACGATGCCGAGATCATGCAGCTGGCGGTTGGAAAGGCGACCCAGCTCGGTAACCGTCTCGCGATAAACGCGCCAGTTACGATAGTTGCGGATCAGGTTCATTGTCATGCTCTTCTCAAAACTGGTTCGGACCATTCGCGGTCCGAAGGATTAGACCGCCTTGCGAGCGACGTAAGGAATGTCGCTGCGGCTGATGCCGAGGTCGGTCAGTTCACGGTTGCTCAGGCGGCTCAGCTCGGAAACGGTGTCCCGGTAGCGGCGCCAGTTGCGGTAGTTGCGGATCAGGTTCATGGTACTTCTCGTTTCGTCTTTTCTTGCGGATCATTCCGTTCGTGTACAAACCATAAATAGGCGGGCCCATATCGATTTAAAAGCGCTATGGCTGCATGGCAGCAATGCAAATTGTGCAATGCAACATTAACAAGCCTTCGCGGACCTGACACAAAGAAGCCAGAATCAGAAAGTGCCGTGACGTCAACGGTTTGGCAGCTCCAGCTGAAAAACCGACCAAGCAGCAGGGGGAAGCATGGCGGGCTACGCGACACGGGTCAGGTCGGACATTGCGCGATGGCTTGAGGCCGGACTGATCGACGCCCCGACGGCCGATGCATTGCGGCGCGACGTCGAGATCAACGCGCGCCAGTCGTTGAGCTTCGGTTCGATCCTGGCGATGATGGCGGCGCTGCTGTTCGGCGCGGCCATCCTGATCTTCGTCGCCGCCAACTGGGAAGCCATCCCGCGGCTGGCGCGCGTTGCCGCGCTCTTTGCCGTCATCCTTGGCGGCTATGTCGGCGGTGCAGTGCTGAAAACCCGCGACCACGCGGCGATCGGCGAGGCGTTGTGGATCGTGGCGGCGGCGGCTTTCGGCGGTTCGATCGCGCTGATCGGCCAGATGTACCATCTGTCGGGCGACGAGGCCTCGGCCTTGATCACCTGGGGCGCCGGCACCGCATTGGCGGCGGTGGCGCTGCGGTCCAACCCGCTGACCGTCGCCGCGGTCGGCATCGCCGACGCCTGGCTGTTCCTGAAAGGGTTCGACTATTTCAATCGCAGCGAATTTCCGCATCTCTTCCTCGTCATGGCGGCTGCGCTGTTTGCCGTCTCGTTCTGGACCCGCAGCCGGGCGGCGCGGCACCTGATCATCCTGTCGCTGCTCTTCTATCTTGTGCTGGTCGCCGTGGATCACGAGACGCTGCCTGTGGCGATCCCGCTGGTCATCATATCGGTATTGTTGTTCGTGGCTTCCCTCTTCGCGCCGGAACCGGTAGACCGGATCGTGCAGCTTGGCGGCCGCTTGCCGCTGCATGCTCTGCTTGGCTTCCTCACCGGACTGGCCATCATCCAGTTCGAACTGGCCGGCGAAAGCAGCTACGACAGAGGCTTCGCCATTGCTTCGGTCGTCGCGCTGGCCGGCATTGTCGCCGCCATTGTGCTCGCGGGGCGCGAGAGCCGTGGCCTGCGCTGGCTTGCCTATCTCGGCTTCGCCTTCGAACTCGCCATGATCTATGTCGTGACCTTGCAGTCGATGCTCGACACCGCCGGCTTCTTCCTTGCCGCGGCGGTGCTGCTTGGCATCCTGGCGATCGTCATCATCCGCGTGGAGAAACGCATGAAGGATCCGGCCACCGGAGGAGCCACGGCATGATGTCCGGGAAGAGGCTTGTCATCTCGGCGCTGGTGCTGGCGCTCGTCCAGATCGGCTTCCTGGGTTGGATCATCGCCGGCCGGGCGGCGATCCTGCGCAGCGGCAAGGAAGTGCTGCTGAAGATCGAGCCTGTCGATCCGCGCGACCTGCTGCGCGGCGACTATATAATTCTCGGCTACGACATCTCGCGCATACCGGTGAAGATGATCGCCAACATCCCGGCCGAAAAACTTTCCAGCGACGACACCTCGATCGTCGTCCGTCTGAAGAAGAACGCCGACGGCTACTGGACGCCGAGCGCCGCGTGGTTCGGCGCGGCGCCGACACCGACCGGTGCCGACGAGGCCGATATTCGCGGTCATGTTGCCGGAGGCTGGGATCTTCGCGGCGAGGGACTGACGATCGCGCCGGATTACGGCATCGAACGGTTCTACCTGCCGGAAGGCGAGGGGATGGCAATTCAGAACGACATGCGGGTACGCCCGTTCGGGATCCGTCTTGCACTGGCCAGCGACGGCACCGCCCAGATCAAGGCGCTGGTGGACGGCGACAAGACGCTGTTTCAGGAGCCTCTATATTAAGGTGTGCAGGGTGGGCTGCCATCCATAGCTTGAACGGGGAGGGCGGTGCGGCCTCGAAGGCTCAAGCCTTGGAAGCTTACGTCTAATCGACCTCAGGGGTGTCCTTTACGGCGCTAGCGTCTCGCCACTGGATTGTGTTGCGTGGTAGGTATATTCTCGACGCTGGCGGTGGCATTCAGAAAGATGGAAAGCCCATGGCGACCGGGTACTTGGATCACCAGTTGGAGTGTCCTTTTTGCGGCACGATAAGGCTGCGGATTCCTGCCGATGCCGAACCTTCGACGGGCATCCGGTGCGACGACTGCGGTCAGTATCTTGGCACATGGGACGAATTGCAGGATGATTTCCAGCGCCAAGGCGGTAACGATGGCATCTTCCGCCTCGACAAGGGACGTATCAAGAAGCTCGCCTAGGCAGTGTCCTGATTTCCTGCCAGCGCCTGTGCGCTAGTGGACTATCCGATGCCATGCCGGCAGTGGTGCGCGTGAAGGGACTCGAACCCCCAAGCCTTGCGGCGGCAGGACCTAAACCTGCTGTGTCTACCAGTTCCACCACACGCGCCTCGGGCGGGCTGTAGCAGAGCCTCGGCGGCCTTGTCGAGGTCTTGGGAGTGAGGTGGAATACCGCATCGTCCTTTGAATATCGCGGCAGCCGCCAGCCGCGACCTGAGGGTCTGGCAATTCCGTCACGCCCGCACGGTCTGGCGATCCCATTAGCCATCATTCTGTCAATGTCAGGGCCGAAATGATGGTTATTCGCCTAAACGCGAAGATGGTTGAAAATTGGCCTCGCCTGTGACAAAAGGCGTGTCGAATGTGACGGGACGCGACGATCCGCTTCTGCAAAATGTGATAAGAAGTAGGAAAAACAAAGACTTATTCACATTTTGGAACGCAGTTTGGAAGAGTTTGAGCCGTATTTCAGGTCAAATCGCCAGGTTCCGTACCAAAAGCCATTCCCGGCAAGATTATACCGGCAGGCTGTGAACGGCAGAGAGCCGTTTGGCAGCCTCATTGGTGAAAACAAAGGTTTTACGATGCAGGTCACCGAAACACTCAATTCCGGTCTCAAGCGCGAGATCAAGATCACCGTGCCGGCTGGTGACATGGAAGCCAAGCTGATGGCGCGGCTGACGGACGCCAGGAACAAGGTTCGCATCAACGGCTTCCGTCCCGGCAAGGTGCCGGTGCAGCACCTGCGCAAGGTCTATGGCAAGTCGTTCATGGCCGAAGTGGTCAACGAGATCCTCAACGATTCGACCCGGTCGATCATTTCGGGCCGCGGCGAAAAAGCCGCCATGCAGCCCGAAGTCATCATGACCGAGGACGAGAAGGAAGCCGAGAAGATCCTGGCCGGCGGCGCCGACTTCGAATTCCGCCTTAACTACGAGATCATCCCGCCCATCGAGATCAAGGATTTTTCCGACATCAAGGTGACGCGCCAGGTGTTCGACGTCCCTGACGCGGAGATTGACGAGCAGGTCAAGCGCGTCGCTGAATCGGCGCGCAGCTACGAGCCGAAGACCGGCAAGGCGGCCGAAGGCGACCGCGTCACGATCGACTATGTCGGCAAGATCGACGGCGAGGCCTTTGCCGGCGGCGCCGGCACGGATCAGCCGCTGGTGCTTGGCTCCAAGGAATTCATTCCGGGCTTCGAGGATCAGCTCATCGGCGCCAAAGCCGGCGATGAAAAGCAGGTCACCGTGACCTTCCCGGAAAACTACCAGGCGGCGCATCTGGCCGGCAAGGAAGCGACTTTCGACGTCACGGTCAAAGAAGTGTCCAAGCCGGGTGAACTCGAAATCAACGATGAGACCGCCAAGAACCTCGGCCTGGAATCGCTGGAGCGCCTGCGCGATGTGGTGCGTGGCCAGATCGAGAGCCAGTTCGGCTCGATGACGCGCCAGAAGGTCAAGCGCCAACTGCTCGACCAGCTTGACGCGGCCTATTCGTTCGAGGCGCCTTCGAGGCTTGTCGAGGCCGAGTTCAACAACATCTGGGCGCAGGTCAACCGCGATCTGGAAGCGGCCGGCCGCACCTTCGCCGATGAAGAGACGACCGAGGAAGAAGCGCGCGCCGAATATATGCGGCTCGCCGAGCGCCGCGTGCGCCTTGGCCTCGTGCTGGCCGAGATCGGCGAGAAGGCCGGGGTCACCGTGTCGGACGAGGAATTGCAGCGCGGCCTGTTCGAGCAGGTTCGTCGCTTCCCGGCCAACCAGCAGCAGGAAGCCTTCGAGTTCTACCGCAACAATCCCGAGGCGCTGAACGCGCTGCGCGCGCCAATGTTCGAGGAGAAGGTGGTCGATCACCTGCTCGGGCAGATCTCGGTCACCGACGTCAAGGTCAGCAAGGAAGAGCTGATGGCCGACGACGAGGAAGCCGAGACGGCGACCAAGGCAAAGCCGGCGAAGAAGGCCGCGTCGAAGAAGACTGAAGACAAGAAGAGCGACGACGCGGAAGAGCCGAAGAAGAAGGCAGCGCCGAAGAAAAAGGCCGCCAAGGACGCCGAGTAAATCCCGAGTTGATGGAACTGACGAAGGCCGCCCCTCGAGGCGGCCTTTTTCGTTGCGAAACTGCAACAGCCAATCCGTTTCGCGGACGGTGACCATTGTCGATACCAAGCATTGATCACTATCTGCGCTCCTGCTGCAAACCACAGGGTTGTTGGAGGGGCGGTTGAGCCTATTCTTCGAAACGCGACGCGTCGTGGCCTTGGCGATCGTCCTGGCCCTTGCCTGCGATTTCGCCCAGGCCGATGCCGGCACCTGGCGCATCGGCACGGACGATGACGGCCTTGTCACGGCTTCGGTCCATGCCACCAACAAGCTGATCACCGGCGGTGGCGCCCTGAGCTATAGCCCGATCCTGACCATCGCCTGCCGCCCGGACAGCCAACCGCGCTGGACCGAATGGTTGCAATTGAACGACACCGTCTCGGCCAATCGCAAGATCACCATGTCGATCACCGTCGACGACGACAACAAGTTCGACGAGAGCTGGTTGGTCGGCCCGCGCGGCCGCATGCTGGTGCGCGATGGCGCCGACGGGATAAAGCGCCTTGCCGCCGCGAACCGGCTCCAGCTTTCGTGGCGCTTCGGGCTGCTGTCGGGGCGGGGCCACGCCGATTTCGACCTGACCGGATTTGATGAAGCGGTCAGCCAGCTCGCCGGCAGCTGCAACGCTGCTATGCCTTGATCCGCTGCGGACAACCTAAACCTTTGTAGGTCGACCTCTTCTACCTGCCGGCCAGATTCCGTGGTATATAGAGGCCGCAATTTCATATGGGAGAAGTGGACAATCTGTTCTGCCGTACAAGGCGCTTCGCTGGCGATGCTGGCTTATACCAGATCGTCTCAGGCGCATTTGACGATCAGGGAGGAAAAGGTCATGCGCTTAGCCGCATTTTTCGCCGTCGTGTTTGTTGCAACCTTCGTCGCCAATCCATCGCAGGCTCAGGATACTGCGGCTGGCGAGAAGGTCTTCACCAAATGCAAGGCCTGCCACATTGCGGACGAGGACAAGAACAAGATCGGTCCATCGCTGCACGGCGTCATCGGCCGCACTGCCGGTACGCATCCCGGTTTCAAATATTCCGACGCCATGATTGCGGCCGGCAAATCCGGCGTCAAATGGGACGAACCAACACTGATGACCTATCTTCACGATCCCAAGGCTATGGTCAAAGGCACCAAGATGGCGTTTCCCGGCCTCAAGAACGATGCAGACGTGACCAACGTCATCGCCTATTTGAAAACGTTCTCCAAGTGACTTTCTCCTCCGCCATGCGTCTATCCTCTCGTTCGCCGTGATCTCGTCCGAACCCGAAGGGGCCGCGTAAGCAAAAACCGGGTTTCAATTTCGCTCACGCGTGCCTTCGGTTCGGGATCATGGCCTAGGTTTCTTGCTTCCATCGGTCTGAGATGTCGACTAGGGAAAGCCGCCTCAAGGATATCGTCATCCGCCTTCCGGAAGCGACGGCGGGTGATTTCTTCGCGCTTTTAAAACCGCGGGTCATGGCGCTTGCCGTATTCACTGCTTTCGTGGGCCTAATGACGGCGCCTGGCCCGACGAATCCGGTCATCGCGGTGATCGCCATCAGTGCGATTGCGATGGGAGCAGGCGCGGCCGGGGCGCTCAACATGTGGTACGACGCGGACATAGATGCGTTGATGTCTCGCACGTCCAAGCGGCCAATCCCGTCGGGCCGCGTCGCGCCAGGCGAAGCCCTCGGCTTCGGTCTGGTGCTTTCCGCACTTTCGGTGACGGTGCTCGGCGTGCTGGTGGGGTGGCTTGCCGCATCGCTGCTGGCATTCACCATCTTCTTCTACGTCGTCATCTATACGATCTGGCTGAAACGCTCGACACCGCAGAACATCGTCATAGGTGGCGCGGCAGGCGCTCTTCCTCCGGTGATCGGGTGGGCTGCTGCCACCGGCGCCATCGGCATTGAAAGCATCATTCTGTTCCTGATCATTTTCCTCTGGACACCACCGCATTTCTGGGCGCTAGCCCTGTTCAAGGTCGGAGAGTACGCCGCGGCGGGCGTCCCCATGATGCCGAACGTGGCTGGCCAACCCTCGACCAGAAAGCAAATCTTGGCCTATTCGCTGGTTCTGGCGCCAATCGGCGTGCTTCCCTGGGCCTTTGGATTCGCGAGCGGATATTACGGGACTGTCTCGACCGTCTTGGGTGCGGGATTCGTCTGGCGCGCCTGCAAGGTGCTCACCATCCCCGACAAGGAGATGAAGCAAGCAAAGGCGTTGTTTTCTTATTCGATTTTCTACCTGTTCGCGATCTTTGCAACGTTACTTGCCGACACTACTGTAATGCGTACGATCGCATCAGCCGGCCGTTGACGCCGGCGCAAAACATTACGTCGGCAGTGCGCAAAAACCCAGCAGCAGCAGAACAACGACGCCAAGGCCGAGTATGAGAACTGTCCTTCCGTCCATGACCCTTCACCTTCGACTTGAGGAGAATATCGAAGAAAGGCGTCCAGAGCTAGCCAGGCGACCGGGCCTTCTTACCCAACCTTCTTACAAAGCGCGACAAGTCGCTCGCATGAGAGTATATTGATCCTGGTGCAGGTCGCGGTTTGCGTGGCCAGTCATGCAGAACGGCAGCACCGTGAAACCGCGGCCTTACCAGACCTGTCTGGAGGAATGGTCATGGCAAGCTTTCACGTCATAGCAGGCGCCAGCGAGACGCTGGAGCACACCAGAATTCGCAAGATCGGTGTCACCGACCTTTTCGATGCGCTCAGGCGCGGCGTCGACGATTTCATGGTCAAACCGTCGCACATCATTTTTCTCTGCCTGATCTACCCGCTTGCGGGGGTCGTGCTTGCAGTCTGGACATCAGGCAATAACACGCTCCCATTGTTGTTTCCGCTCGTGTCCGGATTTGCGCTAATTGGTCCATTCGCCGCAATCGGCCTCTATGAGATCAGCCGGCGACGGGAAGCCGGGCTAGACGCCTCATGGAGGGCCGCCTTCGAGGTCAGGAATTCTCCGGCGCTGCCAGCCATCGCCGCGGTTGCGATCATGCTGCTTGCAATCTTCATCGCCTGGCTTTTGACTGCGCAGGCGTTTTACCAACACCTGTTCGGCCCCGCCCCACCGCAATCCTTCTCCAGCTTCATCAATGACATATTCGCCACAGGACGCGGCTGGACGCTCATCATCCTGGGGCACGCCATCGGCTTCGTCTTCGCTGCGATCGTGCTGTGCACGACGGTCGTCGCCTTCCCGTTGTTGCTCGAGCGAGATGTCGGCGCCTATGAAGCCATCCACACCTCGGTGCGCGTGGTGCTGGCGAACCCGATCGTGATGGCGGTATGGGGCCTGATTGTCGCCGTCGCCCTGATCATCGGCACGCTGCCAGTATTCGCGGGGTTGGCGATCGTGCTGCCGATCCTCGGTCACGCTACCTGGCATGTCTACCGCAAGGTCGTGGAACCGCCGCCGACGGCCGGACCGGCGCCTCGATGAACTCCCTGCCGCGCCGGCAAGGACCGGTGCGTGCAGGTTGATCAGAGCCCTTTCCGGCTTCAGTAAGCCGGATGGCTGAAGCGGGCCTGGTGGGCGCCCATAGTCAGGTTACGGAAATCCTTGCCGCTGACACGCACCAGCGTCCTGTGATCGCCGCCCTCGAAATAGATATCGGCGGCACCGCCAAGGCTTTCGTCAAGGACTACCGGCACATCGTAGGCCGCGCCGATCGGCGGAATGGCGCCGGTATCGCAATCGCCAAAGAGCGAAACCGCTTCATCTTCGGTGGCGAGTCCAAGATTCTTGTCCATGACCTTCTGCAACGCGCCGAGCTCGATCCTATGTGTGCTGGGGACCACGGCCAGCGCATAACCCAGATCGTGGTGAACGAGCACCGATTTGGCCATTATGCTGCCGGGCACGTGCGCGGCTATGGCGGCCTGCCTGCTTGTGGCCGTGCGATGATGCGCGACAGTATCGTAGGAAATCCCTTTCCGGTCGATATAGTCCTTCAGTTTGTTTGCGATTGTCATTTTGGGCGTCCCTTGCTGAGTTCGCGACGCAGGTCAAAACGCGGCAATCATTTCGCTTCCGTCGTTTCGGTATGAATAAAGATGGCCCAACCGTCGATTGTTTCAAGGCGAGGGTGGCGGCACCGGACCGCCCGCAGCATCGTCGGAATCCCTGATCGGCCATCGACAAGGTCTGAACTCCGATTTGGCGTCAGGGCCCAGCCCCGAAAAACGCCATCCGGGTGAGAAGCGTGTAATCCGCTTCAAAGACCATCATCGCCACGAATACCAACACCAGCACGGGCGGCAGGATGATTGCGTATGTCAGCGCCAGCCGTTCCCAGGCCATGTGCATGAAAATGGCGACGATGAGCCCTGCCTTGAGGATCATGAAGATCAGGATCAGCGACCATCTGAGATAGCCGTGCAGACCGAAATAATCGATCAGATAGGAGCAGGTGCTGAGAATGAACAGCCATGCCCAGACCACCAGATAAAGCTTGATCGGGTGCTCCTGATGAACTTCTGCCGGGGGGGCGCCGGTCGTCGCCGCGTCATGAGTAGCGTGCAGCGTGTGTTGCCCGAGGCCGTTTGCGGTTGCTTCAGCCATATCTGCCTCTCACCAAAGATAGAAGAACGCGAAAATGAAGACCCAGACCAGGTCGACGAAATGCCAGTAGAGTCCCATGATCTCGACGTTCTCGTAGCGGCCCCTGCGGCTGGTAAAGAAGCCGGGCCGCCCAAAGTCAAAATCTCCACGCCACACCTTTCGCGCCACGATGATCAGGAAGATCACCCCGATTGTCACATGCGTGCCGTGGAAGCCGGTGATCATGAAAAAGGTTGACCCGAACTGGGCAGCGCCCCAGGGATTGCCCCAGGGCCGCACGCCTTCGGTGATCAGCTTGGTCCATTCGAAGGCTTGCATACCGACAAAGGTCGCACCGAGTACTGCGGTCAGAAGCATCAGGATTGCCGTTTTGCGGCGGTCGCGGCGATAGCCGAAATTGACCGCCATGGCCATGGTTCCGCTGCTTGAGATCAGCACGAAAGTCATGATGGCAATAAGGATCAGCGGAATATCCGAGCCGCCGATACGAAGCGCAAAGACCTCGCTGGGATTGGGCCACGGCACGCGTGTCGAAATGCGCGCGGTCATATAGGAGAGCAGAAAGCAGCCGAAGATGAAGGTGTCGCTGAGCAGGAAGATCCACATCATGGCCTTGCCCCATGACACGTTCTTGAACGCCCGCTGATCCGAGGACCAGTCGGCGGCGATGCCTTGCCAGCCTGCGGGCCGCGGCTCTGTCTGAGCGATGTGCGTGAGTGTCTCTGCCATCCGCCCGTTCCTCCTACGTCAGTAACCCCCGGCAAATATCGATGAAAGTCGCGGCCCAGCCGGCCAGAAGCGCGAAGATGGCAAGCCAGACGAAAAGCAGGAAATGCCAATACATGGCGCACAGCTCGACGCTGAGGCGAAGCCGCGCCGGCCTTGCCCCGTTCCAAGCGCCGACGGTTGTTCTGCCCAGGCCCACCAGTCCGCCCAGTATGTGCAGGCCATGCATTCCGGTAAGCAGGTAGAAGAAACTGTTGGCCGGATTGGAAGCCAGAAAGTAGCCATCGGCAGACAGCTCGCGCCAGGCCATAAACTGTCCAATCAGGAAGGAGAGCGCCGTAAACCCGGCGGTGGCAAGGCCGAGCTTAACCATGTCCATTTGACCCTTACGCGCCGCGAGCGAGGCGCATTGCAGCGCAATGCTGCTGAGGACCAGCATGCCGGTGTTGAACCAGAGCAGCCGCGGCAGCGGCAGCGCCTGCCAGTCCGACAGCGCCATGCGCATGAAGTAGGCGCTGGTGATCAGCGCGAACAGACAGCCGACGACCGCCAGGAAGACGCCGAGGCCGATCTTGGCGGTCGGTAGCGCCGATCCTTCCATACCAACAAAATCCCCGGCCATACCTTGCTCGAGCCATGGCTTGGTCATCAGCCGCTGGTGGGAAAGCCACCATCCGGCAAAACCGGCGATCACGAGCATGAAGACCAGAATAACGCTCATGCCGGCTCCTTGGAGGGACCGAAGGAGCCCGGTACGTTTTGCGGGATAAAGTCCTCCTTGGCGCCCGGTACGCTGTAGTCATAGGCCCAGCGATAGACGATCGGTAGGTCTTTGCCGAAATTGCCATGGGCCGGTGGTGTTTGCGGCGTCTGCCATTCGAGGGTCGTGGCCCGCCACGGGTTGCCGCCGGCCTCGCGGCCATGACGGATGCTCCAGATCAGATTGAACAGGAACACAATCTGGGCAAAGCCGACGATGAACGCCATGATGCTGATGAACGAGTTCAGATGGTGGGCCGATTCTGTCATCACCGTCATATCGGTCAGTTCATTGTAACGCCTGGGCACGCCCATCAGTCCGAGGTAGTGCATGGGAAAGAAAATCAGGTAGGCGCCGAGGAAGGTGACCCAGAAATGGAACCGGCCCAGCGCCTCGTTCAGCATCCTGCCGGTGACCTTCGGATACCAGTGGTAGATCGCACCGAAGATCACGATGATCGGCGCGACCCCCATGACCATATGGAAATGGGCAACGACGAACATCGTGTCCGACAGCGGGACGTCGACCACGACATTGCCAAGGAACAGCCCGGTCAACCCGCCATTGACGAAGGTGACGATGAAAGCCAGGGCAAATAGCATCGGTATGGTGAGGTGGATGTCGCCGCGCCACAACGTCAGCACCCAATTGTAGACCTTGATGGCGGTCGGAACCGCGATGATCAATGTCGTGGTGGCGAAGAAGAAACCGAAATAGGGATGCATGCCGCTGACATACATGTGGTGCGCCCAGACGACGAAGCTCAGCGCACCGATGCCGACGATGGCCCAGACCATCATGCGATAGCCAAAGATGTTCTTGCGCGCATGGGTGCTGATCAGGTCCGACACGATGCCGAAGGCCGGAAGGGCCACGATGTAGACTTCGGGATGGCCGAAGAACCAGAACAGATGCTGAAACAGGATCGGGCTGCCGCCATTATGCTGTAATTGCTCGCCCATTTCGACGATCGCCGGCATGAAGAAGCTGGTGCCGAGCGTCCGATCAAGCAGCATCATCACACAGGCGACGAATAGCGCCGGGAAGGCGAGCAGAGCCATGACGGTCGCGGTAAAGATGCCCCAGACAGTCAGCGGCAGACGCATCAGCGTCATGCCGCGCGTGCGGCCCTGCAACACCGTCACGACATAGTTCAGCCCGCCCATGGTGAAGCCGATGATGAACAGGATCAGTGAGACGAGCATCAGGATGATGCCCCAGTCCTGGCCCCCCGGTGTGCCGGTCATGATTGCCTGCGGCGGGTACAGCGTCCAGCCGGCCCCCGTCGGTCCGCCAGGCGCAAAGAAGCTCGACACCAAAACCAGCACGGCAAGCAGGTAGATCCAGTAGCTCAGCATGTTGACATAGGGAAAGACCATGTCGCGAGCCCCCACCATCAATGGGATCAGGTAGTTGCCGAAACCGCCGAGGAAGAGCGCCGTGAGCAGATAGATCACCATGATCATGCCGTGCATGGTGATGAACTGGTAGTAGGCTTCAGGCGTGATGAAGTCGAAGGTGCCGGGAAAGCCGAGTTGCAGCCGCATCAGCCAGGACAGCACCAGGGCGACCAGGCCAATTCCCGTTGCCGTCGCCGAATACTGGATGGCAATGACCTTGGCGTCCTGCGAGAAGACGTATTTCGTCCACCAACTGTGCGGATGATACAGTTCGACTTCCGCGACTTCGGCCGGCGGGATGGCATCTGCAGGGGTAATATCGACCATAGGAACACCTCCGTGTCCTTTTTAGCGAGACCCGACGGTTTCGAGCTTTGCTGCGATCCTCGAACTTGACACCGTCGTTGGACCCGGCGCCTGGCTTGCCGAGCCCGTCTGCTGGGGCGCCGACAATTGCGCAAACGTCTGTTGCTGGCCAAGCCACGCCAGATAATCCTCCTGCGTATCGACCATCACCACACCGTGCATCATCGGATGTCCTTGGCCGCAGAGTTCAGCGCACAGGACCTGGAAGGTTCCGGTTTTCGTTGGGGTGAACCAGAAGTAGGTGACCGAGCCCGGGATCATGTCCATTTTGGCGCGGAATTCCGGCACATAGAAATCATGCAGCACGTCGATCGAGCGAAGCAACATCTTGACCGGCTTGCCAACCGGCAGATGCAGATCGGCCGCTTCGACCACGACATCGTCCTGGCCATTGGAATCGCTGGTGATCACGCCCAACGGATTGTCAGCGGTGACGCCGCGGGTGTCGGACGTGCCGAGCTTGCCGTCCTTGCCGGGCAGGCGGAAACTCCATTGCCATTGCTGGCCGACAACTTCGACCACGGTTGCGTCGCTCGGAACGTTGACGAACCGGTTCCAGACGAACAGGCCGGGAACCAGCAAAGCCGTTACGCCGACCGCGGTGACAACCGTCAGCCAGGATTCGAGACGCCTGTTCTCCGGTTCATACGCCGCCTGATTGCCTTCCCGATGACGGAAGCGGAAGACGCAATAGGCCATGAACAAAACCACGGCGGCAAAGACGACGCCGGTGATCCAGAAAGTTATGATGATGGTGTTGTCGATATAGTCCCAGTTCGAGGCAATCGGCGTCCACCACCATGGGCTCAGGAGGTGGAACAGCACCGAGCCCACAACTATCAAAACGAGTACAAGCGCGAAGGCCATGTCCCGTTCCTCCCGGCATTCCAGGGGCGCGAAGCCGTCTCCGGAAATGCCAAGTGCATCATAGCTTGATTTGGGGTCGCAATTCTAGAGCCGACTGTCTTGACGGGAAAAATCCCGCCTTGCCTGCGCCAACCCTTCGAGAGGAGCCGTCCATCACACACGGGGACGCGTTCGTCCGGCTGATGCGCCTGCGCCGGATCGTTTGGGCGAAGTCGACGGTGGGGTGTGCCAAGCCCGGCCGGCAGCCCGGATTTCGATCTTCGCGCCGACGAAGTTTCGTTTGTGCTATTTCAGCAGGCCGACCAGAACGTCGAAGGCGGCGTCGATGTCGGCGCGGACCGCGGCCTTGACCGCTTCCGCATCCCGGTCGCGCAACGCAGCGAACATCTCCTGATGGTGCGCATTGGCGGTCGAATAGTTTCCGGAATCGTGCAGCATGTTGAAATAAGGACTGATCTGCAGCCACAAGTTCTCGATGATGTTGAGAATGTTCTCGGAGCCGGCCGCCCGGTAGATGGAGAAATGAAAGGCGTAGTTGGCGCGCAGATAGGACTTGACGTCTCCCGCCGCATTGGCCTGTTCGAGCGCGTCCAGATGCTGGCGCAGCCGGGCGATAGCTTGGTCGTCCATACGCTCGGCCGCCCATGCGGCGGCGATCGCTTCGATCTCGAAGCGGACGTTTCTCAGATCGACGAGGCGTGTGCGGCTGAGTGCGGGAATGCCGATCGAGCGGCCTGAAACCACCATCAGCGCGTTGGCGGCGGTCAGCCGCCGCAGGGCCTCCCTGACCGGCATCGGACTGACGCCGAAAGCATCGGCAAGGCTTTGCACCGTTACCATCTCGCCCGGCACGATGCTGCCGTCGAGGATCAATTCGGTGACATGGCGATAGACCCTGTCCTGCAAGGTCTCCTTGGACAGGGGCGCGATCTCGACACCCGGCTTTCTGAACGCCGCTCCAGCCATCTCCCCTCAACCTTCCCGCGCAAGCTGCGCCATAACCCCTATCCGGAATGCAGGCTTCCGGCTGCGGCGTCAAGCGCCCGGCCGTCGCTTCGCCGCGAGCATATTTCATCATTGATCTTTGATCAAATGGTGATACGGTTGCCGATATCGGATGGCAAGGTCACGTCTCGTGCCCTTGGGAGGCATCCGATCGTTCGGATCGGGAGGAGTTTCATATGGGTATCGGATTGAAAGCCCGGCGGCTTGCGCTGCTGGCAGGCATGGCTGCCTGTGCTTTTGGCATCTCCGCGGCCGAGGCCGCCGAAAAACACAAGATTTTTCTCAGCATGAGCTTCATCGGCAATGACTGGCAGGCCGAGGCGGCGAACATGGTCAAGGCGATGGCCGCGCACAAGAGCATGGTCGACAAGATCGACCTGCAGGTCCAGGTGGCCGGACCGAACGCGCAGCGCCAGATCCAGCAGATCAACGCCATGGTGCAGGCGGGAGCGGAGGCGATCGTGATCTATCCGATCTCGCCGACGGCGCTGAACCAAGTGGTCAAGAATGCTTGCGAAAAGGGGGTCAAGGTCTTCGCCTACGACGCCGAGATCACCGAGCCCTGCGCTTACAATGTCCATATCGACCAGGAGGAGGCTGGCAGGGTGACAGCCGAATGGCTGGCCAAGAAGCTCAACGGCAAGGGCAACATCATCGCCGTGACCGGCGTTCCCGGCACCTCGGTCGACGAGCTGCGCACGAAAGCCGCCAAGGCGGTGTTCGCCAAATATCCCGACATCAAGATCGTCGGCGAAGCGGTCGGCATGTGGAGCCAGGCGGTGGCACGCACCGAACTCTCCAAGATTCTGGCCACGCGCAACTGGGACGACATTAACGGGCTGTGGATGCAGGTGGGCTGCTTCACCGCCAATTCGATGCAGCTCGAGGCGGGCAGGAAGGCCAGCCAGCTTCTGCCTTGCGCCGGCGAAGGCTCCAATGGCGGCCGCATCCAGATGCTGCCGGAAGGGACGGAGGTCGAGGGTGCTGCTTCTCCCTATGCACCGCTCGGCGCGCCGCGCATTTCTTATGCCTCGCCGCCCTATTCCGGCGCGCTCGCCTTGAAGCTCGCCATCGAGGCGATCGAGGGCAAGGATGTGCCGAAAGCGACAATCCTGCCGCTGCCGATCGTCACCAACGAGACGAGCAAGCTTTGCAACGAGGGCACCTGGGCCGAAATGAAGGCCGGATGCAACACCTTCAAACCGTCGCTGGTTTCCAACCCCGGCTGGTTCGCGTCGATCTTCTCCGACCAGACGCCCGAGATCGGCCTCAACGCGGCGCTCGTCGGCCAGCCCGAGGAGTAGGCTTCAGCAATCCGTGCGCGTGGGGCACTGTGGGCTCCACGCGCCCGCAAGCATGGCATGCCGGAACCGGGAATGATGACTTCAACAACGCATGTGCCGGCTATTGCCGTCAACGGCATACGCAAGGCGTTTGGCGCGACGGTCGCGCTTGACGACGTCTCCTTCGCGATCTCGCCTGGCAGCGTGCACGCTTTGCTGGGTGAGAACGGCGCCGGCAAGTCGACGCTGGTCAAGCTCCTATCGGGACTGGTGCGGCCCGATCAGGGCCAGATCAGCATCCTTGGCGCGCCGGCCGCGCTCGGTTCGCCGCGCGCCGCGCACGACCGCGGGGTGCAGACGGCGTTCCAGGAGATGACGCTGGTCCGCGACCTCAGCGTTCTCGACAATATGCTGCTGCCCTATGCGCCATCCGGCCCGACCGGATTGATCAGGCGGTCGGCCGCGCGCAAGGCAGTCGGCCGGCACATTGCCGATCTCGGTTTTTCGGTCGATCTCGACGCCGAGGTTGCGACGCTCGATCTCGCGGTCCGCCAGAAGATCGAGATCGCGCGCGCCGTCTACCGCAAGCCGCGCATCCTGTTGCTGGACGAGCCGACCTCGACGCTTTCGGGCGGCGACGTCGAATGGCTGGGAACAATCATCGCGCGGCTCAAGGCCGCCGGAACGACGGTCGTGTTCATCACCCACCGCATGCGTGAGGTGCGGGCCTTCTGCGATACCTTGACCATCCTTCGGAATGGCCGCCACATCATCACCGCACCGGTGGCCGACATCTCGGATGAGGATGTGATCGAGAAGATCATCGGCCGCGCCCTCGCGCAGACCTTTCCGCCAAAGCCCGAGGGCGCGGCCGTCTTCGGTCCGCCGGTGCTCGGCGTGCGCGACCTCAAGGCGGGCAGAAAACTCGACGGCGCCAGTTTCGATTTGCGCAGGGGCGAAATCCTCGGCATCGCCGGACTTCAGGGCATGGGCCAGCTAGACCTGTTCCTCGCCTGCTTCGGCATGGCCGAGATCGAACGCGGCCACGTCATGGTCGACGGCCGCAAAGTGTGGCTCGGCTCGCCGGCCGATGCGCTGAGGCCCAACATGGCGATCGGGCTGGTGCCGGAGGATCGCAAGACCGAAGGCCTGTTCCTGAAATTGTCGGGCCGGCAGAATGCATCGCTGCCGGTGGTCGGCCGCTTCACCCGGCTCGGCTTGATCCGCGAGGAGGAGGAAGCACGCGCCGTGCAGGCGGCCTTCTCGACGGTCGAGGTGGACAAGCGTGCGCTGTGGACAAGGGCCGGCGCCTTTTCCGGCGGCAACCAGCAGAAGATCGCCATCGCCAAATGGCTGGTTGCCGAAAGCCGCATCCTGCTGCTCTTCGACCCGACCCGCGGCATCGATGTGGGCACCAAGCACGAGCTTTACGTGATGATGCGCGACTATGTGGCGGCCGGCGGCTCGATCCTGCTGCATTCGACCGAGATTCCCGAACTCGTCCATCAATGCGACCGCGTGCTCGTCCTCTATGACGGACGGCTGGTGGCCGAACTCGCCGGCGGCGAGATCACCGAGAGCGCGATCATGCGGCCGGCGCTGGGACATGGCGGCAATATGCTGGAGGCAGCACAGTGAGCGCGGTCGGTTCGACGGCAACCGGGCAGGCCGGATCCCTGGTGCGCCTCCTGGCGCGGCATCGCGGCGCTATTATCGCGGCGATCGTCTTTGCAGTGCTGCTCGTCGTCGTCGACCTGATCAGCGCCGGGCGGCTCACCTATTTCGATATCTCGTTCCTGTCGAGCGGCGGCGCCACCTCGGCGCTGGCGGCGATGGGCCAGACCATCGTCATCCTGTCCGGCGGCTTCGACCTGTCGGCGGGCGCCGTGGTTTCGCTGGTCAATGTGGTGCTGGCCACGTCGATGGATCCGATGGCGACCGGAACGAACGTCTGGCTGTGGACGCTGGCCGGCATTGGCGTCGGCATGCTCGTCGGGGCGTTCAACGGCTTCTTCATCGCGGTGCTGCGCATGCAGCCCATCGTCGTCACGCTGTCGACCATGTTCATCTTGCAAGGCATCACACTGCTGGTCATGGACAAGCCCGGCGGCTTCGTCTCGCCCGATCTCGGCGCCTTCTATCTCGGCGACGCGATCCCAGGCTGGTTGCCCATGCCGTTGGTCGTCATCGGCGTGGTCCTGCTGGCATGGTTCTGGCTGAAGGGCACGCGGTTCGGCACGGCGCTCTACGCGGTCGGCAGCGATCCGGACGCCGCTGCCGCGGTCGGCGTGCGCGTCGCTCTCGTGCGCTTCCTCGTCTATGTCATCGCCGGCGGCTGCTACGGGCTTGCCGGTGTGTTCATCAGCGCCCAGACCGGCAGCGGCGATCCGCTCGTCGGCAATCCGCTGCTGCTGTCGATGTTCGCCGCCGTCGTGGTCGGCGGCACGCGGCTCGGCGGCGGGCAGGGTGGTCCGTTCGGCACCGTCTTCGGCGCCTATATCCTGATGATGGTCGTCAACGTCCTGCTCGTGCTCAACGTTTCGGCCTATTATTCGACCATCGCCGAGGGCACCATCCTCATCCTTGCCGTGCTCGCGGGCTCGCTGTCGCATGGCTCCGTGCTTGCCTACCAGGTCCGCGCCTTGCGCGCGCGGTTCGCCGCATGGCGCGCCGGCATGCTGCCGTCGCAACTCGACCCCACCGACCGCAGGCTGCGCATCGCCCACAAGCCCGCCGTTCCGGGACAGGCACCCGGCTTTCGCATGCGCAATGCCGAGACGCTGCGCTACGCGCTGCCGGCTTACGTCTGCCTGGCCGCCGTCATGATCGTCACCCAGATCTGGCTCGGCCGGGCCATCTTCAATCCCACCTACTGGAACTCGTTGTTCGTGCTGTCGAGTTTCCTTGCCGTGCTTGCGCTCGGGCAGGGCGGCGTCATCCTCACCGGCGGGCTCGACTTGTCGGTGCCGTGGACGATCGGCTTGTCGGGCATCCTTCTTGCCGGCATGGTCAACGGATCGGACGCGGCACTCGTTTATGCGCTGCCGGTGGTGCTGGCCATCGCCTGTCTTATCGGATTGGCGAACGGCGTCGGCATTGTTTTCCTCGGCATCTCGCCGATCGTCATGACGCTCGCCACCAACGGCATCCTGCAAGGCTTCGCGCTTCTCTATTCGCAAGGCACGCCGGCCGGCTTCTCCTCGCCGATGCTGCGCTGGTTCATGACCGGCAAGATATGGGTGGTGACGCCGGTCGTGCCATTCATGATCGTCTTCGTGGTCTTTGCGGTGCTGCTGCTCGGCCGTACCGCCTTCGGCCGCAAGGTCTACGGCATCGGCAACAGCCTGCGCGCGGCCCAGCTCTCGGGCATCGCCGTCGGACGGACGCTGATTTTCGTCTACATGCTGTCGGCATTGTGTGCGGCGATCGTCGGCGTCATGCTAACCGGCTTTTCAGGCCAGGCCAGCCTTGGCATGGGTGACGACTATCTCCTGCCATCCATCGCCGTTGTCGTGGTCGGCGGTGCGCTGATCACCGGCGGGCGCGGCCACTATCTCGGTATGCTCGGCGGCGTGCTGCTTTTGACGGCGCTGCAGATGCTTCTGGCCGGCACGACGCTGCCCTACGCCACACGGGCGATCCTGTTCGGGCTGGTGGTGCTCGGCGCCGTCATGGCGCTGCGCGAAAGACGCATACAATGAAGGGAATGGAATCATGAGCACGAGCGCACCCAAATCGCCCGACGAATTCCTGGCGGGGCTCAAAGGGCAACGTGTCCTGGTCACGGCGGGCGCCGGCGGCATTGGCTTCGCCATTGCCGAAACGCTGTCGCGGCTCGGTGCGCGCATCGTCGTCTGCGATGTGTCCGACGAAGCCCTGGCGGCCGCCCCCAAGAAGATGGCGCTCGTCGCAGCGGTCAAGGCCGACGTGTCGCGCGACGACGATGTCGACCGGCTGTTCGAGGCGGTGGAGGAGAAACTCGGCGGCCTCGACGCACTGATCAACAATGCCGGCATCGCCGGGCCGACCGGCGGCGTCGACGAAATCGATCCGGCCGACTGGAGGCGCTGTCTCGACATCGGCCTGACCGGCCAGTTCCTGTGCGCACGGCGCGCCGTGCCGCTCATCAAGGGGGCCGGCGGCGGTTCGATCGTCTCGATGTCGTCGGCGGCCGGCCGCCACGGCTATGCGTTCCGCACGCCCTATTCGGCGGCCAAATTCGGCGTCATCGGCTTCACGCAGAGCCTTGCCAAGGAGCTTGGGCCGCACGGGATCAGGGTCAACGCCATCCTGCCGGGCATCATAGAGGGGCCGCGCATCGAGAGCGTTATCTCGGCACGCGCCAAACAGGTCGGCATCAGCCATCAGGAGATGACCGAACGCTATTTGCAGAACATCTCGTTGCGCCGCATGACCAGCCCGTACGACGTGGCTTCGATGGTCGCATTCCTGCTGTCCGACGCGGGCATCAACATTTCAGGCCAGTCGCTCGGCGTCGACGGCAACGTCGAAACGCTTTGAGGAGCAAGCCATGGCCAGGGTTGCAATTGTCGGAAGCGGGTTCATCGGACGGGCATGGGCGATCAGCTTCGCGCGCGCCGGCCATGATGTGCGCATGTGGGACCAGTCGCCGGTCGCGGCAGGCGGCGCGCGCGACTACATAGAAGGCGTGCTCGGCGATCTCGCTTCGAATGATCTGCTGCGCGGACAGACCGCGCACGCGGTGCTCGAGCGCATCGTCGTCATGGGAGACTTGGACGCGGCTCTGGCCGGCGCCGTGCATATCCAGGAGAACACACCGGAAAATCTCGAAGTGAAGCGCGAGGTGTTTTCGCGGATCGATTCCCTCTCTGATCCGCAGGCGGTGATCGCCAGCTCCACCTCGGCGCTGCTGCCGTCGAAATTCACCGATCATCTCCCGGGGCGGCACCGCTGCCTGGTCGTGCATCCGATCAACCCGCCCTACCTCATTCCGGCGGCGGAGGTGGTGCCGGCGCCGTGGACGTCCGCCGAGACGCTCGAAAGGACGCGCGCCTTCCTCCTCGATGCCGGCCACGCGCCGCTGGTGATGAAGCGCGAGCTCGACGGCTTCATCATGAACCGGCTGCAAGGGGCGCTGCTCGAGGAAGCTTTCCGGCTTGTCGCCGACGGCTATGCCAGCGTCGAGGACGTCGATATCGGCATCCGCGACGGGCTGGCGCTGCGCTGGTCGTTCATGGGGCCCTTCGAGACCATCGATCTCAACGCGCCGGGCGGCGTGCGCGACTATGCCGAGCGCTACCAGGGCATCTATTCCAATATTTTCCCGCAGATGCTGCGTCGCGTCGACTGGGCGGGCGAGGTGATGGAAACCGTCGAGGCCGAGCGTAGCAGGCGCTTGCCCAGGGAGAAACTGGGCGATCGGCAGGTATGGCGCGATCGCCGGCTGATGGCGCTGGCGGCGCACAAGAAGAAATCGGATCAGGAGTTCGGACAATGAAAGAAACCAGCCGCAAGCCCGGCGCCACGGCGGCCAGGGGCAAGGTCATCATCACCTGCGCGGTGACGGGGGCGATCCACACGCCGACCATGTCGCCCTATTTGCCGATCACGCCGGACCAGATCGCCTCGGAGGCGATCGCCGCCGCGGAAGCCGGCGCCGCGATCCTGCATCTGCATGCCCGCGATCCGGAGACCGGCAAGCCCGACCAGACGCCGGAGGCCTTTGCCCGTTTCCTGCCACGCGTCAAGCAAGGCACCAATGCCGCCATCAACATCACCACCGGCGGCAGCCCCTATATGAAGGTCGAGGAGCGGGTGCGCCCGGCCGCCCAGTTCAAGCCGGAGGTAGCCTCGCTCAATATGGGCTCGATCAATTTCGGGCTCTATCACCTCGCCGACAAATACGAGACCTTCAAGTTCGACTGGGAAAAGCCGCATCTGGAAGCGACGCGCGACCTCGTCTTCCGCAACTCGTTCAAGGATATCGAGTACATCCTTGCCACCTGCTACGACAACGGCACGCGCTTCGAGTTCGAGTGCTACGACATTGCCCATCTCTACAATCTCGCCCATTTCGCCGACCGCGGATTGGTGAAGCCGCCCTTCTTCGTGCAGTCGGTGTTCGGCCTGCTTGGCGGCATCGGCACGCATCCGGAGGATGTCGCGCATATGAAGCGCACGGCGGACCGGCTGTTCGGCGACCAGTTCCGCTGGTCGGTGCTCGGCGCCGGCGCCAGCCAGTTGCGCATCGCCGCGCAATCGGCAGCACTCGGCGGCAACATCCGCGTCGGGCTGGAGGACAGCCTGTGGGCCGGCAGGGGCAAGCTTGCCAAGTCGAATGCCGAGCAGGTCGTGCTGGCGCGCAAGATCATCGAGGGGCTCGGCATGGAGGTGGCGACGCCGGACGAAGCGCGCGAGATCCTTTCGCTGAAAGGCGGCGACAAGGTCGCTTTCTGACACAGCCAATCGCTGCGCGAGCCAACAAAGAGGAGGACGGCATGAGGATCGAAGTCGTGGTGGACGTAAAGACCACGCTGGGCGAGGGACCGCTCTGGGACGTCGAGCAGGAGCGTCTCTACTGGATCGACAGTTTCGACGGGCGCGTCTTCCGCGCGACCGCCGACGGGCGCGAGATCCGTTGCTGGGACGTGCCGATGAAAATCGGCTCGATGGCGCTGCGCAAGGATGGCGGCGGCGCTGTCGTCTCGTTGCAGCGCGGTTTCCATCTGCTCGATTTCGCCACCGGCGAGGTGACGCGGATCCACGATCCGGAGCCGGACAAGCCAATGAACCGTCTCAACGACGGCAAGGTCGACCGGCGCGGCCGCTTCTTCGCCGGCTCGATGGACACGATGGAAGAGGGGCCGTCCGGCGGCCTTTACAGGCTCGATCCGGATTTCTCCGTCACCAGGATCGATTCCGGCATCATCTGCTCCAACGGTCCATGCTGGAGCCCCGACGACCGCACCTTCTATTTCGCCGACACCTGGACCGGCGAGATCTGGGCCTATGATTACGACATCGAGACCGGTACGGCCAGCAACCGCCGCACCTTCGTTCGCGTCGATACCAGCCGCGGTGGTGCCGCCGACGGCTCGACCGTCGATGCCGAAGGCTGTCTGTGGAATGCGCTGGTCTATGACGGCCGCCTGGTGCGCTACGCGCCGGACGGCAGCATAGACCGTATCATCGACATGCCGGTGAAGAAGATCACCAGCGCCATGTTCGGTGGACCGAGGCTCGACACGCTCTACGTAACCTCGATGGCCAAGCCGCCGCTGCCGCGTTTTCCCGGCGATGGCGTGCTGCGCGGCAGCCTGTTCGCCATCACCGGCCTTGGCGTGACCGGAGTTCCCGAGCCGAGGTTTGGTGGCTGACGGGCGGCCTCTTAGCCGCTCCCCCGGATTTTTTCCCCAAGCTCTCTTGCCGTCATCCCGCTCGCAGTCAGTTAGGCTAAGACTACCGGCACCATTTCTCCACCGCTAAGGCGATGGCCTTCGTGCAGTCGACGAGATCGCGCACCGAAACGCGCTCGTTCGGCTGATGCGCCTGTGCCGGGTCACCGGGACCGAAGTTGACGGTCGGGGTGTTGCCCAGGCCGGTCGGCAGGCCGATGTCGCTGTGTGCGCCGAAGCCGCTTAGGGCCGGCGACAGGTCGGCTGCTTTGACGGCCTCCTGGAACAGGCCGACAAAGGGGTTGTCCGACGGGATCTCGGCGCAATCGGCATCGAGGATCCATTCGACACGGGCAGGGTGCTTTCGCAGATAAGGATCCGCCTGGCAGACATTGGCGATGTGCTCTTCGATTTCGCGTTTGACATTGCCGCCCAGCCTGAACTCGTCATGCTCGCTCGGCAGATACTGTGCGTCGATGATGATCTCGCCGCGTCCTGCCATGGAGGATGGATGTTCGCCGGCATTGATCTGGGTGACGATGATCTGGTTGGGCAGGTCCATCAGCGGGTGGTTCTTCCTGGGATCGAACATCCAGCGCCGGTTGAGGATGTCGATGCCGTCGAGGATCTGCCGGCAAAGCTGGACGGCGTCGACCGGGCCGCTCGAATACCAGGCGTTCGGCGTCAGTTCGGCATGGCCGCCTATGCCGTCGATGATGATCTTGCCCCACAGAATGCCGTGACAAAGCGGTGCGATCCTGTTCGCCGTCGGTTCCGTCATGATGCCGGCGTCGGCGCGAAAGCCGCGATCAACCATGGCGAGCGACCCCATGCCGCCGATTTCCTCGTCGACGACGGTGGTGAAGACGACGTCGCCGGAGAGGGAAACGTCGAGTTCCTTCAGGATTTCGACCGCCATCAGCATGCAGGCGACGCCGCCCTTCATGTCGACCGTGCCGCGACCGTGCAGGAATCCATCCTTCAGGACAGGCTGGAAGGGATCGGTGGTCCAGTGCCCGGCGGCGCCCGGCGGCACGACGTCGATATGGCCGGTCAGCATGATGGACCGCCCGCCGCCGGTGCCTTTCAAAACGCCGCCGAGATTGGGCCGGCCCTCGAACGTCCTGCCCTTGTTGGCGCCGGCACGTCCCTTGTATTTTTCGTAGAGTGCCGGGCCGTCCGGATCCCAGAGATCGGTCGAGAAGCCGAGCGCCTCAAGGCGCTTTTGCAGGTAGAGCTGGCAATCGCGCTCGCCCGGGCCGGCCTCCTTCGGATTCGATTTCACGATCGAGGGGAAGGCGACGAGATCGCTCAGCGTCTTGACGATGCGCTCGGCGGCTGCCTCGACGCGCGCGGCGATGGTCTCTTCCATGGAAGGCATTGTTATCTCCAACGTTGGGAAAGTCGGTCGGCGAGAAGGACGAAAACCAGAAGGGCGCCGACAATCCCCACCTGCCAGACCGTGTTGATGTTCAATTGCAGAAGGCCGGTCTTCAGCGTGACCAGCAGCAGGACGGCCGCGAACACGCCGCCGACGCCACCGCGTCCGCCGGTGATGACGATGCCTCCCAGCATGGCCGCGGTCAGCGATTCCAGTTCGAGGTTCTGGCCGATATTGGGCCTGCCGCTGCCGAGCCAGGCGAGAGAGACGAGGCCGGCAGCACCGGCAAGCGCGCCGCTCAGCACATAAAGGATGAAGCGCACGCGATCGACCGGAATGCCGACCAGTTTGGCCGAGCGTTCATTGAAGCCCATGGCGTAGATCCAGCGTCCCCAGGCCGTCGAGAGCAGCACGAGAGCGGCAAGCGCGAAGCAGGGGACGGCGAGCGTAAGGAAAGGGACGGGGATGCCCATGATCGCACCGCGCCCCCAAACGAGCAGCCAGGCGGGCACGCCGGACTGGGCCGCACCGCCGGTGGCGGCAAGCGCCAGGCCGGAATAGACGAAGAATGTTCCCAGCGTCGCGATGAAGGGGAGAAGGGCGAGCCCGTTCACCAGCCATCCGTTCAAGGCGCCGAGCACAGCGCCAGCCAGGATGCAGACGACCGGCAACAGAAGGGGTGGCAACCCCAGCTTCAGGGAAAGCATGGCAACGATCGCCGAGAGCGAAACGGCGCCGCCAACGGACAGGTCGATGCCCGCGCCCCCGGCCAGGACGACCAGCGCCTGTCCAAGGCCGACCAGGGCCAGGATCGTCGAAAATTGCAAAATCGTGGTGACGGTGCCAAGATTGAAGACCGAGGGCTTGAGCGCCAGCAGGCCGACAATAACGACCAGCCAGAGGCCGCACAGCAGAGCCAAAGTGAGGGCGGGGCCCTGCAGGTTCCGGATCCTGTTCATGCGCGGGCTCGCAGGAATTGGGCAAGCGGCAGCCGGTTGGAGACAGCTTCGAAGCCAAGCACGCCGATGATGAGAACGCCGGTAACCACAGGCTGCCAAAGCGAGGGGACGCCGATCAGGAGCAATCCATTCTGGAGAATTCTCAGAAGCAGTACGCCGAAGACCGTGCCGATCAAGCTGCATCTGCCGCCCAATATGCTCGTGCCGCCGAGAATGACCGCGGCGATCGCATCGAGCGCCAGCGTGCTGCCGATCGTCATCTCCACATTGCGGTAGGTGGCGACGTAAAACGTGGCGGCAATGCCAGTCAGGACGCCACTGATGACGAAGGTCATGAAGCGTACCTTGACCACGGGGATTCCGGACAGCCGGGCCTTTTCCTCGGAATTGCCGATCGCCAGCAGGTGCGGCCCGTAGGGGGTTCGCCGCAACGCCAGCCAGACGACCAGATAGGCGATGGCAATGACGATGGCTGGGACTGGAATGCCGAGTACGGTGGTTGCCAGAAGATTGGTGAGGCTCGAGGGCAGGCCCGAGAGCCACTGCCCGCCGAGAAGGACAAAGACGGCGGTGCGGTAGACGCCAAGCAGGCCGAGCGTTCCCACGATTGCCGGAACGCGACCGAGGACGACGACGGTGGCCGTCACGCAGCCGAGCAGCGCACCGACCGCAGGGCCAGCGATGAGCGCCAGCAGCGGATTGCCCTCGGCGCCGAGCACACGGCCGATCGCTATTGCCGCCAGACCCATGACGATGCCGATCGAGACGTCGATGCCGCCCATGGCCAGCAGCAAGGTCATGCCAAGGCCGATCAGCAGCAGTTCGACGCTGTTGCGCAGGACGGTCGCCGCATTGCCTGGCATCGCGTAGTGGGGCGATGCGACAGAAAAGATGACGATCGCCAGGAGACAGGCGGCAAGCAAGGACCACTCCCGCCCGTTCATGGCCAAAACGCCGTTTCCAAACTGTCGCACCGTGTTCATCCCAAGGCTCAGAAGTTGAACTTGTCGACATTGTCCTTCGTGAAGACCGCCGGCGGTCCGAGCAGCAGGATGCCCTTGGCGGCATCATAGGTGGCGGGCTTTTCGAGGCCGGCGATCTTGTTTTCCGCTTCGAAGCTCTTGCCGTCGATCAACTGCTTGCCGGCCCAGACCGTGAGATAGCCCAGCTGTTCGGGATCCCACAGCACGGTGAAGCCGAAGGCGCCGCTCTTCAGGTAGGATCGCGCCGTGTTCGGGCTGCAATAGCCCGTGCCGATGACGGAGCCGATCTTACCGGCGGTTTCGATGGCCTGGGCGACGCCCGGGCAGGTCGAGGATGCGACGGCGATGATGGCCTTGATGTCGGGATTGGCGGCCATGAGATCGCCTGATATCTGCGCGGCGCGCTCGGCCGTGCCGCCGGCGAATTGCGGAGCCAGCAGTTTCAGCTTCGGATATTTGGCGGTGGCCTCTTTCTGCATGAAGCCGATCCAGGCGTTGAGATTGGACGCCGTCGCCTCGCCGGAGACGATGCCGATCGTGGCGTCCTCGCCGACGCGCTTCACCAACTCATCGATGATCGTCGTGCCGAGCCCTTCGTCGGTCGCCTGCGCCACATAGACGGCACGGCCGCTGTCGGGTGCATCGCTGTCGCTGGTGAAAAGCTTGATGCCCTTGGCCTTGGCGCTCTCGACGACGGGCGCGATGCTGGACGCATCCAGCACGCTGACCGAGATCGCCTGGACACCCTGGTCGATCAGGTTCTGCACGATCTGCAACTGATCGACCGGGTTGGTGTCGACGGGGCCGGAATAGATGAAATCGACGCCCAGGTCCTTCGCGGCGCGATTGCCGCCGGCTTCCATGGCATTGAAATAGGGTATGCCGATCAATTGCGGGACGAAGGCGACCTTGGGCTTGTCGGCGGCATGCGCCGCCGTGGCGACCACGAGTGACAGCACGGAAACGGCGAGCGCTTTTTTGAGTTGAGAAAGCATTGGTTTATCCTCTCTGGAATGGACGTGCATTTCAGTTTGATTTTTCAAGCGCCCGCACGTCGGGATGAGCGCCTGTTATGAGCGAAACGACTTCCTCGTGATTGGTCTCGGCCGCCAGCCGTTCGGCCACCTTGCGGCCGCGCCGGAACACCACGATGCGGTCGGCGACCTCGAACACTTCGGAAATGTTGTGGCTGATGAGGACGACGGCACAACCGCGCGCGGCAAGCCGCCGCGTCAGTGCCAGAACCTTGCGGGTTTCGGCGACGGCAAGGGCCGCCGTCGGCTCGTCCATGATGACCAGCCTGGCATTCAGATTGAGGGCCCGGCAGATGGCCACGGCTTGGCGCTGACCGCCGGACAGGCTGCCGACGGGTGCTTCCGGATCGGAAATATGCGCGTCGAGCTCTTTCAGCAGGCCGTCGACGCGCTGGCGCATTTCCTTGCGCTTCAGGAAGGGAATACCCAAAATGGAGCGTTTCAATTCGCGGCCGAGAAAGACGTTTTCGGCAATCGACAGGTTTTCCGAGAGCGCCAGTTCCTGAAAGATCGTCGCGATCCCCGACGACGCCGCATCCTTGGGCGAGGAGAAAGCCACCGGATTGCCCTCGATGAGAAGCTTTCCATCGCTGGGCGGATGGGCGCCCGCCAGGATCTTGATGAAGGTGGATTTGCCGGCGCCGTTGTCGCCGAGAAGCGCCAGCACCTCGCCAGAGCGGATCTCCAGGTCGACATTGGCAAGCGCGGTCAGAGCGCCGAAACGCTTGGCGATATTTCTGGCGACAAGAAACGGTTCTGTCATGGCGGTTCCCCGGCGGTTGCTGGTCGGCTAGACGGCCTTGCTGACCCAGCGCAGCACGTTGGTCCAAAGACGCGCATAGCCCGGCCATTCCACGAAGCTGTTGGGCAGCCAATGCGGGCCGATATCCGACGTCCAGGCCAGCGTGCGGCCCTGGCCATGGCGGCCGGTGACCAGCAGCGGATGACCGCCGTGATCCTGCGGCAACCGTGCGAGGATTTCGACGTCATCGCGATCGCGAGCGACGACCTCGTTGGCGCCGAGCAGCAGCGGCCATTCGCCTTCGATGCCGGCAAAGATCGGGTGATCCTTGGGACCGGTGATTTCAGGCCGGAACCCTTCGGGAATCTCGAGCCGGTCGTCATTGGGGAGGCAGGTTACCGGCAGCGCCTCCTCGACGGCCGTGCGGTGCCAGCGCGCCTTGCCGTCGATGCCCTGGAAAGAGAAATAGCCGCCGATCATGACCATGCCACCACCGGCCTGCGTCCAGTCGCGCAGAAGCTTGAGCCGGTTGGGCACTGTCTTGCCGTGCAGCCAGACATCGGGGTGAAGCAGCAGCGAGTTCGCGCCGATGTCGGAGAGGATGATGGCCTTGTATTGCGACAGGCCCTCCGTGGTGAAAGGCAGCTTTTCGACGGCTTCATGGGCCGGCATGTAGTCGAGGTCGAATTCGCTGCTCTTCAAGGCATCGACCAGCGGCGTCGCGCCCAGGTGAAAGGTGACGCTGCCGAACTGATCGAACCCCTTGTAGTGGGTCGCCGAACTCATCCAGCTCTCGCCGACCAGAAGCACTCTTGTTTTCGCCATGACCAATACTCTCCTGGGTTCCCGTAAGTTGTTGGTTCAGCTTGCCAACATGGCGTTGTTCGCCAAGGCGGCGGCCTTCAAAGTCGCGAAATCCGCGATGTAGCCCTGTGCGCCTTCGACCGTGGTCGTCAGGCTCGCGCCGATCGCCGCATGGCGGGCGGCGTCGTCCAGCGACGCACCATGCAGCCAGAGGCTTAGGAATATGCCGGCGAAGCTGTCGCCGGCGCCCGTCGCATCGACGCGGTCGACAGGCAGTGCCGGCACCTCGATCTGCGGTCCGCCATTCGCCGGAAAGACGACCGCGCCAAACTCGCCGAGAGTGAGCACGACCGTTCCGCGCGGCTTGATGCGTGCCAGCATCAGCCGCACCTCTTCGATCATCGTCGCCATCCTGGAGCGAAAGTCGAAAATCTCCCGCATCATCACATCGTTGATGAAGGTCAGGTCGATGTGCCGGACCATCTGCGTGAAGGTTTCAGGCGTGCGTGCGCTCTTGGGCAGGCCGGCCGAATGCAGGCTCACCCTCCAGCCGGCCTGATGAAAGCGCGCGATGGAAGCGGTCATCGTTTCGTAGTGGAAGCCTTCGATGTGAAGACAGGCCGGGCGCGGCTCGGGCTGGATGTCCAGATTGGCGGTCAGATCGATCTCGCCGAGTTCGAACGGTTCACTGATGATCGTGCGGCTGCCATTGCGCTCGATGATCACGATGGCTTGCGAAAGGCGGTTGTTGGGCGTGTTGCGGATCGGCAATGCGTGGACGCCCAGTTTGGAAAGCGCGCCGAGCGCCCAGTCACTCTCCGGGTCTTCACCGACCGCCGTCGCCAGTTCCACGTCGAGAGCGTAGGGCGCCCCAACACCGGCGGCGGCAACCGCGAGATTGGCCGCGGGCCCGCCCAGCGCCTTCTCGATATGACTGGCTGTGATGCGGTCGTCGCGATGCGGCAGGACGTCCACGCGGCAGAGAAAGTCGACACTGACCCGGCCCGCGACTAGGAGCCTCGGCAGATGATCGAGATTCTTCGGCCTATGGGGCGCGCGGCCCGGCAGCGAGCGCGCAAACGAACTCGGCCGGTACATCAGCGTGGCGATCGCCTTTTCGATGCGTTCGCGCGTGGCCTCCTTCAGGCCGGCAGTCCCATTGATGAAGTTCGACACCGTTCCGATGGAGACACCGGCGGCGCGTGCGACATCCGCTATGGTCGGGCGCTTGCGTTGCAATGGCTGGCTCCAATTGAAGCGTTTCAAACGGTATCAACGGAAATGCCGCCCCTCAACGAAATTATCTTCTAAAAGACCGGGAAATTGCAGGGAAATTTGGAAACCTGTGGCGAGATGGCCTGAATTTCGGGCCATTCGTTCCAGAATTGAACGTTTTTCAAATTCTTGAGCCGAAAGACCGCCGACGAATTGCCTGCTTTCATTCGGGCGCCGGTGGCTTCGCCGAGCCGATGATCTAGATCAGCAGCAACCCCTTCATACTGGAATAGCCCTTGCGACCGATGATGATGTGGTCATGCACGGAAATGCCCAGCCGCTTGGCCGCGTCGATGATCTCCTTGGTCATCTCGATATCGGCACGCGATGGCGTCGGATCGCCCGACGGGTGGTTGTGCACCAGGATGATTGCCGTCGCCGACAGTTCGAGAGCGCGCTTGACCACCTCACGCGGATAGACGGGCGTATGGTCAACAGTGCCGGTCTGCTGCACCTCGTCGGCAATCAGCGTGTTCTTCTTGTCAAGGAACAGGATGCGGAACTGCTCGCGCGCCTCGAAGGCCATGGCTGACCGGCAATAGTCGAGAAGCTGCTGCCAAGAGGAGAGGATTTCGCGGCCATGGACCTCGCTGCGCGCCATGCGCTGGGCCGTCGCCGCAATGACCTTCAGGTCGAGCGCTACCACCGGGCCCACGCCCTTGACCTCCTGGAGGAGGCCGACGGGCGCGCCAAGCACCTCGGCCAGGGTACCGAAGCGGGAGAGCAGCGCCTTGGCGACCGGCTTGGTGTCGGCGCGCGGGATCAGGCGGAAGAGCAGGAGTTCCAGAAGCTCATAGTCGGGCAGGGCGTCGGGACCTGCCGAGGCGAAGCGTTCGCGCAAACGGTCGCGATGGCCGAGATAATGCGGCTTCTCCTCGATCCTCCTGGCCTTCGCAGGAGGCCGGGCTGTCCCAGGAGAGTGCATGGTCGCGGAAAGCTGCGCAGGCTTTTCTGCAAAGAAACTGCGCTCGTCGTCGTCACCTGACATCTCGTCTGCCCCCCAGCTCCCCGACCGCGAGCGCCGGGAGAACGAAACATTAGGCTGGCAGGCCGGGGCGGTCGAGCTTTTTGGGGGAGAGCGTGAAGATCTCGCAGCCGGTGTCGGTCACGCCGATCGTGTGTTCGTATTGCGCCGACAGCGAGCGGTCGCGTGTCACCGCGGTCCAGCCGTCCGACAGGACTTTCACATGCGGCCGGCCGAGGTTGATCATCGGCTCGACGGTGAAGATCATGCCGGGCCGCATCTCGACGCCCTCATTGGCGCTGCCATAATGCAGGATATTGGGCGCGTCGTGAAACAACTGGCCGACGCCGTGGCCGCAGAAGTCGCGCACCACCGAGCAGCGCTCGCCCTCGGCATAGCTCTGGATGGCCGCGCCAATGGCGCCGGTGCGGGCGCCAGGCCTGATCGCGGCAATGCCGCGCATCAGGCATTCGTGGGTGACTTCGAGCAGGCGTTCCGCCGCGCGTTTTATGGTGCCGACGGGGTACATGCGCGAGGAATCGCCGTGCCAGCCGTCGAGGATGTAGGTGACGTCGATGTTGACGATGTCGCCATCCTTCAGCGGCTTGTTGTCGGGGATGCCATGGCAGACAACATGATTGATCGAGGTGCAAGAAGACTTGGTGTAGCCGCGGTAGTTGAGCGTCGCCGGCAGCGCGCCATGATCCATGCCGAACTCGAAAACGAAACGATCTATGGTGTCGGTGGTGACGCCGGGCGCAACCATCGGCACCAGTTCGTCGAGGCAGCGCGCCGTGAGGTCGCATGCCTTGCGCATGCCGGCAAAACCTTCCTCGCCATAGAGGCGGATCTGGCCGGTGTTTCTGAGCGGTGCCGTGGCGGCGTCGAGATAAGTGACCATTGGTGTCCGTCTTGCCGGTGTGGCTCTGCAAGGGAGCCGGCGTGAAAATCTCCCCAGATTTGGCACTTGAGGGCAAAAGGTTCAAGGAAGAACTGCCCGGACACGACCAAGCGGCAGGGATATTCGGCGCGCCCCGGTGTCCTTGACGCCCTTGTTCCTTCCCTTTCAGTCGACCGTGCGGTAGGGCGAGGGAGGTTTTTGGAGATTTCATGAGCGTCGAGCACGCCAGATTGCCTGAAGCGCCGTTGAAGGCGGCCTGCTCATTGCTGATGAGCCTTGTGCTGCTGGCGATGCTGTCGCTTGGCCGGGCGGAGGTGCCCGTCTTTGCCGGAGCAGCCTCCGGTGTCGCCAGCGCTGGCGTGGAGCGGTCCGGCGAAGCGGCGGCGCTGCTGCGCATCACCGGCAAGGCGCAGGCGCTGGAAGTTCGTTCCGGCCGGCCGGCCCTGGTTAAGTTCGCCGGCGGCCATCCGGCCCTGCCGGCTCGGGACACCGTCTTTTCCTGGTTTGTTTCGGTTCCGCCGGCAGAGGTCGTCGCCGCCGACGGGGACGCCCGCACACCGTGGGCGACTGCCAATCAGCCGCGCGCGCCGCCATCGGTTCCGGCCTGAGCGGTTTCAACCGCTCCTTCACTCTAACCACTTCCTGTTCGCGCCTCGATCCGCGCGGCGGCTTCGGTCGCGCAGCGGTGCGTAGCGCGTCATTTCCGGATTGTTTCCATGCAACGTATCAGGACACTCAAGAGCCTTTCGCGCGCGGCCTGCGCCGCCATTTTCCTTTCCGTCCAGGCGCTCATCTGTATCGGAACCGTCTACTGGGCGCTGACGGAGACGCTCGGCCTTTCGGCGACAGCGGCACTTGTCCTTGGCGGGATTTTCGCTGTGCCGTCTGCTCTCGTGCTGCTTACGGCGGTGCGCATGGCCTTCGATGCGGAGACCGATCCCGCCAACCAGTAGCCGGACCGCCAAGGCGCCCGCGTTCGACAAGGCCGGGCGCCTTGGCGCTTGCTTGCGGCGGCTGCGGCAAAACGTCCATGACCGCGGAGACGCCACATTCCTGCGGTAGCGACCGGCCAGAGCAACTTTTTACGACGGATGGCGTTGCCGCTGGTGACGACAGTTCGGGAGATGGCGGATGGACAGACTGCAATTCGAGGTGCCGGTGCGTATCGCGCCCGGACCCGGCCTGCCTGTCGAGGAGATCTACAGCGTCGAACAGGCCCTTGATTTTCTCCAGGCCTGGCCGCTGCGCCGGCAAGGCCCGATTTACCAGAAGGCCTTCAACGCCTGCTTCGGCGCCACCGTGGACGTGGTCAAGACCGAGGATGCCTGCCGGGCGTTCATGGTGTTCTGCCGGGTGACCGGGCTGATGGCCCGGGACATGATGGCGCCGCGCAAGCGCGGTGGCCAGGCGAGAGGGCTGCAAGCCTGAGGTGCGCTGCGCTCTTTCGTTCTCCTGGCCGAACGGCGCATCGATGCCGATGCCATTAAGCTTCCGTTTCCACTTTCGCGGCTACGCCATGCTTGTTCGGCAATGGTTGATTCGTTGCGTCAGTCTCGTGGTTCGGAAGATGTCCCCAGAAAAAATCCGTGCATTCCCGATCGACCGTCAGGCATTCCTGGTTCGGGAGGTGGCTGCCAGGCTCGACAGTTTGCATGGCGACAGCGCCACCTCGTTCTGGAGGGCCAAGGCGACGGAGTTGTTCGATCTCGTCGTCAGATCAGGCAGGGACAGGGCGGCGGCCAGCGACGAGGTGCGCAGGTTCTTCTTCGCCGTGCAAAAAGAGATATCGGCCGGCGCGGCCACTGAGCCGATGCCAATTCTTTCCGCCTGAAGTGCTCCGCAAGGCGTCCCACAGCCGGTCCATGCCACCGCTAGCGGAACAGATATTTTGAAACTTCGGGGTTGCCGCGTCGCCACATGACGTTGTCAAGGAAGTAGTGGTGCACGTTGATGAAGATCAGCACTATGAAGAAGAACAGCGACGAACCCAGGACTTCCTTGTCGTAAGGGATCAAGGCAGTCAGTGCCGCCGGGATCAGCCAGAAACCGAGACCGCCGAGGACCCCGCCGGCGACGACGAACCCCAGGACTCGCGTCCTGTAGATCGGACCAAGAACGGACAGGATTCTGGAGTCCGGAACCTTTTGTGCATCGGGACCGTCACGCTCGACATTGCTTTGATAGCGCCAGACCACGGCCAGGTACTGCAGCGAATGGAGAGCCGGCACCACGAGCAGCCACAGCGGGTTTATTCTCACGACCAGGATCCAAAGATATAGGGACGCGATATAAGCGACGACGCCGTTATACGGCAGGCTGCCGCCATTTTTACTCCAGCGATTGATCAGCATCACGACGGTGGCGGCCGTGGAAGCGGCCGCGGCCGACAGCGCAATCGTGTTGAGCCACGCAGGCGTGGCAAACGTATAATATTCCAAGCCGTAATATTTTGCTTGGCTGACCGCCGTGTTCGTCTGAAGCCATGCGAACAGCCATACGGCATAGCTGTTGACCAGCAAGATTTTCTTGTCCGGATTGGTGAAGAACCTGCGCTTCAACACGGCGTCCACCATCAACATGCCGTAGCCTTGCTTGACGTAGTGCCAGCCCACGAAAAAGAACATCGCGTTGGCTGCGTTTCCGAGCAGCCGGGCGTTCGCCGTTATCGAGCCGTAAGCAAAAAACCCGACCATGAGCAGGGGAACGACAATGCCGGCGAAAATGTAGCGGATCTGGAGGCCCCTGTCGTATCCCTCGCCGCGCACCTTGCTTCCAAAATTGCGATAGAAGAGTTGGTAAGAGTGGGCGAAATGCGGATAGTTTATCAAGTAGGCCAGGAAAAACATCGCCGCCGCAACAAGGCTGTCGTATTTGGTAGGCACGAAGAACAGGGCCGGCAAAATCAGGAATGCGCTGCCGCCAAGCATGAGGAAGTCGGCCAGCGGGCCAAAGAGATATCTTTGTGGCGGCGTCGCCGCAGGAGCTCGAGCATCCGCCGAAAGGTGAATTGCCATATTAGCATCCCCCTGGGAAAGCCGATTTAACCATCGAGCCTTGCCCTCGACAAGGTCGAGGCGGCGGAATGGTCAACACGTAAAATGACGTTTCGGAAGGGGGTGTTACCCTGTCCGGCGCAATAGCTCTTGACGCCGAAAGGAGCGGAGGGGACATCGAGTGAAGCTGGTACGCCCAAGGGGAATCGAACCCCTGTTACCGCCGTGAAAGGGCGGTGTCCTGACCGCTAGACGATGGGCGCGCTCAGATGAAAGCGGCTTATACTGGCGTTGTGCGCAACCGGCAACCCGTCAGGTGCCGGCTTGGACAACTTTTTTCCTGACTGCCGAAGCGAGTGATTCACGCAGCGCCAGCGGCAATTTTTCTGGCGGCCGTCACCAGCCGCTGCGTGGATTTCCGGGCACTTTTCAGACGATTGCGGAAGCGGCCCGATGCAAATGCATGTCGCTCAAAAGTGAGCTCCGTTTCAGCGCGACGCGCTTTGGCGCGTCCAGCCGAACCGGCCCTGGTCAGCCTTCGCCACCGCTGCGCCGGCGGCAGCGCCAGTTCCAGTCGCGCTCGGGGCCGACGTCGACATGGACCGATTCGGTGTGGCAGTAGGTGCCGACGCCGCCGCGGCCGGGCATCGTCCTGACGTAGCTCGCCAGCTCCCATTTCGAGACGCCCGGCACCTGGATGTCGGCGGCGGCGCAATACATGTGCAGCGAATTCTTGGCGCCGTTGGCACGGCGGTTGCGGGCGGGGTCGCGATAGCCGGAGGTGACGACCATCTTGCGGCCGTAGTGGCCTTCGATCGTCTTGAGCACGCGCACCAGCGAGGGCTTGAGGCACGCCACGTCGACGCTCTCGTTCTGCTTCAAGAGGCCGTTAGGCGCGAGGCGCGCCATGCCGGCGGCGGAGGCTACCTGGTAGAGGCCGCCCGAACCTTCATCCTCGTTGAGGTCGACGTCGCTTTCGTCGTCGAGGCCGGATTTGCGCTTGATCTCGAACAGCGCCGTCTGGCGGACGCCCGGCAGGGCATCGCTGCCGGTGATGTGACCTGAGTCGTCGCCGAGCGAAGCCAGCTGCACCGGTTTCGCCGTGGAATCGGCCGAGGCCAGTGTAATGATCGGCTTTGCCGCCACCGGGGCGGGCTTGGCCTGCACAGCCGGCTGTTCGCCTGCGCGCGTGTTGACCAGTGGAGCGGGCTTCGCCGAAGCCGGCGTGGCGCCAAACATCGAGGCCAGGAAACCCCTTTTCTTCGGCGCCTCCGCTTGCTGCGCCTCGCCAGCGGTCACATAGATCGGATTGTTCATCGCCGGTGTGGCGGCCTGCTTCGGCGCCGTCACGGCCGCGTCGGCGGCGGCGATCTTCTGCGCCGCCGCATCGGTCTGCTGCGCCGTCTGCGGCTGCTGCTCCAGCGATTGCGGCGTGTTTCCGGCAATCGTTTCAGCTTCAGCCGGCGCGGTGAGCGGGAAGGCCGCCTGCGGCTTGGTAATCGGCACGTAGGCGACCGTCTCGGGCAGCGCTGTGTCGCCTTCCGCCATCACTGTGGTCTGCGTGGTCGCCGTCTGCGACGACGAATCGCCGGCCACGATCGGCTTGTTTGTCGAGGCTGCGTTGATGTCCGACGCGGAGGCATTGTAGCCGGGCATGCCAACCGACATTGTGGGGTCGCCGGCCGAGGTGCAGGAGGCCAGGAGCACGGAGCAGAGCGCCGCCGCAATGGTGCGGCGTTCTCCCTTCGCGAGGCTCCACCCTGCTGATTTCAAAGTCAAATTCCCCCTCGATATCCGATCGGTATATCCTTGGCGCGGCGTCCGAACGGCTGCGTCGAGGTGCCCCTTGTCTCCGATCCGGAAACGAGACCTGTGTCAAATCAGCAAGCCTGGAAGTATTTTTGCGGCAATTGCCGAATTTAGGCGGCAAGATGGTTGACGACACCATTTCGCCCGCTTTTACGGGTCCGTCAACTCACCAGACATTACAGTCGGTTACACACGCACCTTGACATAGGTGCCGGGGGCATCACCAAAAGTTTTCATATGCTTGCCTGCTTTGCGGGCAGGCACGCGATTATTGTCCTTAGCCTCTATCCAGCTCTGCCAGTGCGGCCACCAGGAGCCAGGATGGTCGGTTGCCCTTGCGATCCACTCGCCGAAGTCGCCCTCCGGCTTGCCGCCGGTCCAGTACTGGTACTTGCCCGATGCGGGCGGGTTGACGACGCCGGCGATATGACCGGAGCCCGCCATCACGTATTCGACCTCGCCACCGAAATATTTCGAGCCGAGGAAGACGGACAGCGCGGGAGCGATGTGGTCTTCCCTGGAGGCGAGGTTGTAGACGGGGATCTTGATGTCGGCGAGCGAAACGGTGCGTCCGGCAAGTTCCATCCTGCCGCGCGAGAGGTTGTTCTCGAGATAGCAGTTGCGCAAATAGAAGGAGTGGTTGGCCGCCGCCATGCGTGTCGAATCGGCATTCCAGTAAAGCAGGTCGAAGGGCAGGGGATCCTTGCCGCGCATGTAGTTGTTGACGACATAGGGCCAGATCAGGTCGCCGGAGCGCAGCATGTTGAAGGCGGTCGCCATCTTGGTGCCGTCGAGATAGCCCTTTTCGTTCATCGCCTTTTCCACCGCCGCGACCTGTTCCTCGTCGACGAACACCTTGAGGTCGCCGGCATAGGTGAAATCGACCTGGGTGGTGAAGAAGGTCGCCGATTTGATGCGATCGTCACCCTCCTGCGCCAGCAGGGCAAGTGCCGCCGCCAGCAACGTGCCGCCGACGCAGTAGCCGATAGCGTTGACCTCTTTCTCGCCTGTGGCCTTCTCGATAGTGTCGAGGCCGTATTGCAGCCCCTCTCTTGTATAAGCCTCCCAGTTCTTCATGCCGTGGCGTTCATCAGGGTTGATCCAGGAGATGACGAACACGGTGTGGCCCTGTTCGATCGCCCAGCGGATGAAGGATTTCTGCGGGTTGAGGTCGAGTATGTAGAACTTGTTGATCCAGGGCGGGCAGATCAGCAGCGGCCGTTTCAGCACCGTCTCGGTGGCGGGATCGTATTGAATGATCTCGGCGACGTCGCTGCGGCCGACCACCTTGCCGGGGGTGGTGGCGATGTTGCGGCCGATCTCGAAGGGCGAGTAGTCGGCCTGACGCAGCTTCAGGTCGCCCTTGCCGGCCGCGATGTCCTCGGCCAGCATCTTCATGCCGCGCACAAGATTTTCGCCGTTCGAGGCGATGGTTTCGCGAAACAGTTCCGGATTGGTCAGGATGAAATTCGACGGCGAGATGGCGTTGGACACCTGCTTGACGTAGAAGCTCGCCTTGTGGCGGGTGTGGTCATCCAGGCCTTCGGCGTGCTCGACAAGATCAGCCGCCCAGCGCGAGGTGACGAGATAGGCCTGTTTCAAGAAATCGAAGAAGGCGTTGCGGCCCCATTCCGGATCCTGGAAACGCTTGTCGCCGCGCTCCGGCTTGACCGCGTCCTCGGTTCGCTCGGCATCGGCGCTGACGCGCTGGATAGCGTTCGCCCAAACCGTCATATAGCCGGCGAACAGCCGCGTCTGCGCTTCGAGCGCGCGTTGTGGGTCGGCAAGCCAGTATTCGCTGAGCTTGGAGAAGGTCTTCACCATGTCGACGACCGGTTCGGCGACATGGTCGCGCACTTCGCCCTTCTCGCGCGGCTCGGCCCAGGCGGAAGCCGCCTTGCCGGCCTGCTCGATCATGCGCGCCATGTTCAGGGCGAAGCGTTCCGGGTCCTTCACCAGATATTGCTCGACCGTCGAAGGTCCGCCATCTTCCGCTTTGCCCGAATCGGGTGTTTTGGACATGGTGCGCGGGGTTCCTCCCGAAGCGTTTTCTTGACATATTACCATGGGACATCTGACTGGGTCCAACCTCGCTCTACCCCGGCTGCCAAGGAAACAATATGACGATTAACATTGGCGAGACTGTTTTTTTCGGCGCCGGTCGTTTTTGCCGCATCGGTGCGGCAATTGCCCTGCTGTGCCTTGGGGCCTGCTCGAGCACCAATACCAGCGGCCCGGTGCCCATCGCCACATCAGCGGGACCGAAGGATACCGGCACCTTTCCGAACCTGAACATCCCGCCGAAAGTAGCGGCCAAACAGTTCACCGATGCCGAGAGGAATGCCAGGCTCGCGGAATTGAAGGGGGACGAAAGCGCGCAGGCAGCCAATGGCGGCGCCCCCAACGTCACCAATCAGGCGGCGCTGACGGACCTGGCCAGCAAGCATGGCGCGCAGACGCTGAAGCAGATCGAAGGCAAATGCGACCCCACCCTCGACCCTACCTGCAAATAAGTATATAGCGCGCGCCCAAGGCACTTGCCGACACGGCGCGCCTTGCCAAACGCCAAGTGATGTCTGGAACTGCCATGGAAGAGTTTCACAAGGTCCGCCGGCTTCCGCCCTATGTCTTCGAGCAGGTCAACCGGCTCAAGGCCAGCGCCCGCTCGCGCGGCGCCGACATCATCGACCTCGGCATGGGCAATCCGGACCTGCCGACGCCCAAGGCAATCGTCGACAAGTTGTGCGAAGTGGTGCGCGATCCGCGCACCCATCGCTATTCCTCCTCGCGCGGCATTCCGGGCCTGCGCCGCGCCCAGGCCGCTTACTATCAGCGCCGCTTCGGCGTGAAGCTTGATCCCGATACGCAAGTGGTGGCAACGCTGGGTTCGAAAGAGGGCTTCGCCAACATGGCGCAGGCGATCACCGCCCCTGGCGACGTGATCCTGTGCCCGAATCCAACCTACCCGATCCATGCTTTCGGCTTCATCATGTCGGGCGGCGTCATCCGGTCGCTGCAGGTGGAACCCGATGACGGTTTCATCCCGGCGGTCGAGCGCGGCATCCGCCATTCGATTCCGAAGCCGCTGGCGCTGATCCTCAACTACCCGTCGAACCCGACGGCGCTGGTCGCCTCGCTCGATTTTTACAAGGACGTGGTGGCGTTCGCGAAGAAGAACGACATCATCATCCTGTCGGACCTTGCCTATTCGGAGATCTATTTCGACGGCAATCCGCCGCCTTCGGTGCTGCAGGTGCCGGGCGCGATCGACGTTTGCGTCGAGTTCACCTCCATGTCGAAGACCTTCTCCATGCCCGGCTGGCGCATGGGCTTTGCGGTCGGCAACGAGCGGCTTATCTCGGCGCTGACCCGGGTGAAATCCTATCTCGATTACGGTGCGTTCACCCCGATCCAGGTGGCGGCCGCACACGCCCTCAACGGCGATGGCGCCGACATCGCCGAAGTGCGCGACATCTACCACAAGCGGCGCGACGTGATGGTGGATGCCTTCGGCCGCGCGGGCTGGACCATTCCGGCTCCGGCTGCGTCCATGTTCGCCTGGGCGCCGATTCCCGAGCCGTTCCGCCATCTCGGCTCGCTCGAATTCTCCAAGCTGCTCATCGAACATGCCGACGTTGCGGTGGCGCCAGGCGTCGGCTTCGGCGAACACGGCGATGATTTCGTGCGTGTCGCGCTGGTCGAGAACGAGCACCGGATCCGGCAGGCGGCGCGCAACATCAAGCGCTTCCTGGCGACCAGTGCCAAGCAACCCAACAATGTCGTGCCGCTTTCCGCCCATCGGTAAGCTTTCCGCACACAATTTCGTTTGATCTTTCGGGGGACATCGCCGGCCATGGCTGAAGCTCTGCGTGTTGGAATTGCCGGCCTCGGCACGGTCGGCGCCTCGGTGGCGCGCGTGCTGCGCGACAAGGCGGCGGAGCTGACACGGCAGTGTGGGCGCGACATCGTCGTGTCGGCGGTTTCGGCGCGTGATCCCAAGCGCGACCGCGGCGTCGATCTCAATGCCGCGAAATGGTTCGACGATCCGGTCAAGATGGCGCAGGCCGCCGAGATCGACGTTTTCGTCGAGCTGATCGGCGGCGACGAGGGGCCGGCGTTCGCGGCGGTCAGGGCGGCGCTCGAAGCCGGCCGCCATGTCGTTACCGCGAACAAGGCGCTGCTGGCCAAACATGGCGTCGCGCTCGCCGAGATCGCCGAGAAGAAGGGCGTGCTGCTCAACTACGAGGCCGCGGTGGCGGGCGGCATTCCCGTTATCAAGACGATGCGCGAGGCGATGGCCGGCAACTCGGTCACCCGTGTCTTCGGTATTCTCAACGGTACCTGCAACTATATCCTGACCCGGATGGAGGCCGAAGGCATCTCGTTCGACGCCTGCCTCAAGGACGCGCAGCGGCTGGGCTATGCCGAGGCCGACCCGACCTTCGACATCGAAGGCCATGACACCGCGCACAAGCTGTCGATCCTGACCAGCCTGGCCTTCGGCACCAAGATCGCCGCCAACGACATCTACATGGAAGGCATCTCGAACATCACCCAGGCCGATATCCGTGCGGCGGGCGATCTCGGCTACCGGATCAAGCTGCTTGGCGTTGCCCAGCGCACCGAGAGCGGCATCGAGCAGCGCGTGCATCCGACCATGGTGCCGACGGCCTCGGTGATCGCGCAGGTCCACGGCGTCATCAATGCGGTGGCGATCGAGACCGACATCCTCGGCGAACTGCTGCTCTCCGGGCCCGGCGCCGGCGGCAATGCCACCGCCTCGGCCGTCATCGGCGACATCGCCGATATAGCAAAGAGCCGTCCCGGCTTCCAGCACGGCCCGGTCTTCGGCAGGCCGGCGAGGGAATTGAAGCCTTACAAGAAGGCGCAGATGCGCAGCCATGCCGGCGGCTATTTCATCCGGCTGACCGTGCATGACCGCATTGGCGTGTTCGCGGCCATCGCCAAGCGCATGGCCGACAACGATATCTCGCTGGAATCGATCGTCCAGCACGCGATCAGCGGCGAAGCGGCGGCGCAAAAGACGGTGATCCTCGTCACCCACGAGACCACCGAAGCCGCGGTGCGCAAGGCCGTGGACGGTATCACCAAGGATGGCCACCTGACCGACAAGCCGCAGGTCATCCGGATCGAACGGGCAGGATAGATATTTCCTTCCGTTGTGTACCACTGGATTGCTGCGACGATACTGTTGCGGCCGATGCCGCTGCCTGGCTCGCCGGAACCAATCCCGGCCAGCGCCGTTCTCCCGAGGTGCAAACCGAGGGAATGCCAATGGCCGAAACATCGAAATCCGACACCCCCCAGATCGACGACATCCAAAAGACGCTCGAAAAGCAGATCGCCGACCTGCGCAAGGAGATCACCAGGATCAACAAGAGCCTTTCGGAGCGAGGTGCGGAACTGGTTGACGAGGCCTCGGCTCAGGCATCCGATGTCTACGACAGCGCGGCGAGCCGTGCGTCGCGAACGGCTCAGCAGTTGCGCAGCCAGGCGCAGGCGGTCTCGGAGGTCGCGCGTGAAAATCCGGGCACGACGACGGCTGTGGTCGGCGTCATCGGGCTGCTGGGTTTTCTGGCCGGCCTCGCCGTTGGCCAATCGATGAATGACACCCAGCGCCGCTGGTATTGATCCGGTAACGACCGAACCGGGTTTGCCGGCTTACCTGTCCATCGAGCAATTTCCAGGGGAGCACCATGGCTTCTTCCGTCCTGATCGGTATTCTGATCACGTTCCTCGTGATCATTCTGGTGCTTTATCTCATTCAGCGATTGCCGCTGGATGCCAGGATGCGGCAGATCGCGCAGATCATCGTCATCATCATCGGCATCGTTTCGCTATTGAAATATCTGGCCGTGTTTTAGATCTCGATACCTCCTTTGAAAGCGGCCCAGGTTCGCCGGAATCGTGCTATCCATAGTTTAATCGATTGATATTGCAGGCTTTTCGAGAAAACCTTCGAGAGGTCTTGCCGTTGTCATGCTCGTTTGACACAAGAGGCGCGCCTCCGGCGGGAGGCGGCATGCGAACGAGGATCGACCTGATGAACGTGGCCCACAACATTATCGCCGGACTTGACCGGATACTCACCATGGAACTGGTGCGCGTAACCGAGCGCGCCGCCGTCGCGGCCGCCAGGCTGCGCGGACGCGGTGACGAAAAGGCCGCCGACCAGGTCGCGGTGGACGCCATGCGCCAGGAGCTCAATCGCCTCGCCATCAAGGGCACGGTGGTGATCGGCGAAGGCGAGCGGGACGAGGCGCCGATGCTCTATATCGGAGAGGAGGTCGGCACCGGCAAAGGCCCGGCGGTCGACATTGCGCTCGACCCGCTGGAAGGCACCACGATCTGCGCGAAGAACCTGCCCAACGCGCTGGCCGTGATCGCCATCGCCGAGAAGGGCAGCCTGCTGTTCGCGCCCGACGTCTACATGGACAAGATCGCCATCGGCCCGGGCTATGCCGAGGGCGTCATCGACATCGATGCCTCGCCGGCCGAAAACATAGCCAGCCTGGCAAAGGCCAAGGGCGTCGCGGTGTCCGACGTTACCGCTTGCATCCTCGACCGTCCGCGCCATGGCAAGCTGATCGACGCCGTGCGCGCCACCGGGGCGGCAATCCGGCTGATCGGCGATGGCGACGTCGCCGGTGTCATCCACACCACCGATCCCGAGGAAACCGGCATCGACATCTATCTCGGCATTGGCGGCGCGCCGGAGGGGGTGCTGGCCGCCGCGGCGCTGCGCTGCACGGGTGGCCAGATGCAGGGCCGCTTGATCCTCGACACGCCCGAAAAGGTCGCCCGCGCCGGCAAGATGGGTATTGCCGACCCGAAGCGGGTCTACCGGGCCGAGGACATGGCGCGCGGCGATGTGTTGTTCGCGGCCACCGGCGTCACCGACGGCAACATGCTGGCAGGGGTCAAGTTCGGCCGCAACTACATCACAACGCACACGATCGTGCTGCGCTCGTCGTCGCGCACCGTGCGCGAGATCAAGGCCCGGCATCAGGACCTGGAAAAGTTCTGATGCATTCCTGACTGGCCGTCGCATATTGTGGGCAATGATCATCCGCAAACGTCGCCTCGCATGACGGGCGAGAGACGCCTTTTTCTCGATGTCCGACAGTCGGCCACCGGTGTTTCCTGGGAACATCGGCTGACCGAGCGGCAGGACATGGTCGCGCTTGCCATCGCACAGGGGCACGGCGTGCCCGATATCGTCGCGCGCGTGCTTGCCGGACGTGGCGTGACGGCGGAACAGGCGGAGCGCTTTCTCGACCCGACGATCCGCGACCTGCTGCCGGACCCGGCTTCGCTGACTGACATGGACAAGGCGGCCATTCGAATAGCCGCCGCGGTGATGGCCCGGGAGAAGGTGGCGATCTTCGGCGACTACGATGTCGATGGCGCCGCCTCGTCGGCCTTGCTCAAACGCTTCCTCGCGCATTTCTCGATATCGTCGGAAATCTACATTCCCGATCGTATCTTCGAGGGTTACGGTCCCAATCCCGAAGCCATGCGCGAGCTCGTCTCGCGCGGCGCGACGCTGATCGTCACCGTCGATTGCGGCACCAACAGCGCGGCTTCCATCGACGCGGCCAATGCCGCTGGTGCCGATGTCGTGGTGCTCGACCATCACCAGGTCGGCGGCGCCTTGCCGGCGGCACACGCGGTGGTCAACCCCAACCGCGACGACGACCTTTCCGGGCAGGGCCATCTCTGCGCCGCCGGAGTGGTTTTTCTCGCGCTGGTGCAGACGGCCAAGGTCCTGCGCGGCCGGCTGGCCGACGCCACGCCGCCGGACCTGCTCTCGCTGCTCGATCTCGTGGCGCTGGCCACGGTCTGCGATGTGGTGCCGCTCACCGGCGTCAACCGTGCCTTCGTCGTCAAGGGCTTGCAAGTGGCGCGCCAGCAGAAGAACGAGGGAATGTCTGCGCTGGCGCGGGTCTCGCGCGTCGGCGAGCCGCTCAGCACCTTCCATCTGGCCTACCTGATCGGACCGCGCATAAACGCCGGCGGGCGCATCGGCGACGCCGCCCTCGGCAGCCGGCTGCTTGCGACCGACGATCCGGTCGAGGCCCGCACCATCGCCGAGACGCTCGATCGGCTCAACCAGGAGCGGCAGCTGATGGAACACGAGATGCTGGCCGCGGCGCGTGCCGAGGCCGATGCCGAGCTTGCCGGCGGCAGCGGGCCGGCCATCGTCGTTACCGCTAGCACCAACTGGCATCCCGGCATCGTCGGCCTGCTTGCCTCCAGGCTCAAGGACCATGCCCGACGGCCGGCCTTCGCCATCGCCTTCAACGCCACCGGCACCGGCACCGGTTCAGGTCGCTCGGTGTCGGGCTTCGATCTCGGCCGGCTGGTGCGCGAAGCCGCAGATGCCGGGCTGATCGTCAAGGGCGGCGGCCATGGCATGGCAGCCGGCATTACCGTCGAGCGCACGCGGCTCGGCGAGCTCAGGGCATTTTTCGAGGAGCGCGCAGCAGCCGACGTGTTCCGATTGCAAGACGAGGAAAGCCTGGCGATCGACGGCGCGCTTGCCGCCGAGGGTGCGACGCTGGCCTTGCTGGATGCGCTGGAAAAGGCCGGCCCGTTCGGTGCAGGGCATGTCGCGCCTGTTTTCGCGCTGCCTCGCCATCGGCTGGCCGACGCCCGGCTGGTTGGCACCAACCACATCCGCGCCGACCTCCAGTCGGGCAGTGGCGGTCGCATCCAGGCGATCGCCTTTCGTGCCGTCGACACGGTGCTCGGCGACTTCCTGTTCAAGAACCGCGGTAAGACGATCCACGTCGCCGGCTCATTGTCGGGCAATTACTGGAACGGCAATCGCAGCGTGCAGTTCCGCATCGTCGACGCGGCACGCGCCTGATGCGTCTTTGATCAGGCGAGAACCGTCTGAAGCCGGGTCAGTTCGCCGATCTGTGCCATCGTTGCCCTATAGCCGATCTGGATCGCCTCATCGGCGCGGTGGAATTCGGTCAGACCGATGTGGCTGAGCTTGGGCTGCAGCGACATGTCCGGCGGATCGCCGGCAAGCCTGGCGCGCGAGATTCGGTCTTGGATGATGTTGAAGGCCTCGACCATGACGCCGGTGATGCCAAGCCGCGTCTGATGCGCCCGGTGCTCCGGGTCGAATTGGCCACTGCGCGGTGCATCGTTCTCGACGACCAGTTCGCCGGCGCTATGCTTGATGACGGCGGCACGGCCGAACAGGTCGTAATGAAGGTTGACCGCGACAACCAGCGGCTGCTCATAGGCACGGCAGACCGACACCGGCACCGGATTGACCAAAGCTCCGTCGACCAACACGCGGCCATTGCAAGTCACCGGCTCGAACACGCCAGGCAAGGCATAGGAAGCGCGCATGGCTGTTATCAGCGAGCCGTTCGACAGCCAGATCTCATGGCCGGTGCGGATTTCGGAAGCGACCGCGACGAACGGCTTGGACAAATCCTCAAAGCGAATGCCGGCCACATGCTCACGCAGGCGAGCATCCAGCTTCATGCCGCCGAACAGACCGCTGCCGCGCAGGTTTAGATCGAGCAGGCCGAAGATGCGCCGCCTGGTCAGGCTGCGGGCGAACTCTTCCAACTCGTCCAGTTTTCCGGCGAGGTAACAGCCGCCGACCAGCGCGCCGATCGAGGTGCCGGCAATCATCGAAACCTCGATGCCGGCTTCATCGAGCGCGCGCAGCACGCCGATATGCGCCCAGCCTCTTGCGCAACCGCCGCCCAGTGCAAGCGAGATGCCAGTTTTCTTTGGTGATGTTGTTTCGGACGCGCCGCCGGACGAAGCGGGACCATTCGCCTCTCGTACGTCCGCTCTGTTACGCAATGACGCCCACTCGAGCATCATGATCTCCCTTGTCCCACAGCTAATATATAGGCGGGCCGTATCGAAATGGTGAATCTATGTGGTTGGCTGCGGGCAAAAGGTTCAAGCTGGTCATTCACGGGAGCTTCCGATACGTTTTTTCCGCATCGAACAAGGGCTCGCTGCCATCGTCGGCAAGCATCGCCTTGCCGTCGATCAGCCCCACCGTCCGATAGAAGCAGGAACGCCGGCCTGTGTGACAAGTTGCGTCGTGGCCTAGCACTTTGACGCGCAACCATATGGCGTCCTGGTCACAATCCGTGAGCACCTCGATGACATGCTGGAGATTGCCTGACGTTTCGCCCTTCTTCCACAGCGCATTGCGCGAACGCGACCAGTAATGGGCGATACCTGTTTCAAGCGTCAACGCCAGAGCCTGCGCATTCATGTGCGCGACCATCAAAAGCATGCCGTCTGCCGCATCGGTGACGACGACGGTGACCAGGCCGGCGGCATCGAAGCGCGGTGAAAACACCGCGCCTTCTTCCAGCGCTTTCTTGTCTGAGGGAGCCTTCGGAAATTCCAGTGCCGACATCGCCGGGCTATCTTCCTGTTTGACCATGATTATCCGAAAACCGGTAGCCACTTTCGGAATCATGGTCCGGCGATGCCGGGCGAGGGGGCTTAGACTCCACCGCCGCGCACCATGGTGACGAAACGAACCTGTTCTTCGGGAGTATCCTTGAACACGCCGGTGAAGGTCGAGGTCAACGTGGTGGAGCCCTGCTTGCGGATGCCGCGCATGGCCATGCACATGTGCTCGGCCTCGATCATCACGGCAACGCCGCGCGGATTGAGCACATCCTGAATGACGCCGGCGATCTGCGCGGTCATGGCTTCCTGGGTCTGCAGGCGATGGGCGAAGATATCGACCACGCGCGCGATCTTGGACAGGCCGACGACCTTGCCGTCCGGCAGATAGCCGACATGGGCCTTGCCGATGATCGGCACCATGTGATGTTCGCAATGCGAATGGAACTGGATGTCCTTGACGATGACAAGGTCGTCGTAACCAGCCACTTCCTCGAAGGTGCGGCCAAGCTCTTCGGCCGGGCACATGTCATAGCCGCCGAACATTTCCCGATAGGCCTTGGCTACCCGCTTGGGCGTGTCGACCAGCCCTTCGCGATCGGGGTTGTCGCCGGTCCAGCGCAAAAGCGTGCGTACCGCAGCCTCGACCTCGGCCTCGCTCGGCCGGTCGGTGACGGGCTTTTCCATGTAGGCCGACTGGGGCATGAACTTCTTGATAACGGCATCCATAAAGGCGTCTCCCGTAGTCCCTCTCTCAGGAGGAACGAGTTGAACGGACCACGACCTTTCGGCGTCGGAAACTCGCCCGGTTTCCAGCCCCGTAAGCGGCGTGAGCAAACTGCGGCAAAGACGTGGGCTTTTCGTCGCCTTGTCGATACCGGACTGCCACCATTATATATGGTCATGACGAGCGAAAGAAAGACGCGTCAGCGGCAAACGCTGTTCGCTTGGCGGCGACGGACTGGAAAATAATGATCAACGACGTCTACAATGCGAAAATTCTCGGTTTTGCCGGAAATATCACACGGATCGGCCGGCTCGATCATCCCGACGCCAGCGCGAGGGCACATTCCAAATTGTGCGGCTCTACCGTTACCGTCGATCTCAATATGGCAGACGGCGTGGTTACCGATTTCGCACATGACGTGAAGGCCTGTGCGCTCGGCCAGGCCTCGTCCTCCATCATGGCGCAGCATGTGGTTGGCGCTACGGCCGACGAATTGCGCGCGGTGCGCGAGACCATGCTGAAAATGCTGAAAGAGAACGGAGCGCCGCCGGAAGGCCGCTTCGCCGATCTCAAATATCTGGAACCGGTGCGCGACTACAAGGCGCGCCATGCCTCGACCATGTTGACCTTCGACGCGGTGGTCGACGCGATCGGTCAGATCGAGAAGAAGCGCGCCGAAGAAGCCGCCTGATAGCCCATTTGGCGGCCTATTGGAGCCGTCTGCTTTCGGCGAATTCGCTTCTCACCCAGTCGGCGAACGCGGCGGCTGGCTCGGGGAGATCGCGCAGGCTTCTGGCCACCAGCCAATAGGCGCCGGACGCGACGTCGATGTCGAACGGCTTGACCAACGTGCCGGAGGCGAGCTCTTCGCCGATCTGCAGGAGATCGCCCAGCGCCACGCCGTGTCCGAGCAGGGCGGCCTGCTTCGAAAGCGATGCATCCGCCAGCATGGGACCGCGCGCGGGCACGGCGTCGGCAGGCACACCAGCCGCCTCAAACCAGCGCGCCCAACCCTGTCGGTTTTCCTCATGCAACAGCGTATAGCGGCCAAGGTCGGCCGGCTTGTCGAGGGGAGGCCCCGCGGCAAGCAGCGCCGGCGACAGAACCGGTGAATCGACCGTCGAGGCAAGCTGCTCGGCCTCGCTGCGCGGCCACGAGGCAGCATGCGCACTGAAGCGTAACGCAAGTTCAGGCTGGTCGCCGCGAAACTCAATCAGCCTTGGATCGACTTCGAGCGCGACGTCGATGTCGGGCCGCAATTGGCGAAAACGGTTGAGCCGCGGCACCAGCCATACCGATGCCAGAGACGGCTCGACGCTGACGCGAACCACTGTCTGCGCGGGAGCCGCCACCAACTCGGAAAGCAGGGCGTCGATGGCGTCGAAACTCCTGACCAGCTGACTGAGCAGCCGGCGGCCCGCATCGGTCAGTTCGACGCGGCGATGGTGACGTTCGAACAGGGGCCGGCGCAGAAAGATCTCGAGCTCGCGGATCTGCCGGCTGATCGCTGCCTGCGAGACGAAAAGCTCCTCGGCCGCCCTGCTGAAACTCAGGTGCCGCCCGGCTGCTTCAAAGCTCCTCAAGGCCGTCAGCGGCAGTCGCCCACGCTTCATTCGCATAACCCAGGATTATCCGAAGTGGAAATTATACTCGTTTGAAGGCGAAGGCCAGCGGCGGTCTACTCGTCGTCAAGGAGATACGGCCATGGTCCAGTTGCTAGAGATTTTTGGCGATGTGATGCGGATTGCAACCTATCAGTGGCGTGACGAAAGGACCCGTCGGAAGCACCACGAAGAGCAGTCTAGCCCCCGCCGATGGGCACTGCCGGCTGATCGGCAGCCACTTCGCCGCTTCCGCCCGTGAAAGCTCAGCAAGCAGGGGCGGGATTGCGTTCTCCCGATGAAGCCCACATCTATCGTGTGGAAAGACGGAGATCGCAGTGGGCGACCAGCATGGGCATACACATACAGCCGGGCCGCCGCGGCAAGGCCGCAACTGGTCCGGCCCGTGGCGCAAGACCCCCGGCCGGGTGTTGGGCACGTCGCTGGTGCGCCTCTATCAACTGACGCTGTCCAGCTTCATCGGCAATTCCTGCCGTCACCTGCCGACCTGCTCGGAATACGCGCATGAGGCGATCGCCCGCCATGGCCTTTGGGCCGGCGGCTGGATGGGATTTTTCAGGGTTCTGCGCTGCGGACCATTCGGCACCCATGGCGTCGACCTTGTTCCGGAGGTTCTGGCGGATCGGTATGTCTGGTTTACGCCGTGGCGATATTGGCGGATCGGCGGCAACCACGACGAGGCGCGAAGCTGACTGCCGGTCAGTTCTTCAAGGCAACCGTTTACGATCTGGTAGGGTTAACGGCAGCCTGCACAACAACTGCGAATTTGAGACAAAATCGAGACAAGAGACCTCGCTAAGCCGCTCGCCGAACCCCCTCTGGAGCGAGCATCCAATGCGCAATGTCGACCGTCTTCCCTTCATCCTTGCCGGAGTCCTGTTCCTGCTTGCCTGGCTTCTGGGATTTCCGATGCGCGCGCAATCGGCGCCGCTCGACGATGTACAATGCACGTTGATCGCCGATGCGCAGAGCGGCAAGACGCTTTACCAGAACGGCGTCTGCGACCAGCGGTTCAGCCCGGCCTCGACGTTCAAGGTGCCGCTGTCGCTGATCGGTTACGATGCCGGCATACTGAGCGACGAGCACACGCCGAGCTGGGACTACAAGCCTGAATTCAAGGCGGTCAAGCGGGACCACAAGACCGTCGATCCGACGATCTGGGAGCGGGACTCGGTGCTGTGGTATTCGCGCGAGATCACCCGCCGGCTTGGACCGGAGAGCTTTGCCGGCTACGTCTCGAAGTTCGGCTATGGCAATGCGGACGTTTCCGGCGATCCCGGCAAGAATGACGGCCTGACTCATTCCTGGGTGAACTCCTCGCTCAAGATCACGCCGGTCGAGCAGGTCGATTTCCTGCGTAAGCTCCTCGCCGGCAAGATGCCGGTCTCGGCCAAGGCTCACGACATGACGAAAGCCATCCTACCCAGCTTCAAGGCCGGCGACTGGACCGTCCAGGGCAAGACGGGCAGCACCAGGGTCGGCGAGGGCGGCAAGGACAGGCGTTCACTCGGCTGGTTCGTCGGCTGGGCGCAGAAAAACGGCCGCCAGATCGTGTTTGCCCGGCTCGTCGTCGATACGAAGCGGAGCGATATGCCGAAGGGGCTCGCGACGCGCGCGGCCTTCCTGAAGGACCTGCCGCTGCTGATTAAATAGCCGAGGCTTTACGGCGGCGGCGTCTACCCATAAAAGACTGCCGCCGCCGGACGCCTCCGGCTATCTGGCAGGCCGCAGCCTCGAACGGCTGACGACCTGCATTTCACCACCCGCGCTCGTTTGCGGGACTGGATAGGAGAATACCTGATGCTGAATGCCGTTTCCCTGACATTTCCCGATGGCTCCGTGCGCGACTACGATGCGGCGATGACCGGTGCAGGCCTTGCCGAATCGATCTCCAAGTCGCTGGCCAAGAAGGCCGTGGCCTATGCCATCGACGGTACCGTGCGCGATCTCTCCGATCCGCTCGGCAAGTCCGGCAAGATCGAGATCATCACCCGCGACGATCCGCGCGCGCTGGAACTCATCCGCCATGACGCGGCACATGTGCTGGCGGAGGCCGTGCAGGAGATATGGCCGGGAACGCAGGTGACCATCGGGCCGGTGATCGAGAACGGGTTCTACTACGACTTCGCCCGCAACGAGCCGTTCACTCCGGACGACTTCCCGGTGATCGAGAAGAAGATGCGCGAGATCATTGCGCGCAACAAGCCGTTCACGAAGGAAGTCTGGTCGCGCGACAAGGCCAAAAAGGTCTTTGCCGACAAGGGCGAGCGCTACAAGCTGGAACTGATCGACGCCATTCCTGACGATCAGGATCTCAAGATCTACGCGCAAGGCGACTGGTTCGACCTTTGCCGCGGTCCGCATATGGCCTCGACCGGGCAGATCGGCAATGCCTTCAAGCTGATGAAGGTGGCGGGCGCCTATTGGCGCGGAGATTCGAACAACCCGATGCTGACGCGCATCTACGGCACGGCGTGGGCTGATCAGGCGCAGCTCGACGCCTACCAGACAATGCTGGAGGAAGCCGAAAAGCGCGACCACAGGAAGCTCGGCCGCGAGATGGATTTGTTCCATTTCCAGGAAGAGGGGCCCGGTGTCGTCTTCTGGCATGCCAAGGGCTGGAAGATGTTCCAGAACCTGGTCAACTACATGCGCCGCCGCCTCGACGAGCAGGGCTACCAGGAGGTCAACGCACCGCAGGTGCTCGACAAGAGCCTGTGGGAGACGTCGGGCCATTGGGGCTGGTACCGCGACGCCATGTTCAAGGTCACGGTTGCCGGCGACGACACCGATGACGACCGCGTGTTCGCGCTGAAGCCGATGAACTGTCCTGGCCATGTGCAGATATTCAAGCACGGGTTGAAATCCTATCGCGACCTGCCGGTAAAGCTTGCGGAATTCGGCAATGTGCATCGCTATGAGCCGTCGGGCGCGCTGCACGGGCTGATGCGCGTGCGCGGTTTCACGCAGGATGACGCGCATATTTTCTGCACCGAGGAGCAACTGGCGTCGGAGTGCCTGCGTATCAACGATCTGATTCTGTCGACCTATGCCGATTTCGGCTTCGACGAAATCAGCGTGAAGCTGTCGACCCGGCCGGACAAGCGCGTCGGCACCGACGAAGCCTGGGATCACGCCGAAGCGATCATGAGCGGCGTGCTGGAGACGATCAGGACGCGATCGGGCAACCGCATCAAGACCTCGATCAATCCTGGCGAGGGCGCCTTCTACGGGCCGAAGTTCGAATATGTGCTGAAGGATGCCATCGGCCGCGAATGGCAATGCGGCACCACGCAGGTCGACTTCAACCTGCCGGAGCGTTTCGGTGCCTTCTACATCGGCTCGGATTCCGAGAAGAAACAGCCTGTCATGGTGCACCGTGCCATCTGCGGCTCGATGGAGCGCTTCCTCGGCATCCTGATCGAGAACTATTCCGGCCATTTCCCGCTGTGGTTCGCGCCGCTGCAGGTAGTGGTGGCGACGATCACTTCGGACGCCGACGGCTATGCGAACGAAGTGGTGGCGAAGCTGAAAGCCGCGGGCTTGTCCGCCGAGGCGGATCTGCGCAACGAGAAGATCAACTATAAGGTCCGTGAGCACAGCCTAGCCAAGGTTCCGGTCATCCTCGTCTGCGGCAAGCGCGAGGCGGAAGAGCAGACGGTCAACATGCGCCGCCTCGGATCGCGCGATCAGGAGTCGCTGGGTCTCGCCCAAGCGGTCGCGCAGCTGACCGAAGAAGCGATCACGCCCGATCGCCGACGCAAACCTGCGGCCTGACCCGGTAGTATTTCAAGCGGAATGGCGGTGGAGCAGTCCACCGCCATTTCCATATCGCACCGTCTTCACATCCCTCCATTTTCACATCCCTGTCACGGCAGTCTTGTAACAAGCCCTCATGCTCAAGCTGAAATTGCGTGAAAAACCGTTTCCCGAGCTTTCCTATGCTAATCCCCGACAGCCAGCGCTGACGCGGTGGGTCATCCATTCCATCGAAGGCCTGTCCGGACGCGACCGTTTTGCAGCGCTTTATGATTTTTGGCGTCGCCAGGTGGTCCCGTCCGGCGAGCGCGTGTTCAGCCGCATGCTCGAATTGATCGATGTGCGGGTGCGAACCCCCGACCAATGGCCCCCGCAGACCCTGCCTGACACGCCGCTGGTGATCGTCGCCAATCATCCCTTTGGCATCGGCGGCGGGATTGCCGTGCTGTCGCTGGCCGAGCAGCTCGGGCGGCCGTTCCGGGTCATGATCCACAAGGATCTGCTCAAGATCAGCGAGATGGAGCCCTATTCGCTGCCGATCGACTTTTCCGAAACCAAGGACGCGTTGAAGAACAACATGGCGGTGCGTCACGAAGCGGTGCGGCTCTTGAAGGAAGGCGTCACCATCGTGGTGTTTCCGGCCGGCGGTGTCGCCACCGCGCCGAAAGGTTTTGGCCGGGTACGCGACCTGCCATGGAAGATGTTTCCGGCGCGTCTCGTGCAGGATGCCAAGGCTTCCGTAGTGCCGATGCATTTCTCCGGCCAGAACGGCAGGCTGTTCCATCTGGTCAGCGGTCCCATGAACATGGCCGAGCGCGACGGACGCGTGGCGAAGTTCGTCGGCAAGGCATCGCTGACGCTGCGCATTTCGCTGCTTATCCACGAGTTCGCCCGGCTTTCCGGCAAGTCGATCGACGTGCGTGTCGGCGATGTGCCGAACTGGAATGAACTGGAGCCCGTGCGCGACCGCAAGGCGCTGCTCGAGCGCCTCTATAGAGGCGTCTTCGATCTGGCGCCGCCGGTTCCTCGCCGCCGGATTCCATTCCTGCCGGCACGAGCCAAGCTGGCGGCGTAGGTCCATTTCGTGGAGATCCGAAGGGAAGCGGCTCGAGGCTTTGCGGAATTGACTAATCCGCGCCTTCTTCCGGATCCATCGCGGCTGCTTCCGTCGCGAGAACCTCGATTTCCTGGTTCTGTCCGGCCACGACAGTGAAATCCTTCTGGTAGATCCGGTCGCGGTTCTTGGCGATGATCGTGTAGTCGCCTTCGGCCAGCACCATGGAGGCGAAGGCGCCGACGGTTTCCTTGATCGGATCGCCGGATTCGTTGAGCAGCGACCACGACGTGTCGGCGATCGCTTCGCCGCCCGCTTCACGCACGAGCTTTAAGGTAATCTCCGCGGCGTGATGCTCGACGGTGGCTTCGGTCAGCTTGCCGGCCTCGACGCGAATGTCGGAGCGGATGACGGCATTGACCGCGCCATAGGTCGAGACCACGTGGTAGATGCCGGCGTTGAGACGCACGACACTGTTGGGCTCGACGTCGGGAATGATCAGCGCGCGATCGCCATTGGGTTCGGCATTGCCCTCATAGATCGAGAAGCGCAGCTTCTTTGGCGGGATGCGCGCCCCTCCCGAAAGGACGGCATCGAGCTTCAGGCCGCCGGCATCGAGCACGAGGCTCTCGCGCTTGGCGTCCTTGCCGACGGTGATGCGCTTGGTGGCACCGGCCCGGCCGTAGGAAGCGTGAACCAGATAGCTGCCGGGTTCGAGCTGGAAGACCGCCGTGCCGCCATGGGCGGAAGCCACCATCGGCAATTTGCCGTTGACGGCCTCCGGCTTGAAGACGCGCCAGACGATGCCGCGAGTGATATCGCCTCCCTTGTCGGTCAACTGCGCGGACAAGGTGATGGCGCCGCCGCCGCCCAGCGCCAGCGATGTCTCGCCTTTCGGCGTCGCATAGCTCGAAATTCCGGGAAGCTTCAGGTCGCTGACGCCATCCACATTCTGCGCCACGGCAAAGGAAACCGGCGCCATGAGCAGCAGGGTGCAGACCCAGATCAGGAAAAGACGCAAAGTCCCCTCAAACATGCCTTGCGTTGAAGCCCATGGCGGTGGCAATTTCAAGGCTTAAGAGTCTGACCGATACGACTCTCCAGCCTGGCGCGCCCGCGTCGATGCCCGAGCCGCCCCGCATTCCCATGGCGCGCTTCAGCTCAAAATCGAATTTAGGAGACTTGCGCCCATGGCGTCCCCGATCATCGACTTCCTGCTGACCCGCAATTCAGCGCCGATACCGGACTTGAAGGAGCCCGCGCCCGGCGACGCCGAGATCGCCACGATGATCGCCGCGGCCACGCGCGTGCCCGATCATGGCCGGCTCGAGCCCTGGCGCTTCATTCTTTATCGCGGTGATGCCCGCATCGAAATCGGCAGGAAGCTGGCGGCCCTTGCCGAACAGCGGGAGGGACCTTTACCGGATGGCCGCCGCAATCAGGAGCTGGCGCGCTTCTCGCGCGCGCCGCTGGTCATCGGCGTGGTGTCGGTGCCGAAGGAAAATCCAAAAATCCCGCAATGGGAGATGTTCCTGTCCGGCGGCATGGCGGCGATGAACCTGATGATTGCTGCCAACGCACTGGGCTATGGCACCAACATGATCAGCAACTGGTATTCAGACGTGCCGGAAGGCAGGGCGATCCTGGGGCTGGCGCCGCAAGAGCGCGTCATCGGCTTCGTCCATATCGGCTCCTATGGCGGCCCGGCGCCGGAGCGGCCGCGCCCCGATCCGGCAAAGCTTTATGCGGACTATGCCGGGCCCTGGGCGGGGTAAGTGTTCTACGAGCCGTCAAAGGGGCACGGACTGCCGCATGATCCGTCGAAGGCGATCGTGGCGCCGCGCCCGATCGGCTGGATCTCGACCCTGAACGGGGCCGGCGAGATCAACCTCGCGCCCTATTCCTTCTTCAATGCCGTTTCGACAAGGCCCTTCATCGTCTGGTTTTCCTCCGAGGGCGAGAAGGACAGCGCCTCCTTCGCCCAGGAGACCGGCGAGTTCGTCGCCAATCTGGTCGGCCGCGATCTCGCCGAGAAGATGAACCGGACGTCGGTCGACGCGCCGCGCGGCGTCAACGAGTTCGTTTATGCCGATCTCGCCATGGCGCCGTCGCGTCTTGTCGCGCCGCCGCGCGTGGCGGCCGCACCCGCCGCACTCGAATGCAAGGTGACCGAAGTGTTCCGGCCAAAGGCCCTGGACGGAACGCCGACCAGCGCCGTCGTCGTGGCCGGCGAAGTGATCGGCGTGCATATTGACGATGCCTACCTGAAAGACGGCCTGTTCGATATCAGCAAGGCCGGCAATGTCGCTCGCCTCGGCTACATGGACTATGCCAGCGTCAACGAAGTGTTTTCGATGCGCCGGCCGCGTTGGGGCAAGGATTAGCCCGCAAGGGGCGCCCAGTCACTGTGCTTTCCTGCCGCGAGCCGTCATCACGACGCGCCCTGAGCTTGATGACGCGGCATGACGAAACCTTCTGCACACCAGGACCGTTTCGTCCAGGCGCGGGATGGGCGATAGTCCGCTGAGGGTCGGCGGTAGTCTGTTGCTGGTAAATGCGGACGGCAAATATCATGGAAGGTTGATCATGGTCTCGAGATTGATCCTCCAGACGTTCGTGTGGTTCGGCGCAATGGGCGCGCTGCTTTTCCTGACAGCGGGTACGCTGACCTGGCCGGGAGCCTGGGTATATCTGGCGGTGATGACCGGGCTGAGCCTGACCCTTGGCGTGACGCTGGCCCGGCGCGATCCCGGGCTGATGAACGAACGGCTGAGCTCTCCCATCCAGAAGGACCAGACCGCGGCCGACAAGGTTCTGTTGAGCATACTCCTGCTCGGCATATTTGCCTGGCTGGCCTTCATGGGTTTCGACTACCGCTTCGGCTGGTCCGTCGTTCCGGTCTGGGTACAGGCGATCGGTGCGCTGGTTCTGCTGGTCGGACTATGGATCAGCTATCTGACGATGCTGGAGAATAGCTTCGCGGCGCCCGTCGTGAAGATCCAGGCGGAGCGCGGACAGCAAGTGATCACAACGGGTCCCTATAGCTATGTGCGCCATCCCATGTATGCCGGCGCCATCCTCTTCTTTGCCGGCACGGCTCTCCTGCTCGGCTCCTGGTGGGGGCTGGCACTGGTCGTCGTGTTCATCGTTCTCTTGGCCATCCGCACATTCATCGAGGAAAAAACGCTTCGCACCGGCCTGCGCGGCTATGACGACTATGCGGCCCATGTCCGCTACCGCCTGATCCCGTTGGTCTGGTAGCGGTCAGGCGGAGATTCCGGCTGCCCGGGCGCGTGCCAGAAGCCGCTCGGCCAGCCGCAGATGCGGCCGGTCATACATCTTGCCGTCGATGCCGACGACGCCGGGATTTCCCGCCGCCTGGAATGCCGCGACAATTGCCGCCGACTGTTGCACCGCTTCCACCGAGGGCGTGAAGGCGGCGTTTATGACCGGCACCTGATCAGGGTGGATCGCCATCTTGCCGGTGAAGCCGTCACGTTCGGCCTCCCTGCATTCGGCCTCGAAGGCCGCCATATCGCGGAAATTCGGGAAGACGGTGTCGATCGCCGCGACTTCCGCCGCGCCGGCGGCGAGAATGGTCATGGCGCGAGCGAAGCGGAATATTTCGGTGTAACGGCCATGTTGGTCGCGGGTGGTGCGCGCGCCGATCGCCGCCGACAGGTCTTCCGCGCCCCAGGTCAGCCCGGCAAGTCGCGCGCTTGCCCCGGCGTAGCTCGCCGCCGCCAGCACGGCCGCCGGTGTTTCGGTAATGATCGGCAGGATTTTTGTCGCGCCGTCGGCCAGGCCGTTCTCCGCTTCGCGCAGCCTGAGCTTTGCCGAGAGGTGCTGGACATCCTGGCCGCCAGCCGATTTGGGCAGCATGACGCCGTCGGGTTTTGCCGGGATAAGCGCCGCAAGATCGTCGTCCGTCAATCCCGTCGAAAGGTCGTTGACCCTGACGTAGATTGCCGACCTTGTTTTCGCCCTGTGGCTGGCGATGAAGCGCGCCGCGGTCATTCGCGCCGATGCCTTGTTTTGGGGCGCCACCGAATCCTCGAGGTCGACAATGACCACGTCTGCGCCGGCGCCAAAGCCCTTCTCCAGCTTCCTCTCGGAATCGCCGGGAACGAACAGCAGCGAACGCATCAGGCTACCTTCTTCAGCATCATGGCCTGTCTCGTGCATTTGGCGACGAGGTCGCCGTTCTGGTTATAGGCCCGATGTTCGAACTCGACGATGCCGCGATCGGGCTTCGACCTGGATTCGCGCACCGAGACGACAGTGGTCTCGACGCGGATGGTGTCGCCATGGAAGACCGGATGCGGAAACACCGTTTCCTTCATGCCGAGATTGGCGACCGTCGTACCGACGGTGATGTCGTTAACCGAAATGCCGATCATCAGGCCGAGCGTGAACAGCGAGTTGACCAGCGGCTTGCCCCATTCGCTCTTGGCGGCGAAATCGAAGTCGATATGCAGCGGCTGCGGGTTCAGCGTCATCACCGAGAACAGCATGTTGTCGCTTTCGGTGACAGTCTTGCGCAGCGTGTGCTGGAAGACATGGCCGACGACGAACTCCTCGAGATAAAGCCCAGCCATTTCATTCTCCTCCGCTGCTGGACGGTTGATAGGCGCTGCATCCAGCGCTCGCAAGCCAGTTAACAAACATGGTGAACGCTTCATAAACCAATTCGTCCTAACGTCCGGCACGGGGTCGGAAACCTTCCGGCAAGGGGCGTAAGCAGGCGGTATGGTTGTTGTCTCGCATTTCCTGAAATGGATCTACACGGCCAGGGTATCGGAGCGCGCCGCGGCGGCAAGCGCGCTCGCCCGCGCCTATGTCGACGCGGAATTGCCGTTCGAGGATCGCTGCGCCGCCGAGGCGGCGCTGACCTTGCTGCTCGACGACGCATCGTCGAAGGTACGGCTGGCGATGGCCGAGGCGCTGTCCATGAGCCATCACGCACCGCCCCAGATCATCAGCGCGCTTGCTTCCGACCAGCCGGAAGTCGCCGGCGTCGTGCTGACGCGATCGCCACTGCTTACCGACGCAGACCTGATCGATCGCGTGGCTTCAGGTCCGAAGGCGACGCAAAAACTGATCGCCGATCGGCCATTGGTCTCGATGGCGCTGTCGGCGGCTATCGCAGAGATCGGCGAGGCGGAGGCCTGCGCCGTGCTTTTGGCCAACAGCGGGGCCGATGTCGCTTCGTTGAGTTTTCGCCGCATGGCCGAGCGCCACGGCCATCTGCCGCTGGTGCGCGAGGCGCTTATATCGGATTCACGCCTGCCCGCCGACTGCCGGCACATGCTGCTCGTCAAGCTCGGTGAGATGCTCAAGACCTCGCCGCTGGTCATGGCCTTGATGGGAGCCGCCCGGGCCGACCGCGTCATGCGCGACGCCTGCGTTAAGGCCTGCGTGACGCTGATCGAGAGCACGCGCCAGGAAGAGCATGCAGCACTGATCGAGCATCTCAGGCTACGCGGCGATCTCACCGCGAGCTTCCTCATCCGCACCATCGCGCATGGCAAGGTCGACTTCTTCGGCTCGGCGCTGGTCGCGCTCAGCCAGCAGTCCGCCCAAAGAGTGAGGGCGCTGCTGGCCGGCGGACACGACGTGGCCTTGCAGGCGCTGTTCCGCAGTGCCGGCCTGGCTGCCGCCACGCACGCGGTCATCTTGCGCGCGCTGAAAATCTGGCGAGAGGTCGCCAACGGCAAGCGCGTCGCCGGCGTGCAGGAAGTCAGCTGGCTGATGCTGAAGGAATTGGGCGGACAGTCCGCGGAAGGCGATCTCGCCGCGCTGATCAAGTCGATCCATCTCGCTGCGTTGCGTGAAAATGCGCGCGGCCATGCGCTGGCGATTGCCGCCGCTTAACTTAGCCTTTATCCTTGGCAAAAAAATCCGGGAAATCCTCCATCGCCGCCGCGATAATCCGTAGTGACGCCGCAATCTGGAGCATTTCACCAGTGGCGTTTCGCTGAGCGATGCCGGCGGCATACTGCCGGGCGACGGCAATGGTGGCTGTCTGCGGGTCGCCCGGGGCGCGGAAGAGCAGTTCGCGTGCCAGTCCACGCAGGAAGTTGGCGATCGAAAGCGTCGTCTCGGCCGGAACCGCGTGCGCCTGCTGCGCGGCACGCAGCCGCAGGATCTCCAGACCGACGGTGACGGCGGCGACACTGCCGCCCAGAACCGCTTCACCCTTCCTGCCGCTGGTCTGCACCAGCGGCATCAATTGGTTGATGCGGTCATAGGCGAGGCTCTCGAAGGCCGAACGCCTCGGCACGCGCTCGTGCAGGCAAAGCCGCGCCAGATCCTCGCGCATGGCCCGCACGATGCGGTGCGCCGCGAGCCATGGGTCGGCGGGCAGCACGATGATGAAGACGCCGATTGCCAAAAGGATGCCGACCAGGATCGAGGCCGAGCCGGCGAAGAACGGGCCCGGGTCGTAGGTCATCGCCTGGTGCGGGCTGAGGAAAGCAAGAAAATTGATGGCGAAGGCCGTCGCCACGCCGACATAGCGGGGATTGGCCATGGCGAGCGCCGCCGGCACCAGGATCGGTACGACGAACAGCATGAACCAGCCGAAACCAGGAAAAACGGGAAGCGCGATCTGGCCGACGAGAAAGGCAAAGGGCAGAGCCAACAGCGTTCCCTGGAAGAACCCCCAGGCTACCCGCACCGGATCGGGGCGGGCGGCAAACAAGCTCGACACGACGGCAACCAGAATGACCGTGCCGGCGGCTTCCGACCATCTCGTCGTCAGCCAGAAAGCGGCGACCAGCAGCGTTGCAAGTGCCGCGCGGACCGCGTTGCGGCTCGCCCCGTGATAATCGCGATGTACCACCAGCGCCGGGGGCCTGCGTTCGCGTGAAGGCCGCGTGACGGGCGCACGCAAGGCATCGAGACCGCGCAGGGCCTGCTTCAGCGCTTCGGCGAAATCGGCAGCGATGGTGAGCCGGGTGACGGTGCCGACCCTGTCGCCGTCCTGGTCGGCCAAGGCGTCGGGCATCTGCGTTGCTTTGGCGCCGATCGCGTCGAGCCGTGCCAGCCAGGGCGCCGTGTCGTCGAGCGCGCCTGGCGTCGCCGCCATTTCAGTGACGAGGGCTTGCAGCTCCGAGCGCACCGGAATGAGCGCCGCGTTCTTCGGTGCGGCGTGTGAATGCAGCGCGCGGGCCGCGGACAGGGCTGAAAGCAGTTGTCCGATGGTGCGCCGGACCGGATGGGCGCGCGGCGCGAAGCTCGGGGCCTCCAGCCTGGCGTAGGCGCGCATCTCGGCGAGCGTCTGGGTGTCGGCGACCAGCTTCCGGTGCAGGCCGGAAAGCATTGCCGTGTCGCCGCCGGAAAAGGCGCCGCCGGCATAGGTGGCAAGGTCGAGAATGCTGCGCTTCAGCCGCGAGATGATGGCCTCGCTGGCTAATTTGGGCAGGATCAGCCGACTGGTCAGGCCGGCGCAGACAATGCCGAGTACGATCTCGGCACAGCGCGCGACCGCGAGGTCGACGACGAGATGCGGCTGGCCAAACGCCGGCAAGCCGATGATCATCGCGGTATAGCCGGCCAGCGCCGCCCCGTAGGCTTCCGGGTTACGCAGCAGCGACGAGACGAAGGTGCAGAGGCCGATCCATAGGGCAAGCACCGTCACCAGCACCCAGGGATTCGTGCCGAAGACAGTGGTGATGGCAATTGCGGCAACACCGCCCGCCAGCGTGCCGAGCAACCGATAAAAGCCTTTCGCCAACACCATGCCGGCGACCGGCTGGGCAACGATGAACACCGTCATCATCGCCCATTGCGGGTGATCGAGCTTGAGGGCGTAGGCGGCCATAAGCGCGATCAGGCCGGCCGAGACCGTGCGCAAGGCGAAAATCCAGTCCGACCGGGTCGGCTGTGTCAGCCCGGCAAGACCCGCTTCGAAATAGCCTTTCAGCCGTTGCCAGCTCACACGCGCGTCTCCGCAAGCCTTGATCGACCGGCCTGCGCTCAGATATCCAGCACTTCCGTTTCCGCGAATTCGGCGCGTTCCTGGATGAATCGGAAACGAGCCTCCGGCTTGGTGCCCATCAGCGCATCGACCGCGTCCTTGGTGGCGGCCTCGGCATCGATCACATCGACCCGGAGCAGCGTACGCTTCCTCGGGTCCATTGTGGTCTCCTTGAGCTGCGCGGCCATCATTTCGCCCAGGCCCTTGAAGCGACCGATCTCGACCTTGCCGCGCCCGGTGAACTCGGTGCGCAGCAATTCGTCCTTGTGCGCGTCGTCACGCGCATAGGCGACCTTGCCGCCCTGCCGGATCGAATAGAGCGGCGGCACCGCCAGGTAGAGATGTCCGCCGCGAACCAGGTTCGGCATCTCCTGGTAGAAGAAGGTGATCAGCAGCGAGGCGATGTGAGCGCCGTCGACGTCGGCGTCGGTCATGATGATGACGCGGTCGTAGCGAAGATCCTCGTCGCGGTATTTCGACCGCGTGCCGCAACCAAGCGCCTGGATCAGATCGGAAATCTGCTGGTTGGCGGCCAGCTTGTCGTTGCCGGCGCTGGCGACGTTGAGAATCTTGCCGCGCAGCGGCAGCACCGCCTGGCTGGCGCGGTCACGAGCCTGCTTGGCCGAGCCGCCGGCCGAATCGCCTTCGACGATGAAGAGTTCGGCGCCGGCGGCCGCATTCTGCGTGCAATCGGCAAGCTTGCCCGGCAGGCGCAGCTTGCGCACCGCACTCTTGCGCGATACTTCCTTTTCCTGGCGGCGTCGTACCCGCTCGTCGGCGCGTGCGATAACCCATTCGAGCAGCTTCGACGCTTCCTGCGGATTGTCGGCCAGCCAATGGTCGAAAGGGTCGCGAATCGCCGTCTCGACGATACGGATCGCCTCGATCGTCGCCAGCCTGTCCTTGGTCTGGCCGACGAATTCAGGCTCGCGGATGAACACCGACAGCATGCCCGCCGCCGAGATCATGACATCCTCCGACGTGACGATCGAGGCGCGCTTGTTGCCGACGAGGTCGGCATAGGCGCGCAGGCCGCGCGTCAAGACGTTGCGGAAGCCGGCCTCGTGGGTGCCACCTTCGCCGGTCGGGATGGTGTTGCAGTAGGAGTTGATGAAGCCGTCGCCGCCGAACCAGGTCACTGCCCATTCCAGCGAGCCATGGCCGCCTTGCCTGTCGCTCTTGCCGGCGAAGATTTCGCGCGTCACCTGGAATTCGTCGCCAAGCGACGCTTTCAGATAGTCCTTGAGGCCGCCGGGAAAATGGAATTCGGCCTTGGCCGGAGTGGTGTCCTTTTCCTTGATCAGGGAGGGATCGCAGGTCCAGCGGATTTCGACGCCGCCGAACAGATAGGCTTTCGAGCGCGTCATGCGGTAGAGCCGCGCCGGTTCGAACGCGGCGCCCTTGCCGAAGATCTGCTCGTCGGGGTGGAAACGGGTCCTGGTGCCGCGCCGGTTGTGAACTTCGCCAAGATGCTCGAGGCCGCTGACCGGAATGCCGCGCGAGAAGCGCTGCCGGTAAAGTTGCCGTCCGCGCGCGACTTCGACTTCGAGATGATCCGACAGCGCATTGACCACGGAGACGCCGACGCCGTGCAGGCCGCCCGAGGTTTCATAGACCTTGCTATCGAACTTACCGCCCGAATGCAGCGTCGTCATGATCACTTCGAGCGCCGGCTTCTTGAACTTCGGATGCGGATCGACGGGAATGCCGCGGCCATTGTCGGTGACGGTGAGAAAGCCGTCAGCCGAAAGCTCGACATCGATGAATGTGGCATGGCCGGCAACCGCCTCGTCCATCGAGTTGTCGATGACCTCGGCGAACAGATGGTGCATGGCCTTGTCGTCGGTGCCGCCAATATACATGCCCGGACGGCGCCGCACCGGCTCCAGGCCTTCGAGTACCTCGATATCGGCGGCGCTGTAGCCCTCTGAGCCGTCACGAGACGCCGCCGGACGCTTGGCTGCCGCCTGCACCAGCGGATCGGCCGGACGCGCCGGTGTGCGAACCGGTTGCGGCTGCTTCTCCAGATTGCCGAAAAGATCGTTGTTGTCGTCCATGCCTGCCATAGAGCCCAAGCTGCGAATCACCCGCCGATACTGCCACGCTTTTCAGCGCCAAGCGACGGAGGTTCCTGTTACGTTCGGGGATTAACCCCCTCTTATCCTAAAACCATTCGATAACCAAGCCGGCGGAAATCAGGCGGATAGCCAGCGAGAAGATTCCTGATTCTTTAACAATGCCGCCTAGCGTGAGCCAACATAACAAGAAACTACGGGCATCAGGGGTTTGGGCGTGAGGGGCAAGGCCATAACGATGATCGGCATCGCCGCCGTTTTCGGCGCGATCTCGATCTTTGCCGCGGATTTCTGGGTCAAGCGCCAGGCCAGGGCCGACGCCGAGGAGAAAACCGCGTCGATCGCGGCGCCCGCCGCGCCGACGGTCGAATTCAAGACCATCGTGGTGGCGAATGCACCGTTGCGGTACGGCATGGATCTCGACCGCGCGAAACTCAGCGAAATTCCGTGGCCGCAGGATTCGCTGCCGCAGGGCGCCTTCGCCACCATCGATGGACTGCTCGGGGACGGCAACCGCGTGGTGCTGTCGCCGATCGAGGTCAACGAACCGGTGCTGCTTACAAAGCTGTCCGGCCCGAATGGCCGCGCCACGCTCTCCAACATGCTGACGCCCGGCATGCGGGCCGTCACCATCCGCACCGACGAGATCGCGGGCGTCGGCGGCTTCGTCACGCCGGGCGACCGGGTCGATGTCGTGCTGACGCGCGATGCCGGCGAAATCCAGGAAGTGGCCAAGAATGCGCAAGGCGCCGCCGGTTCGACCATCACCTCAGAGATCGTCGTTGCCGACGCGAAGGTACTGAGCGTCGGGCAGGGCGCCGACGAGCGCCAAACGACGCCGCAGGTGGCCAATTCCATAACCATCGAGGTGACCACCGAAGGCGCGCAGAAAGTGGCGCTGGCCCGCACTGTCGGCACGCTGTCGCTGTCGCTTCGCTCCGCCAGCGAGGGCGGCGAGGGCAAGGACGGTGTCACCACCATCTCCTCCTTTGGCGGATCGGTGGCGGGCAAGGCGCAGGCCGCGGCCGGCTCGCTGTTCGACGCCATGGCAAAGGAGCCTGAGAAGCCGAAATTCAAGACGGTCATCGTGACGCGTGGAACGACGGCCGAGGAATATCAGGTTCCTGCGCGGGACCAGAAATAGGAATATCAGGTTCCTGAGTGGAACCAGAGCAGGACCGGTGGGGACCGGACGGGACGGGAACAATGTTCAGGCAACTTCAATATCGAACGACAGGCCGGTTGCACGTCGCGCAGGCGATGGCGATGGCGGTGACGATGGCGGCGGCCGGCATCTTCGCCGGCCCGGCCAGGGCGGACAACGACATCGTCTATGTCTCGGCGACCAAGAACGCCTCGATCAAGGTCGCCAAGGGCAAGCCAAAGACGATCATGACGAGCGCGGCCTTCTACCAGATCGTCATCGGCGATCCGGAGATCGCCAACGTCAACCCGTTGACCGACAAATCCTTCTATGTGCTGGGCAACAATCTCGGCACCACTGGCATTGCGCTGTTCGACGAGAACAAGCAGCTCGTCGGCACCGTAGACATCGAAGTGACGCTCGATACCGACCAGTTGGCCGACACCATCCGCGCCAGCGTGCCGGACGCCAAGATCAAGGTCGGCTCCGCCAATGGGCGTGTCGTGCTGTCGGGCGAGGCGGATGACGCGGTCGCCGCCGAAAAGGCCAACAAGATCGCCACCCGCTTCTCCGGCAATGAGGAGGTGATCAATTCGGTCAACATCTCGTCCTCGCAGCAGGTCCAGCTCAATGTCCGCTTCGTCGAGATCAACCGTCAGGCCGGACAGGACCTCGGCGCCAAATACAGCGCCAATTTCGCTTATGGCATGGGCGGACGCGACGTGACGATTGCTCCCGGCACCATTGAGCCGGCGGGGACCGGCGAGATCATCGGCAAGCTGTTGTCGAATGGCGTTTCCATCGACATCGCCATCAAGGCACTGGAAGAGCGCGGCCTGGCTCGTCGGCTGGCCGAGCCGAACCTGATCGCCCGGTCCGGCGAGACCGCGAGCTTCCTGGCCGGCGGCGAGTTTCCGATCCCGGTTTCCGAAGACAACGGCAAGATTTCCGTCAGCTACAAGAAGTACGGCGTCAGCCTGGATTTCACGCCCACGGTTCTGAAGGACGGGCTGGTCAGCCTCGACATCGCGCCGGAAGTCTCCTCGATCGACGCGTCGGCTTCCTACAATATCGGCAGCATCTCGGTGCCCGGCTTCATCGTGCGCCGCGCCAGGACGTCGGTCGACCTGAAGAACGGCCAGAGCTTCATGATCGCGGGGCTGCTGCAGTCGCAGAACGACATCACCACCTCGCGCATACCGGGCCTCGGCAAGATGCCTGTGCTCGGGGCCCTGTTCTCGTCGAAATCCTACCAGCGGCGTGAGACGGACCTGGTGATCATCGTCACGCCTTACCTGGTCAAGCCGGTGGATCCGTCGAAGAAAATGGCCGAGCCGACCGATGGCACGCAGCCTGCCAGCAATGTCGACTATTTCCTCAACAACACCGAGGAGGTGAGGGCGTCGGACACCAATCGCGCGCTGGCGCTGGCTGACGGCAGCGCCGCGCGTGCCGCTCCCGCCACCAAAGTCGGGCATTTCCTCGACCTGCCGAAGGACTGAAGCCATGCGTCTGGTCTTGAGCTCGAGCGTCGCCTTGCTGCTTGCCGGCTTCACCGCCGGATGCACGAGTGACGACTATGTGCGCAGCGAAGGCGTGACGAGCGGCGCCGGGGAGGCCCAGGCCGCCAACACCGTCATGCAGATGGTCGATCCCTGGAAATACGGCGTCCAGAACACCAGGCTTCTCGTGCCTGCCCAGCGCGGCAGCACGGAACCCGCCACCGCCGAGCAGGCGGCCAGCGCCAAGGCATCGCAAGCCAGCGCCGACAATTGATCCGAGATCACAGGCTGACAAGTAATGGCAAACGGCATCAAGACCAGGAAAATCCTGCTCATATCGACGGACAGAACCTTCGCGCAGGACACGCGGACGGCGTTTGCCGCCTCGGAGATCATCCAGCTCTCGACGGTGGAAAAGAACATCACCGAACTTCGCGGCGAGGTCCAGGAGGCCGATCTCGGCGCGATCATCGTCGATATGGACGCAGCGAAGCTTGAGGAGATCGATGCGCTGCAACGCGTCATGCGTCGGCTGGAAGGCAAGGCGCCGGTCGTGGTCGTCACCCAGGAATTCAACGCCGCCGCCGCGCGCATCCTCGTGCAGCTCAAGGTCGCGGATTTCCTGGTCAAGCCGATCACCACGGCCGATCTCGTACGTTCGGTGGTGCGTGCGCTGCAAGGGCCGGGGCGTGAGGAAAACACCGAGTCGCAGATCTATACCTTCATGCCCGCGGCAGGCGGCGTCGGCACCACGACGCTGGCTTTGCAGACCGCGTTCCAGCTGCATCATTCAGTGACGCGCGGCGCCTCGACCTGCGTGGTGGACCTCAATTTCCAGCAGGGCGCCTGCGCCGAATATCTCGACCTGGAGCCGCGTTTCGACATCACCGAAATCGAGAACCAGCCGGAGCGTCTCGACAGGCAATTGCTCGACGTGATGCTGTCCAAGCATGCCAGCGGGCTTTGTGTTCTGGCCGCACCGACGCAGCCGGCGGAGATGCGCTCGTTCAAGACCGACGTCGTGGTGCGGATGCTGGACCTCGTCTCGGCCTATTTCGACAATGTCGTCATCGACATGCCGCGCACCTGGTTTCCGTGGACGGAGACGGTGCTGCTCGGCTCCAACAAGCTCTACATCGTCGCCGAAATGACGGTACCGTGCCTGCGCCACACGCAACGCCTGATCCAGGCGGTCTACGAGACCGCCGGCAAGGAAGTGAAGCCGAACGTCATCGTCAACCGTTTCGAGCAGAAGATGTTTGACAGCGGCATCAAGCAGGCGGACGTCCAGGAAATCCTCGGCGAGCATTTCGTCGGCGGCATCGCCAACAATTACCGGCTGGTGCGCGAGGCCGTCGATCGCGGCGTGCCGCTGCACGAGATCGATGCCAATGCCAACGTCGTCAACGACCTGAAGAGGATCATCCTTCCGGAGGAAGTGGCGGCGGCGCCGGGCAAATCGAAATCGCTGTTCGGCTTCGGCAAGAGCCTTTTGAAGAGGAAGGCCGGATGAGCAGCCGCTTTTCCACCTTGCAGAACCGCGATGCGCGTCCGCAGCGCTCCGCCGAGCCGACGGCGGTTGCGCACCACGCGGTCGTCATCCCGACGAGCCGGAAGGTCTTGCCGGCGAAAATCGAAGCCGTGCCGGGCAAGAGCGCCAACAAGGTGCTCGATGCGCGCGTGCGTATCCACCGGTTGCTGCTCGAGGAGATCAATCTTGTCGCGCTGGAGCGGCTGCCCAGGGACGAGATGCGCCGGCAGGTGCATGATTTCGTGTCGGAAAAGACGCGCGAAGAGCGGATGGCGATCAACACCGTCGAACTCGATGCCCTGGTCGACGACATCGTCGACGAGATGGTCGGGCTCGGCCCGCTCGAGCCGCTGCTCAAGGACCCCGACATCAATGATATCCTGATCAACGGCCATCAGAACTGCTTCGTCGAAAAGAAGGGCAAGCTGCAGCAGGTCCACATTCCGTTCAAGGATGAGGCGCATCTGCTTAGAATCATAAACAAAATCGTTGCCGCGGTCGGCCGCCGCGTCGACGAATCGCAGCCGATGGTCGACGCCCGCATGCTGGACGGCTCGCGTTTCAACGCCGCCATCCGTCCGGTGGCGGTCGACGGGCCGCTGGTGTCGATCCGCAAATTTTCCAAGAACAAGCTCGGCCTGCACCGGCTGGTCGAATTCGGCGCCATCACCCAGAACATGGCCGAAGTGCTTGCTGCGGCAGTACATGCCCGCAAGACAACGATCATTTCTGGCGGCACCGGCACCGGCAAGACGACCATGCTCAACGCGCTGTCGGCCTTCATTCCCGAGGACGAGCGGCTGATCACCATTGAGGACGCGGCGGAGCTTCAGTTGCAGCAGCCGCATGTCGCGCGCATGGAAACCCGGCCGGCCAACATCGAAGGCCATGGCGAGCTCAAGCAGCGCGATCTCGTCAAGAACGCGCTGCGCATGCGGCCCGATCGCGTCATCCTCGGCGAATGCCGCGGCGAGGAGGCCTTCGATATGCTTCAGGCCATGAACACCGGCCACGAAGGATCGATGGCCACCATTCACGCCAACACGCCGCGCGATGCCATTTCGCGGCTCGAGCAGATGCTGGGCATGACCGGCATGCCGATGACGGTGCAATCGATCCGCAGCCAGATCGCCAGCGCCATCGACATCATCGTCCAGTTGACCCGGCTCTCCGACGGCAAGCGCAAGGTGACGAGCGTCGCCGAGGTGACGGGCATGGAAGGCGACGTCATCCAGATGCAGGAGATCTTCCGCTTCGTGCGCACCGGCATGGACGCCGACGGCACGATCCTCGGCCATTTCGAAGCGACCGGGATCCGGCCGCGCTTCCTGGAGGACCTGCGCGCCATGGGCATCGAGTTTCCCGGGCGCTATTTCGAACCCGGCCGGCCGCAGGAGTAACCAGGTGTTGGATGGGTTCAGCGCGATCTATGTCGTCTATGCCGGGGCTGCATTGACCGGCATCATGATCGCCGAGGCCGTTTACCTGCTCTATGCCGGCCGCAGCGACAGGCGCACCGCCATCAACCGGCGCATGAAGCTGCAGGAAAACAGGATCAGCCAGGAACAGGTGCTGATCCAATTGCGCAAGGAGCGCGGTCTCGATGCGGGCACGTCGCTGTTCTCGCCTGACCGTTTTCGCGCCCTGCGCGCCCAGTCGGGCATGATCATGCCGCTGTCGAAGTTCCTGATGATCACTTCGGGGATGGCGCTGGCTGCGGCCCTTGCCGCCATCTGGTATGGCTTGCCGCTGCTGATGGGCGCCATTCTGTTTGTCGTGGTGGTGCCGGTGCTGCCGGTGATGGCGATGCGCTCCATGCGCAAGCGCAGGCTGAAGCGGTTCGGCATGCAGTTGCCGGAAGCGCTGGAACTGATTACGCGCGGCCTCAAGGCCGGCCATCCGGTACCGGTGGCCATCGCCATGGTGTCGCGCGAAATGCCCGACCCGATCGGCACCGAGTTCGGCGTGATTGCCGATGAGGTGACCTTTGGTTCGGATCTGGTTTCGGCGCTGAATTCGCTGTTCGACAGGGTCGGCCATGAGGATCTGCCGCTGTTCGTCACCGCCGTGTCGATCCAGACGAGTTCTGGCGGCAATCTGCGCGAAATCCTCGACGGACTGTCGACGACGATCCGCGAACGCGGCAAGCTGCGCCGCAAGGTGCGCGCCATTTCAACCGAAGGCCGTCTGTCGGCCTATATCCTGACGGCCGTGCCGGCGCTGCTGTTCACGACCATCATGGCATTCATGCCTGGATATTACAGCGACGTCTGGGGCGTGCCGAAGACATGGTACATGGTTGGTGGCTCGGTCACCTGGCTGATGCTGGGCAATCTGATCATGTTCAAAATGTCGAACTTCAAATTCTGACATGCAGAAGGTCGTTGAATTCCTCGCCTCGCTCGCGCCGACCTCGCTGATGCCGGTGGCTGTCCTGCTGCTGGCCGTGGGCGCTGCCGCTTTTGCCTGGCCGATGGTGGTGGCAAAGGGCGATCGCAACGAAGTCAGGCGGAGGCTCAAGGTCGACGACGGTCCGGTGGCCGCCAGGCCGGAACCGGTCCAGAAGAAGAATACCGGCGTCGTTCGCGAGAAGGCGGTGAAGAAGGCGCAGGAATTCTACGCCAAGAGCGATCCTGAAAATGTCGCCCGCCTGCGTTTGAAACTCATCCAGGCGGGCTACATGGAGGCGCGCGCCGTCGGCATGTTCTTCCTCATCCGTTTCACGGCGATGGTGGGCATCGCGCTCGCCGTCTTCGTGCTCAACCGCTGGATGGCCAGCCCCGACGCCACGATGACCAGCCGCTGGGCCTTCGTCGTGCTGTCGGGCGTGGCCGGCTATTTCCTGCCAGGGCTGGTGCTGACCCAGAAGATACGGGAAAAGATGCGCGAATACCGCAACGGCTTCCCCGATTTCATGGACCTGATGATCGTCTGTTCGGATGCCGGCATGAGCATGGAAGCGGGCGTCGAGCGCGTCTCGAAGGAACTCGCAAAGACCTACCCGTCGCTCAGCCAGAACCTGCAGCTCGTGTCGCTGGAGCTGCGGGCCGGGCGCAGCCTCGACGATGCACTGAAGGCGCTCGCCGATCGCCTGAGCCTGGACGAGGTGCGCTCCTTCGCCACGCTGCTGCAACAGTCCAAGGAGCTTGGCACCAGCCTGTCGGGGGCGCTGCGCGTCTTTTCCGACGAGATGCGCCACAAGCGCATGTCGCTGGCCGAGGAAAAGGCGCATGCCTTGCCGGCCAAGATGTCGGTGCCGGTCGTGGTTTGCATCCTGCCGGTGGTGCTGATGATCGCGGTCATTCCGATCATCGTCAAAATGACCGGCCACTAGGATTTGCTGATATTCAGTGAAGCCGGCGATCTGCAAAGTCCGCAAATGAATGAGAAGTCCATGCGAATGCTGTTGCGCGCTTTTGTCCTCGGCCTTGCCGCGGCCAGTCTGTCGCCCGTCTGGGCTGCAGCCGATTGCGGCGATGCCGCTGCCCTGGTGCAGCAGGCTTATCCCAAGGCCCGCAAGAGCGCTGACGGTGCCTCGTTCACGCTCGAACCCCACACCAGCATCGCCCTGACGTCCGCATTTGGCGACCCGCCGGGGCTGGTCTGCAAGATCTGGCCCGCCCATGAGGCCCTGCTGTTGGTCGCGGTGCCGCTGATGGACAGTTCGCAACCCAGCGACTACGCGCATGCCGGCGATATCGAGCTTCTGGTCATCGACAGGAAAAGCCGGCAGGTGCGCCAGCGTCTGCTGCAGCCCGGGCTGATGAATGATGATGCCATCGCCATCCGCAAGTTCGAACTCGATACCGGCCGGTATGCGCTGGCGCCCGATGTCTCCGCCTTCGGCCTGCGCATCGAAATGGCGAACAATTCGCTGCCTAACCCTTTCAGTGAAACCGACCTGCGGCTCTATGCCGAGGACGGCGATGCCCTGCGGATGGTGCTCGATGGCCTGGTCGTGGCCGGCAATGGCGGCGAGGGCGATACCAATTGCGCCGGATCCTTCCATATCAGTCAGGTGAGCCTGGCGATGAGCCCGGCCAAACATCATGGCTACCACGACATCGCGGTGGTCGAACGGATGGATACCGACAATCCGTTGCCCGACAGCAATGGCGAGTGCCAGCCCCACCCCGGCAAGTCCGTGAGCCAAACCTACCGGCTGCGCTATGACGGCAGCCGGTATACGGTTCCGGCGGGACTCAAGGCCCTGGAACCGTGAGAACGCCGCTGGCCGTGATCGAGGCGTTGCGGCCTGGTGGTTAATAGCTGGTGTACCCAGGGCCTAATTTTGGCGGCGTTTCGGCACCTAAGTTTAATTGCTCTGGAATAGTGTGTTTCCTGAAGAACGACCCGGCAAAAAACCGGGCGATGGGGCAGGGGCATGCGTCACAGCAATTTAACGGCAATGGCCGCGATGGCGGCCGTCTTGATGATGTCTGGTTGTACGACGAGTGGCGTCGACACCACCAAAACCACCGCCATTCAACCGGCCGCGAAGGACGTCGGCACATCCGATCTGGCGGAAGGCAAGGCGCAGTTTCGCGACGCGAATTACGGCCTTGCCGAACAGCGTTTCCGCAAGGCCGTCGAGTTGAAGGCCGACAATGCGGAAGCCTGGATGGGGCTCGCCGCTTCCTATGACGAACTCGGCCGTTTCGACTTCGCCGATCGTGCCTACGACCAGTTGCTCAAGATCGCCGGGCGCAAGCCGCAGATCGTCAACAATATGGGCTATTCGCAATTGCTGCGCGGCAACAGGAAAAAGGCAAGGGCGCTGCTGCTCGAAGCCAAGGCCGGCATGGCCGACCCCACGGTCGTCGATGCCAATCTTGCCCTCCTGAACAAGGGCTGACGGCTGTCTGGTGGCCATGATGTCGCGAGGACGATTTTGGGACACTCGGCGTCGACGCTTTGTAAACCCTATCCGAAGGTCTCAGCCGAAAGATCAGTTGAAAATCATGTCTGATGGCTGTCGCTGACCTAGAATGCAGCGGTAAGGCCGACGCTCAGGGAACCCCCGCCCAATATGCTGGATTTCAGTTCGCTCCTGCTCGCAGCCGCGCTGTCGGGCATCTGCCTCAGCATCACCATGTTCGCGATCTGGTTCGCCGCGCCCCGGGCCAGCTTCGTGCTGACGGTGGGGTGCGGCATTCTCGTGCTTGTTGTGCATGTCATCCTGTTCTGGCGATACACGAAGGAGCCTGATCCGCTGCTTTGCCAGGTCGCGCTTGCATTGCTCAGCCTCGGTTTCCTGGTCATCTGCCTCTCGGCCATGCAGTATCTCGGCGTGCCGGATTACCGGCGTGCCATTTTGCCGACATTGGCCGCCATGACGATCTGCGCGGCGGTGACTTCCCTCGGTCTCGACGGGGTAGGCTTCATCGTTACCTATGTAACGGTGACTGTGCTGCTCTCGGCGATCGGAACCATGTTCTGGCTCAACGGCAGTCATGATCGCAAAATCCTGCTGGTGGTTTCGTTCCTAGGCGGCACCTGTGCGGTGTCGTTTGCACTTTGCGCGGTCGTCCTGGTGGCCAAGGGGCAATGGACGCTCGGGGCAGCCCCCGATAACTGGGCCGAACGCCTGAATTCTGTCGTGGCCGTGGCCTGCATGACCGGTCTCGGCGCATTGACGCTTTCCCTGCATCACCTGCAGGCGCAGATCGAGCTGAAGGCCGAGACGATGACCGATCCGTTGACCGGGCTGATGAACCGCCGGGGATTGATGTCGCTCCATGGCGAACGGGCCTTCGGTCCGTTCATGGCTGTCGTCATGTTCGACCTCGATCATTTCAAGAAGACGAACGACATCTATGGTCACCCGGTGGGGGATCAGGTTCTGTGCCGCTTCGCCGCAGTCATCAGAAAATATGCCAGAACGGGCGTCGACGCCTTTCGTCTCGGCGGCGAGGAATTCGCGATCGTCATGTCCCGGGTGACCGAAGAGAGGGCTTACGAGCTCGCAAGCAAGATCGGCGTCGCCTTCGGCACCGAGATCGTTGCGACCTCCCACGGTCCCTTGCGCAGCACTGTCAGCGGAGGCATCGGCTTTGGCGGCGCCAACGGCAACAGCCTCGGCGAGGTGCTGGCCGAGGCGGACGCAGCGCTCTATGCCGCCAAGCGCGCGGGCCGCAATTGCGTCGTCAGCCACAAAAGGATGGGCAAGGCCGAGCCGATCAAGCCGGCCTTGCGCTCAGCATAGTTTGCGAGACTATTCGGCCGCGCCCAAATAGTCCGACAGCGGCGGGCATGAACAGACCAGGTTGCGGTCGCCGGCGACATTGTCGATGCGCGATACCGGCGGCCAGTATTTCGCCGCCATGTCGGGGTCTCCGGCGGGGTAGGCCGCTTCCAGGCGCGAATAGGGATGGCTCCACTGGCCGGCCAGCGCCTCCGCGGCGGTGTGCGGCGCATTGACCAGCGGATTGTCAGCCAGGGGCCACTCGCCCCTCGCAACCTTGGCCGCTTCGCCCGCGATGGCGATCATCGCCTCGCAGAAGCGGTCGAGCTCGCGCTTGGGCTCGGATTCGGTCGGCTCCACCATCAGCGTGCCGGCGACCGGGAACGACATGGTCGGCGCATGGAAACCGTAGTCGATCAACCGTTTGGCGATGTCCTCGACACCGATGCCGGCGCTCTCCTTGAGCACGCGGGTGTCGAGGATGCACTCATGGGCAACGCGGTCGCTCCTGCCCTTGTAAAGGAGCGGGAAGTGTGGGGCGAGCCGTGTCGCGACGTAGTTGGCCGAAACGATCGCCGTCTCGGTCGCCTGCTTCAGGCCGGAAGCGCCCATCATGCGGATGTACATCCAGGTGATGGGCAGGATAGAGGCACTCCCGAAAGGTGCGGCGGCCACGGCATGCGCGGAGCCTTCGGTGACATGGCCCGGCAGATAGGGCTTCAGATGCGCCCTGACGCCGATCGGGCCGACACCCGGGCCGCCGCCGCCATGGGGGATGCAGAAGGTCTTGTGCAGGTTCATGTGGCAGACGTCGGCGCCGATGTCGCCCGGGCGGGCGAGGCCGACCAGAGCGTTGAGGTTGGCGCCGTCGAAATAGACCTGGCCGCCATGCTCATGGATGAGGGCGCAGAGATGTCGCGCGCCCTCTTCATAGACGCCATGCGTCGAGGGATAGGTGAACATCAGCGCCGCGAGATTCCTGGAATGCTCGTTGGCCTTGGCCCTCATGTCGTCCATGTCGATATTGCCGTCCTCCAGGCAGCGAACGACGACCACGCTCATGCCGGCCATCGCCGCGCTCGCCGGATTGGTGCCGTGCGCGGAGGACGGGATCAGACAGACCGTGCGATGGCCCTCGCCGCGCGAGCGGTGATAGGCGCGGATGGCCAGCAATCCGGCATATTCGCCCTGGCTGCCGGCGTTGGGCTGCAGGCTTACCGCATCGAAGCCGGTAATCTCCGAAAGCCAGCCTTCCAGATCGTCGATCATGGCGCGGTAGCCTGCCGAGTGCGCGGCCGGCGCGAAGGGATGCATGTTGGCGATTTCAGGCCAACTCACAGGCATCATCTCGGCCGCGGCATTGAGCTTCATGGTGCAGGACCCCAGCGGGATCATCGCGCGGTCGAGGGCCAGGTCCTTGTCGGCCAGCCGGCGCAGGAAGCGCATCATCTCGGTTTCCGACTTGTTCTCGTGGAAGACGGGCTGGGTGAGAAACTCCTTGCCGCGCGGCTTGCCGGGCGTGGTGGCGGCGGCCTCCGCGCTCGGCTTGGCCCGAAACAAGGCGGCAATGGCTTCCAGGTCGGTTTCGTCAGAGGTCTCGTCGAAGGCGATGCCGACACGGTCGGCATCGATGACGCGCAGAAGCCGGCCGCCCTTTTCGGCGGCGGCGGCAATCTGCGCGGCCTTTCCCTTCGTCTCCACCGTCACCGTGTCGAAGCGGCTCGTGCCGATCACCGGCAAGCCTGCCGCCTTGAGCCCGGCTGCCAGGCGGCTGGCCAGCGCGTGGATGCGCCCGGCGATTGCCTGAAGGCCGGCGGGGCCGTGCCAGATGGCGTAGGCTGTCGCCATGTTGGCAAGCAGCGCCTGGGCGGTGCAGATGTTGGACGTTGCCTTGTCGCGGCGGATGTGCTGCTCGCGCGTCTGTAGGGCAAGCCTGTAGCCTGGACGGCCCTTACTGTCGGTCGACTGGCCGACCAGGCGGCCGGGCATCAATCGGGTCAATTTGTCGGCAACCGCGCAGTAGGCGGCGTGCGGGCCTCCAAAGCCCATCGGCACGCCAAAGCGCTGCATTGGACCGACGGCAATGTCGGCGCCAAGCCTTGCCGGCGTGTCGGTCAGTGTCAGGCCGAGCGGGTCGGCGATGAAGACGACCAGAGCGCCGGCCGCGCGCGCCTTGTCGATGGCCGCCTTGTGATCACCATAGACGCCGAAAGTGTCCGGCCAGGAGACGAGCAGGGCGGCTGTGTTGTCGTCGATCGTCTCGCCGTCGATCTCGATGCCGAGCGGCTCGGCGCGGGTGCGCGCCACATCCAGCGTCTGCGGGTGCGGCGTGCCGGCGAGAGCCACCTTGGTGCGCTTGTCGCGGTGATGGCGCAATGCGATGCCGATCGCTTCGGCGACCGCTGTCGCTTCGTCGAGCAACGAAGCCGATGCCACAGGCAGGCCGGTCAGTTCCGCAACCAAAGTCTGGAAATTGAACAGCATTTCCAGGCGGCCCTGGCTGATCTCCGCCTGGTAGGGCGTATAGGCCGTGTACCAGGCCGGGTTCTCGAACAGGTTGCGCTGGATGACCGGCGGCACGTGCACGCCGTGATATCCGGCGCCGATGAAGCTCTTCAGCACCGTGTTCCGGGCCATGGTCGCCGACAATTCGGCCAGCGCTTCGGCTTCGCTGGCCGGCGCGGGCAGGGACAGCGGCTGGTCGAGGCGGATCGATCTCGGCACAGCCTGGCTGATCAGCGTCTCGACCGAGGGCACGCCGATGACGGCCAGCATGGCTCTCACATCGGCAATGCCGGGTCCGATATGGCGGGCCGAGAAGGGGTAGGGTGCTGCGGTCATGTCAATGCGTCCTGATTTCAGCCGATATGGGCTTTGTAGGCGGCCTCATCCATGAGGCTGGCGAGCTGGCTTTCGTCGGCAAGCTTCATTTTCCACAGCCATCCGGCGCCGGTCGCCGCCGAATTGACCAGCGACGGATCGGACGACAGCGTTGCGTTGGCCTCGGTGATCTCGCCGTCGACCGGCGCGTAGACGTCGGAGGCCGCCTTGACGGATTCGACCACGACGGCGGTGTCGCCCTTGGCGAGCTTCTTGCCTGTTTCGGGCAGTTCGACGAAGACGAGGTCGCCCAGCTGCTCCTGCGCGTAGTCGGTGATGCCGACGGTGGCGATGCCACCCTCGACGCTGAGCCACTCGTGATCGGCGGTGAAATAGGTCTTTGCCATATGAAAATTATCCTTTGCGGTAGCGATGCGGGAGGAAAGGCAGGGAAGAAACGTCGACGGGAATCTTCGTTCCGCGCACGTCGGCGAAAATCCGAGTTCCGGGTTTCGCCAAGGGCGTCGGGACATAACCCATGGCGACGGGATGGCCGGCAGACGGGCCGAAACCGCCCGAGGTTACGTGGCCGGCGGGATTGCCGTCGGCGTCAAAGAGCGTGGCGCCGGCGCGCACTGGCTGGCGGGCATCCGGCCTCAGGCCGACGCGCTTCTGAGCGGAGCCGCGCTCGACGGCGGCGCGCAGCGCGTCGGCGCCGATAAACGTGCCGTTGGCGCGGATGTCCTTCGGGATGGCCCACATCAGCGCCGCGCTTGCCGGATCGGTTTGCGCGGTGATGTCCTGGCCGTGCAGGCAGAGGCCGGCTTCCAGCCGCAGGCTGTCACGGGCGGCAAGGCCGATCCACAGCACGCGCTCGTCTTCGAGCAGCTTCGCCACGAGACCGCGCGCGTCTGCCTCAGGCAGGCCGATCTCAAACCCGTCCTCGCCGGTGTAGCCGGACCGGCTCATGAACCAGTTCTTTCGCGGTTCGATGCCATGCATGAACAGCAGCGACCCGGTCTCGATACCGGCGCGGGAAAGCGCCGCCCAGGCCTCGGGACCCTGGATGGCGAGGAAGACCCGGTCGAGCGGTTCGACCTTGACATCGAAGCCGGTCGCAAGCTCGCGCAAATGCTTCTCGTCGGCGATCGCGTTGCCGGCATTGGCGACGACCATGAAGTTGGTATCGCCCAGCCGGGTGACGATCAGATCGTCCAGGATGCCGGCGGCCTCGTTCAGGAAAAACGTCAGCTTCGACTGGGAGATTTCGAGCGCGCCCGCATCGAGCGGACAGGCACGGTCGAGCAGGAGAACCGCGCCCGGCCCGCTGACCCTGAACAGTTTCATGTGCGAGATGTCGAACAGGCCCGCATGTTCGCGGGTGTGAAGATGCTCCTTCATGACGCCGGCCGGGTAGGTCAGCGGCATCGACCAGCCGGCAAAGGCGCCAAAGCGCGCACCGGCAGCTGCGTGGACGTCTTCGAGAGGAAGGTGTTTGGTGTCGCCCGTCATGTGTTCTCCAGAGTCGCACGCAATCGGTCGCGAATGGCGACCAGTCCGTGCCCCTCTGTCTGAAGCCTGAGAGACTCGCGCCCCGTAACTCTGTCGGCAGCGCTTACACCTTCGGCGCGGGGGCAGGCCCCGACTTTCCAGAGTGTCTTTCCCGTCTACGGTTCTTTTGCCTGAGAGATTTCGGGCGATTTCCCCTTCGGCGACAGCTCTCGCTGCTCTCTCCCGCAAACAGGTAGGGCTCGCAAAAGCCCTCGACTCGTTATCCATAGCCCGTCAACGACAGATTGTCACCTGCCGGCGACGTGTTGCCGACAGTCTTCGCCAACCAGGCTGTTTGCTGGGCAAGACACGGCCGATATCACTGGGATTGCGAGGCTGTGCGGGCCGGCCCAGCTCTTGACGACGAGGCAAGGCCGCTTAGGCAATGCCTGGCTCGGTAGCAGCGTGCCGATTGCGATCAGATCCCGCCATACCAGTCGTAGCCGTTGTCTTCCCAATAACCGCCACGTCCCGCTCCTACGGCGGCGAAGCCGTCGACCAGCTCGATCTTGTAGAGATATTTCGGCATCTTGTAGCCGAGCTGGCGCTCGACCCGGACACGCAGCGGCGCGCCATTCTCGACCGGCAGCGGCTTGCCGTTGACGCCGTAGGCCAGGATCGTTTGCGGGTGGCGGGCGTCGATGAGGTCGATGCTGCCGTAATATTTGATGTCGCCCGAAAGGCTGCGGTCGATCGTGTCCAGGCAATGGAACATGACGTAGCGCGCCTCGGGTTTGACCACCGCCTGGTCGAGCACCAGCGACAGCGGCGTGCCGGTCCATTTGGCGATACAGCTCCAGCCTTCGACACAATCATGGCGGGTGATCTGCGTTCGGCTCGGCATGTTCACGAGCTGCTCGCGGGTCAGCGACAGCGGCTTTTCGACCAGACCCGAAACCTCCAGTCGCCAGTCGGCGAAGTTGTTGGCGAGCAGGGCCTTGTAGGTATCGTCGTCGGGTGACGTCACGCCGTTGGGGCGCATCGGCTGACGGATGTCGGCTTCAGTGAACTCCGGCGCCAGCGAATCGCGGCCCGCGAGCAGACGTTGCGCGTGGTGTGTGAGATCGTTGGCGTTTTCGAGGAAGCTGCGCAGGCCGTCGCCCACGCCGAGCTGGCTGTCGAAGGCATCGCAGCCTGAAAGCGTGATACCGGAAAGGCCAAGGCTGGCCACGGTCAGGAATTTCCTGCGGTTGATCTCGAATTTTGCCATGTCAGGCGCTCCTTTCGGAGGATTTTGCGTCATGATGCGCCGGCGGGTCGGTCCGATACCATCCGGTGACGATCGAGCGCAGTTCGTTGATCGGGCCGGCGGCGACGATCATCAGAATATGGATGATGAAGAAGCCCACGAGCAGCACCATGACGGTGAAATGGATGGTGCGCGCCGTCTGCCGGCCGCCGAGCAGGTCGTTGAGGAACGGCAGCACCGAATTCATGCTTGGCGACATTGCGAGCCCGGTGAGGATCATCAGCGGCAACAGCACGAACAGCACGCCGCCATAGGCCATTTTCTGCAGCGTGTTGTATTCGCGCGTGTGGTGGAACTTCAGCCTGGCGTGATTGACGATATCTTGCGGCAGGCGCCTGAGATCGTCCAGGCGAGGGCCGAGGTCACGTCTGATGTGGCCGTTGACCAGGCTGGCGACCAGCCACACAAGCAGCGTCGTCGTCAGCACCCAGGCGAAGAAGAAATGCACGACGCGTGCCGTGCCGAGGTCGTAGTATGATGGGATCGTCGCCCAGGACGGGAAGGCGCGGGGCGTCTCTTGTCCTGCCGGCCCAGACCAGCCGAGCACGCCGGTGGTGTCGAAGCGGTGTCCGAGGATTTCGGTATAGCCGCGCGGCCCGGCATTCGTGTTCTCGGCGCCGATAGCGAAGACGGTGTTGTTGTAGTCGAAGCCGGACTGCTTGCCGAGATAGAGCTGCGGACGGGCGTTGAAGATCTGGAGGCCGGAAAGCAGCATGAAGAAGAGCGAGATGGCCCACAGCCAGTGCGTCAGCCGCGTCCAGGCCGATTGCCGGTAGATCAATGTCGTGGCCTTCGTAGCGTCACTGTCCGCGCTGGCGGCGGGTTGGTTCATGGCAACCGATTCCATCTGGTCTCGCTTCCTGGCCGTTCCATCCGGCGCGGCCGCTGTCTGCATCATTCTCCTCCTGATACGTCGCCAGCCAAGCCGATGTTTCATCGATCACGAAAATATCAGATCGAAGCTCAAGGGCCGCCCAGGCTGACGGCGAGATTGACGGCGGCGGCGACGATGACCGTGTTGAAGAAGAACGACAGGATCGAATGAACAAGCACGACGCGGCGCATGTGGGTTGTCGAGATGTTGGTGTCGGCGGTCTGCGCCGTCATGCCGATGACCGTCGAGAAGTACAGAAAATCCCAGCCTTCCGGCCGTTTGTCGCCGGGGAACAGCAAGCCGCCGACCGGGATTTTCTTCTTGGTTCCGGCATCGACCAGGTCGCCGTCCATCCAGTACACATGCGCATAGTGCAATGCCGCCATGGCGTGGATGGTGAACCAGCCGAGGGGAATCGATAGCAGCGCGAAGCCGAGCTCCATCGCGTTCGAACTGCCTTTCTGGTTGATCAACTGGAACAGTGCTGTGATGGCAACGCCAACGACGACCAGCGTTACGGCGAAGATGACCAGCACGGGCTGATCGGCGGCCCGCGCATTCTTGCTGAGATAGATGCCGGTGAATTTGGGCATCTGGGCGACCACCAGCGTGACATAGGCGGCAAAAAAGGCGTTGGCGCCGATCGAATAGGCGAGCGGCGCATGAAGCAGCAGCGCCATCAGAAGCGCAAAGACGCCGACACAAGCCGACACCGCGAACAGCATGTGCCGGTGCATGGGCGTGCTGGAGGGGATTTCGGCGGCCATGATGGTTCCGAATGGCGCTGGGCTTCTACTGCGGTGTGGCGGATTTTAGAGCGCGCCGCAAGATGCGGTCGAGTTCGCCGAGAAACCGTGAGCGGTCTTGCGGTGCGAAGCTCGCATTGTAGCCCTTGCTTTCGCCGGTCTCGCGCAGATGCTGCTTCAAGTCGCGCATTGCCACCGCCATGCCGATCGTTTCCGGCGTGAAGGGACGTCCGGTCGGCCCCAATACATGGGCCCCGAGCGCCACCGTGCGTGCGGCCAGTGGAATGTCCGCGGTCACCACGATGTCGTTGGGTTTTGCGTTTTCGACGATCCAGTCGTCGGCGGCGTCGGCACCCTTGGACACGACGACATTGCGGATCATGGGGTCGCGGGAGGGGCGCAGGCCGCCATTGGAAACATAGGTGACGACGACGCCGTGGCGCTCGGCAACTTTTTCGACTTCGGCTTTGACCGGGCAAGCGTCTGCGTCGACGAGGATGGCGGGTGCGGGCATTGTCTCTCCAAATGAGCATGGGGCCGGCAACCCGTCCGGCCCCATGCCTCAAATCTCATGGTCGTCAGGCCGGAAGCGCTCCCGACCTCTTGGCGGTCCAGGTGGCGATATAGTCCATCAGGCCGGGGTTGAGGCAGTCATAAGGTTCGAGGCCGATCGATTTCAGTTGGCCGCGAATGCTGTCCATGCGGCTCGGGTCGACACCGGATTCGATGATCGAGGAGACAAAGGCGGTAAAGCCCGGCGGCGACCAGCCATCCTCCTCGAAGCGCTCGGGATGGATGAAGGACAGGCCCTTGAACGGATGGTCGCGCTCGACGGGTCCATGCATGTGGACGCCGCAGCCGGTGCAGGCATGGCGCTGGATCAACGCGCTCGGGTCCACCACCTTCAGCTTGTCGCCGTTCTCGGTGACGGTGACATCGCCGGTGCCGGCTACGGCCACCACCGAGAACACCGCCCCTTCGGGCTTCCAGCATTTGGTGCAGCCGCAGGCGTGGTCGTGGGCGATCTGGCCCTTGACCTTCACCTTGACCGGATTGCTGGTACAGGCGCAGACCAGCGTGCCGCCGATAAAGCTCGCACTCTCCCTGGGCAGACCATTGTCGATTTTCGGATGCAGTTTTTCCGCCATGCTTTTCTCCTCCCATTTTTGACCACAGAGGTCGCGGGCCCGTTGCCCGCGGCGTGGGGCCGCCCTCAGTAAACCACGACACTCCTGATCGACTTGCCCTCATGCATGAGGTCGAAACCCTTGTTGATGTCCTCGAGCTTCAGCGTGTGGGTGATCATCGGATCGATCTCGATCTTGCCGTCCATGTACCAGTCGACGATCCTGGGCACGTCGGTGCGGCCGCGCGCGCCGCCGAAGGCGGTGCCCATCCAGGTCCGCCCGGTGACCAGCTGGAAGGGCCGCGTCGATATCTCCTGGCCGGCGCCCGCCACGCCGATGACCACCGACTTGCCCCAGCCGCGATGCGAAGCCTCCAGCGCCTGGCGCATCACCTTGGTGTTGCCGGTGCAGTCGAACGTGTAGTCGGCGCCGCCGATCTGGTCGGCGCCGCGCTTGGTCATGTTGACGAGATGGGGAACGATGTCGCCGTCGATCTCCTTCGGATTGACGAAATGCGTCATGCCGAAGCGCTCGCCCCAGGCTCGTCTGTCGTTGTTGAGATCGACGCCGATGATCATGTCGGCGCCGGCAAGTTTCAGGCCCTGGATGACGTTGAGGCCGATGCCGCCGAGGCCGAAGACCACCGCGGTCGCGCCTTGCTCGACCTTGGCGGTGTTGATGACCGCGCCCACGCCGGTGGTCACCCCGCAGCCGATGTAGCAGATCTTGTCGAAGGGCGCGTCGGGATTGACCTTGGCCACGGCGATCTCCGGCAGCACGGTGAAGTTGGAGAAGGTCGAGCAGCCCATATAGTGAAACAATTTTTCGCCCCCGATCGAGAAGCGCGAGGTGCCGTCCGGCATCAGGCCTTGCCCCTGCGTGGCGCGGATGGCGGTGCACAGATTGGTCTTGCGCGACAAACACGACGGGCACTGCCGGCATTCGGGCGTATAGAGCGGGATCACATGGTCGCCCTTTTTGACCGAGGTGACGCCCTTGCCGACATCGACCACCACGCCGGCGCCCTCATGGCCGAGAATGGCGGGAAACAGGCCCTCGGGATCGGCACCCGACAGCGTGAACTCGTCGGTGTGGCAGATGCCGGTCGCCTTGATCTCGACCAGCACCTCGCCCTCGCGCGGGCCGTCGAGGTCGACCTCCATGATCTCAAGCGGCTTTCCGGCAGCAACGGCAACAGCGGCGCGGGTTTTCATCTGGCAATCCTCCAACGCAATTTTGCGCTCAGGCTTTCAGGTTTTGGCCTGCTCATCAACCGCCAGATGAGACGAAATATCGGCTTTCTTGACGCAGGTAGCATACCCTTGACCGCAGGCGTTCGCGCCACGCACACGGTACTTGAGACATGGCGACATAATCCATAGAACTGGACCGTCCGCCGGAGGGGAATTTGCCCGCATGTTCACCAAAATCCTGATCGCCAACCGTGGCGAGATCGCCTGCCGCGTCATCAAGACCGCGCGCAGGATGGGCATCGCCACGGTCGCCGTCTATTCCGACGCCGATCGCGATGCCGTGCATGTCGAGATGGCCGACGAGGCGGTGCATATCGGACCGTCGCCAGCCGCGCAGAGCTATCTCGTGCCCGAGAAAATCATCGCGGCGTGCAAGGCGACCGGCGCTCAGGCTGTGCATCCCGGCTATGGCTTCCTGTCCGAGCGCGCATCCTTCTGCGAGGCGCTGGAGAAGGAGGGCATCGTCTTCATCGGGCCGAAGCCGAAAGCCATCAAGGCGATGGGCGACAAAATCGAATCGAAGAAATTCGCCAACGCCGCCAATGTTTCGACGGTTCCCGGCTGGCTCGGCGTCATCGAGAACGCCGACCACGCGGAGAAGATCGCCGGCGAGATCGGCTATCCCGTGATGATCAAGGCCTCGGCCGGTGGCGGCGGCAAGGGCATGCGCATCGCCTGGAACCAGGCCGAGGTGCGCGACGGCTTCGACCGGGCGCGCTCGGAGGCCAAGAGCTCGTTCGGCGACGACCGCGTGTTCATCGAGAAGTTCATCGTCGATCCACGCCACATCGAGATCCAGGTGCTGGCCGACGCGCATGGCAACGCACTCTATCTCGGCGAGCGCGAATGCTCGATCCAGCGCCGCAACCAGAAGGTGGCCGAGGAGGCGCCATCGCCTTTCCTCGATGCCAGGACGCGCAAGGCCATGGGCGAGCAGTCGGTGGCGCTGGCCAGGGCCGTCGACTACCAGAGCGCCGGCACGGTGGAATTCATCGTCGACGCTGAGAAAAACTTCTACTTCCTTGAAATGAATACACGATTGCAGGTCGAGCATCCGGTGACGGAGCTTGTCATCGGTGTCGATCTGGTCGAGCAGATGATCCGTGTGGCCGCCGGCGAGAAGCTCGCCTTGAAGCAAAGCGACGTGAAACTGAATGGCTGGGCGGTGGAGAGCCGGCTCTATGCCGAGGATCCGTATCGCAACTTCCTGCCGTCGATCGGCCGCCTGACGCGCTATCGACCGCCACAGGAAGGGCAAGTCGGCGACGTCGTCATTCGCAACGACACCGGCGTCACCGAGGGATCGGAGATTTCGATGTTCTACGACCCGATGATTGCCAAGCTGTGCACCTGGGCGCCGACCCGGCTGGAGGCAATCGACGCGATGTCCGAAGCGTTGGACAGTTTTGTCGTCGACGGCATCGAGCACAACATCCCGTTCCTGGCGGCGCTCATGCAGCATCCGCGCTGGCGGGAAGGGCGGATTTCGACCGGATTCATCGCGGAGGAATATCCCGACGGCTTTGCGCCGATCCTGCCCGATCATGACGACAAGGCCGTGTTGGCGGCGGTCGCCACCGTGGTCGAATTGCTGCGCCGCGACCGGCTCGACCGGCTGGGCGGGCGCTTGGCGCCGCATTCGGGAGCACTCAAGCGCGACTGGGTGGTGAAGATCGGCAAGGATTATCTGTCCGCGTCCATCCTGGAGGGCATGATCTCCATTCCGATGGAAGTCGACTTGTCCATCGAGGGCGGCAAGCCGCTGACGGTTTCGTCGGCCTGGCGGCCGGGCGAACTGGTCTGGCGCGGCAGCGTCGGCGGGCACGAAATGGTGGCGCAACTGCGCCCCGCGCCGAACGGCCTTCGCATCGCCTGGAAAGGGCTTTCGGTGACGGCGCGCGCCATGCTGCCGCGCATTGCCGCGCTGGAAAGGCTGATGCCGGAAAAGCTGGCGCCCGACACCTCCAACCTGCTGCTATGTCCCATGCCCGGCCTCGTCGTGTCGATCGCCGTCGCCGAGGGTCAGGAGGTCAAGGCCGGCGAGACGCTGGCCGTCGTCGAGGCGATGAAGATGGAGAACGTGCTGCGCGCCGAGCGCGATCTCGTGGTGGCGAAACTCAACGTCAAGCCGGGCGACAGCCTGGCCGTCGACGCGGTGATCATGGAATTCGCCTGAAGCGGGGGCGGCCGGAAGCCTGTGGCCGATGTTCGTTTGTGCTGGACTGGCACAGCCCGGTGCCGGACAATACATCTTGATCGACTCAAGTCCTTCGGAAAACGCGAAAAACCATGGCGGATGACAGACTTCCACGCGACCCCTTGCTGCGCGAAGCGGCCGTGAAGGCGGCGGCGCCCGAAGCGCCGGCGCGTCCTTTCGTGCATCTTCGCGTGCATTCGGCCTATTCGCTGCTGGAAGGCGCGCTCCAGCTCGGCAAGATCATCGGCCATGCGGTCAAGGATGAGTGCCCGGCTATCGCGGTCACCGACACCAACAATCTGTTCGGTGCGCTCGAATTCGCGCAGAAGGCGGTGAAGGACGGCATCCAGCCGATCATCGGCTGCCAGATCGCGCTCGCCTTTTCCGGCGAGAACGTTGACGGCCAGCGCGACCGCCGGCGGCAAGGGCCCGAGATGCGGCCAGTCGTGCTTATCGCGGCGACCGAAGCCGGCTATTCCAATCTGGTCAGGCTGGTAAGCCGCGTCTATCTGGAGACGCCGCCCGGCGAAGCGGTGCATCTGATCAGCGAGATGCTGGAGGGCCAGACCGACGGGTTGATCTGCCTCAGCGGCGGTCCCCGCGGCCCTATCGGCGCGGCTCTGAAGGAGGATCGACGCGATCTCGCGGAGACCCGGCTGTCGACCCTGAAAGCCCTGTTCGGCGATCGGCTCTATGTCGAACTGGAACGAGTTTCCGGTTACGACCGGCTGATAGAACATTCCACGATCGATCTCGCCTATGCCCACGAATTACCGCTCGTCGCCACCAACGAGGCGTTCTTCTCCTCGCGCGACGATTATGACGCGCATGATGCGCTGATCGCCATAGCGGAGGGCTCGGTCGTCGCCGTGGACAATCGCCGCCGGCTTTCACCGGATAACTTCCTGCGTAGCCAGGCTGAGATGGCAGCGTTGTTCGCCGATCTGCCGGAAGCGATCGACAACACGGTCGAGATCGCGTTGCGCTGCTCCTACTATCCGAAAACCCGCAGCCCGATCCTGCCGCGCTTTACCGGCGGCGACGCGTCGGACAAGGACGCAGCCGAGAAGGCCGAGGCCGCCGAACTTGCCCGCCAGGCGCGTGAAGGGCTGGAGGCCCGGCTTGCCGCGCACGGACCGACGCCGGGCTATACGGTCGAGCAATACCGCGAGAGGCTCGAGTTCGAGCTCGGCATCATCGAGAAGATGAAATTCCCAGGCTACTTCCTGATCGTTGCCGACTTCATCAAATGGGCCAAGTCGCAAGGCATTCCAGTCGGGCCGGGGCGCGGCTCGGGTGCGGGCTCGCTGGTCGCCTATTCCACCACCATCACCGACATCGATCCGCTGCGTTTCTCGCTGCTGTTCGAGCGCTTCCTCAATCCGGACCGCGTGTCGATGCCCGATTTCGACATCGACTTCTGCCAGGACCGCCGCGAAGAGGTGATCCGCTATGTCCAGCAGAAATATGGACGCGACCAGGTCGGCCAGATCATCACCTTTGGAACGCTGCAAGCCCGCGCCGTGCTGCGCGACGTCGGTCGCGTGCTGCAAATGCCTTACGGCCAGGTCGACAAGCTGTCCAAGATGGTGCCGCAGAACCCGGCCAATCCGGTAAAACTGGCGGACGCCATCGCCAACGAGCCGCGTTTTGCCGAGGAGGCCGAAAAGGAGCCGATCGTCCAGACGCTGCTCGACATGGCACAGAAGCTGGAAGGGCTTTATCGCCATGCGTCGACGCACGCCGCCGGCATCGTCATCGGCGACCGGCCGCTGTCGGAGCTGGTGCCGATGTACCGCGATCCTCGTTCGGACATGCCGGTCACCCAGTTCAACATGAAATATGTCGAGCAGGCCGGGCTGGTGAAGTTCGACTTTCTCGGCCTGAAGACGCTGACGGTGCTGGAGACGGCGGTGAAGCTGATACGCCGCCGCGGCATCGACATCGATCTTGCGACGATACCGCTCGACGACCCCGAGACCTACGCCATGCTGTCGCGCGGCGAAGTGGTCGGCGTGTTCCAGGTGGAAAGTGCCGGCATGCGCAAGGCGCTGATCGGCATGCGGCCCGACTGCATCGAGGACATCATCGCGCTGGTGGCGCTGTACCGGCCGGGGCCGATGGAGAACATCCCGACCTACAACGCCAGGAAGCACGGCGAGGAGGAGATGGCGTCGATCCATCCCAAGATCGACCATCTGGTGAAGGAGACGCAAGGCGTCATCGTCTACCAGGAACAGGTGATGCAGATCGCGCAGGAATTGTCCGGCTATTCGCTGGGCGAAGCCGATCTTTTGCGCCGCGCCATGGGCAAGAAGATCCGCGCCGAGATGGACAAGCAGCGTGAGCGCTTCGTCTCGGGCGCGGTCGAGCGCGGCGTGGCCAAGCCGCAGGCCGACTTCATCTTCGACCTGCTAGCCAAGTTCGCCGACTACGGTTTCAACAAATCGCACGCGGCCGCATACGCCGTCGTCTCGTACCAGACCGCCTATCTCAAGGCGCATTATCCGGTCGAGTTCCTGGCGGCGTCGATGACGCTCGACATGGGAAACACCGACAAGCTCGCGGATTTCCGCCAGGATGCGCTGCGCCTCGGCATCGAGGTGGTGGCACCGTCGGTGATATCAAGCTTTCGTCCCTTCGAGGTCGGCGAGAACCGCATCTACTATTCGATGGCCGCGCTCAAGGGAGTCGGCGACGCGGCGGTGGAGCATATCGTCGCCATGCGCGGCGAGAAGCCGTTCAAGAGCCTGGCCGATTTCTGCGAGAGGGTCGATCCGAAAATCGTCGGCAAGCGCGTCTTCGAAAGCCTGATCATGGCCGGAGCGCTAGACTGTTTCGGCCATGACCGCGCCGCGATGATGGCTGGCGTCGAGCGGATGATGGGGCTGGCGTCACTGGCGCAGCAGAACGCCGTCTCAGGCCAGGCCGACATTTTCGGCGCATCCCTGGGGGCGCAGTCGCAGGCGCTCAACCTGCCGGTGACGGAACCGTGGCTCGCCGCCGACCGCCTGCACCGCGAATTCCAGGTGGTCGGTTTCTATCTCTCCGCCCATCCGCTGGACGAGTACAAGGCGGCGCTGCAGAAGATGCGGGTGCAGAACTGGGCGGAGTTTTCGGCCGCGGTCAAGCGCGGTGCCACCGCAGGGCGCCTCGCCGGCACCGTGACCACCAAGCAGGAGCGCAAGACGCGGACCGGCAACAAGATGGGCGTGGTGCAGTTCTCGGACACGTCCGGCCAGTATGAGGCGGTGCTGTTTTCCGAAGGATTGGCGCAGTATCGCGACATGCTGGAGCCGGGCCGCTCCGTGGTCATCACCGTGGCGGCGGAGGACAGGCCGGAGGGCGTCAACCTGCGCATCCAGACAGTGCAGTCGCTTGAGGACGAGGCCAGCCGCATCCAGAAGGCACTGCGCATCTTCGTCAGAAACGATGCGCCTGCCTCGATCATTCAATCGCAGCTTACCCAGCGTGGTGAAAGTCAGGTGAGCATCATCGTTATCAAGGAAGAAGCGCAGGGCGAGGTGGAGATTGCCCTGCAGGGGGGCTACCGCGTCTCGCCGCAAATCGCCTCGGCGATGCGCGCCGTGCCAGGCGTGGTCGAAGTGGAGCTGGTGTGATCGCCCCTTCCGGGGACTGGTGGCAATCCGCCGGGCGGCATCCGCCGCTCAAGTCACCGCAATTGCCATGAAGACGAAAGACAGCGACGGATTGCAGGACCGTTCCACAATGGCGTGGCTGCGCGACACGCTGCGCAAGCTCTACCACGGCCGCACGCCGGCGGCTTTTCGGTTTCAGCTGGTTGCGGTCATCATCGACCTGGCCATCATTGCCTTCTTCATCGCCACGCCCGTCATCCAGCAGTCGGCCTCATTCCTGTGGCTCGACTATGCGGTGGCGGCTCTGGTCGCCGCCGACCTGGTTGCCAGGCTGCTTGCCTCGAACGACATGCTGCGGCTGATGAAGCAGCCGACCTCCTGCGTGGACATTTTCATCCTTTTGACGCTGCTGATGCCGACGGCGCTGGCCAATCTCGGCTTTCTGCGCATTCTGCGGCTGTGGTCGCTGTCGCGCAGCGGTTCGCTCTGGCGGCATTTCGAGATGCAGGGCCTGCGGCCCTGGCGCGAAGCGAGCCACGCGGTGATCAATCTCTTGACGTTCCTCTTCGTGATCACCGGTTTCGTCTACACTTTCTTCTTCCGCAGCGGAGCGGGGCTGGAAAGCTACATCGACGCGCTTTACTTCACCGTCGCGACGGTGACCACGACCGGGTTCGGCGACATCGTGCTGCCGGGAATGGCGGGGAAACTGACGGCGATCGTGACCATGATCATCGGCATATCGCTGTTCGTCAGGCTGGCGCAGGCGATCTTCCGACCGGCCAAGGTGTTCTTTCCCTGTCCGCAATGCGGCCTGCAACGGCACGAGCCGGACGCCGTTCACTGCAAGGCCTGCGGCCACCTCCTCAACATACCCGACAGCGGTGATTGAGGGGCGATTGAGGCGCGCTATGATGCCGCCGCTTGCGCCGGCTTTGGCTGCCGGCGCTGCAGGTTGAGCATATTGCCCATCAGGATCAGCAATGCCCCGCCTGCGGTGAAGGCGTCGATCTGCTCCTGGTAGAGCAGCCAGCCGATCAATGCCGACAGCGGCACGCGCAGGAAATCCATCGGCGAAATGACGGTGGCATCGGCGTAGCTCAGCGCCCAGGCCATGCAGAAATGCGACGACATGCCGGTGAAGGCGATCAGCAGAATCCACGGCCACAGCTCGAGCGACGGGTTGCGCCATTCGTAGAGCGCCGGGACCAGGCCGAGCACCGACTGGATGATCAACATCCAGAAGATGATTCGCACAACGCTGTCGGTCCGCGTCAGCGACTTGACCAGGACCAGCGAGATGCCGAAGCACATTGCCGCGCCCAGCACGACCAGATGTCCCGGATCGACCGAGCCGACGCCTGGGCGCACGATGATCACGACACCGATCAGCCCGAGCGCCACGGCGCCGAGCTTCGGCCGGGTGAGCCTTTCGCCGAGAAAGGTGACCGCAAGGATCGCCGTCCAGATCGGCGTCGTGAATTCGATCGAGATCAGCACCGCCAAAGGGATCAGCGTCAGGGCGTAGAGCCACGCCGCCTGGCCGGTATAGTGAACCACGTTGCGCGTGACATGGGCGAGGGGGCGCCCAGTGCGCATGGCGGCAAAGCCGCCATTTTGCATGACCAGCGGCAGCAGGATGAAAAAGCCGATCACCGAGCGCAGCTCCAGCACCTGGAAAACGTTGAGCTCGGCCGTGGTGGCGCGGCCCGCGACCGACATCGCCAGGAACGAGGCGATCGACAGCGCCATCCAGAACGCGGCCTTGGGGATGGAAGGGGTGGGTGCCATTTCCGCTATGTCGCAGGCCGTGGCTTTTGCCGCAACCGCTAGCAGCCGCATTCTTCTGGGCCAGCCGGATGTTGCAAAACAGTCATGTTGAAGGCGGAACCTGGCACGGCAGGGGGCGTTGAGTTCCGAATATCGGAAGTGCTTCGCAGGTGCCTTTCAATGTCGATAGGAGAATTTCGATGAGATCATTTGCGCAATTTGCGCTTGCTGGCTGCCTGTTGGTCACGGCAGGCGCGGCACATGCCGACGAGTCCAGATTTCTCCAGTCGTTCAAGGGCAATTTCACCGGCAAGGGCATTGTCAAGGTGACTACCGACGCGCCGACGGTGAATGTGTCCTGCACGTTCAGGTCAAACGCGACGTCGACCTCATTGTCGCTCGATGGCAATTGCCGAGGGCTTATCGTGGTGACGCGCGCCATCAGCGCGGACCTGAGGACTGCCGGAGCGAAATATAGCGGCACTTATGTCGGGTCTCGTACCGGGCCTGCGCAATTGAACGGCACCCGTTCGGGCAACGCGATCAATCTCGGCATCCGTTGGGCCAAGGAGGTCAATGGTGACCGAAAGGCGCAGATGAAGGTCGAGAAACGAGGCGAGAACGGCATGCGGCTGACGGTGATCGACACTGATCCGAAAACCGGCAAGAGCATGGTGACAAGCAGGATCGATCTGCAGCGCACCTAAATCTCGACAGCTGATATCCATTATCAGTCTTCCAGCGGCTCTGGCGGGTGGGTGTCGCGGCCTTTGCCGAACGTATAGCCGGTTTCCACCGCCTTGCGGCCGAACTTGTCGCGCAGCGCGTCGATGGCGCCTTCGGCCATGGCCCGCTTGCGCGATTGGATATCGACCAGATCGGGCGGATCGGCCTTGTCATCGGCGGAAAGATCGCTGACGCCGATGCCGAGCAGCCGGTATTTGGTGCCGTCGGTTTCCTTGCGCAGCAGCTCGACCCCGGTCGAAAAGATACGGTCGGCGAGCCGGGTCGGGTCGCCGAGCTGGCGGTTGCGGGTGCGGATCTTGAAATCCTGCGTCTTCAGCTTGAGCACCACCGTGCGCCCGGCGATGCCGGATTTCTTCAGCCGCGCCGAGACCTTTTCCGAAAGGCCCCGCAGCACCGAGACCAGCTCGTCCAGCGAAGCGATATCGGTGTCGAAAGTGGTTTCGGCCGATACGCTCTTGGCGTCCTGGTCGGGATCGACGCGGCGGACGTCCTCGCCGCGCGAGAGCCGGTAAAGCCGGTCGCCCATCACGCCATAGCGGCGCATGAGGTCGCCACGGTCCATCTTCTGGAGCTGGCCGATGGTGCGGATGCCGTCCTGTTCGAGCGTGGCGTTGAATGCCTTGCCGACCCCCCAGATCATGCTCACCGGCTGTGCGGCGAGGAAACCCACGGCTTCCGCTTCGCCGATGACCGAGAAGCCGCGCGGTTTGCGGAAATCCGACGCCACCTTAGCCAGGAACTTGCAGTAGGACAGACCTGACGAAACGGTGATGCCGATCTCCTTCTCGACGGCCAGCGCGAAACGGGCCAGCACCACCGCCGGCGGCAGGCCGTGCAGCCGTTCGGTTCCGGCAAGGTCGAGAAACGCCTCGTCGATCGAGAGCGGCTCGACCAGCGGCGTCAGCGCCTGCATCATGGCGCGCACCTCGCGCCCGACGACCACGTACTTTTCCATATTGGGCGGGATAACCACCGCTTCGGGGCAAGCCTCGAGCGCCTTGAACATGGGCATGGCGGAACGCACGCCCCTTATCCGGGCGATGTAGCAGGCGGTGGAGACGACGCCGCGCTTGCCGCCGCCGATGATCAGCGGCTTGTCCTTCAGCGCCGGGTTGTCGCGTTTTTCGATTGCCGCATAGAAAGCGTCGCAGTCGATATGGGCCAGATGCAGCCGGTACAGCTCGGGATGACGGGCAAGCCTGGGGCTGCCGCATCGCTCGCAGCGCCTGGCGTCGCCGCGCTGAAAGGCCAGGCAGTCGCGGCAGAAACCGTGATCAGGATTATTGACAGGAGCCGCCATCGCTGCGAACATAAAGAGAACAAACACAATGGTACGACAGTGCAAGGCTAGCGACAAGCTTGGCCTGGGGAGAACGCATGAGCACGACCATAGTGCCGCTGGCGCCTGAGCTCTGGCCTGAATTCGAAGATCTCTTCGGCAAGCAGGGCGCCTGCTACGGCTGCTGGTGCACGCATTTCCGGCTGGCGCCGGCGGCTCGTCGCGAAAGCAGCCGCGAACGCAACAAAGACCACATCAGGGCGCGCATCGAAGCAGGCCCGCCACCGGGCATGCTGGCGTTCGAGGACGGCAAGGCAGTCGGCTGGATGCAGATCGGGCCGCGCGCCGACGTGCCCGAGTGGAACAACCGGGGCCGGGGCTCGGCTCCGGTCGATCCCGCGGACGCATCGGATCCGAGCGTCTGGGCAATTTCCTGTTTCTTCATCCGCGCCAAGGCACGGGGCCGGGGCATCAGCCATCGCCTGGTCGAAGGCGGCATCGATTTCGCCCGCAGGAACGGCGCGCGAATGGTGGAAGCCTGCCCGATAGACCTGTCGAAGGATTCACGCTCCATCGGGCTGTTCGTGGGCTCGTCGCGCGTGTTCGAGAAGGCCGGGTTCGAGCGGCTCCTGGAACGCAAGGCGGGCCGGCCGTTGATGCGGCTGGTGCTGGAGCCGAGCGCCTGAACTTCGCCGTCTTGCAGTTGTGACGGTCTTTCCCTACCAGAAGTAGGAGACGATTTTGCCTTTTCGACCAAACGGAGAATTCTACGTGAACCGGATGTTGCCAATCGCCTTTACCGCGCTTCTGCTCAGCGCGCCCGCTTTCGGCCAGAGCGTCGACAGCCAGGGTGCGAAGCAGCTATCCGAGAACCTGTCCCGCTATGTCGGCAAACAGGCCCTCGACAAGGGCATCCTGAAGGTCTCGGTCGAAGGCGGCGCCTACAAGATCATGTTCGATTTCAAGGCGCTCGCCGGCACCTTGCCCGACCAGAAGCTGTTGAAATTCGACTTTGCGCCCTACGCCCTGCTGGTCAAGCCGCGCAGCGACGGAACCTGGGATGTCTCGATGGATCTTTCGCACAGCGCCTCCTTCGAGTTCAACGGGCCGCAGGGGCTGCAGAGCACGCAATTTTCTATCAAGGACGGCAAGGGTTCCGGTGTCTACGACCCCAATCTGGCGGCCTTTACCAGCGGCACCAGTTCGATGGCGGGCATGACGATGGTGTCGCAAGATGCCAAGCAGCACATGGAAGTCAGCGCCGACGGCGGCACCGCGACCATGGCCGCCACCAAGGCTGCCAATGGCGGGGTCGATTTCGCGTTGTCGCAAAAAGTGTCGAACTTTGTCGAGGCGATCAAATTCGATGATCCCGAAAGCGGACTGAAATTCCCGGTCACCGTGAAATCACCGGAACTGTCGGTGGATGCCAAAGGCAAGGGCGTGCAGACCAAGCCGCTGCTCGATCTCCTGGCATTTGCCGTCGCCAATGAGAATGAAGCCACGCTGAAAGCCAACCAGGCGCAGCTCAAATCGCTTCTGCTCGCCGCGCTTCCTGTGTGGGAACGCATCGACGGGACATACGGGTTCAAGAATTTCGCGGTCGAGAGCCCGGTCGGCACGTTTGGTGCGGCGCAGCTCAGCACCGCCTTCGGAATGGATGGCGTCGCCCAGAGCGGTACGATCGGCTACGGGATCAAGGCATCTGGGTTGACCGTGCCGCAGCAGCTTCTGCCGAACTGGAGCATGGCGCTGCTGCCGACCGATATCGACCTGAACTTCGGCGGCGCCAATATCGATCTCGACAGCATGGCGAAGAAGGCAATCGAAGCCTTTGATCTTAACAAGAACCCGCCGCTGTCGGCCGAATTCGGAGAGCAGCTCAAAACCGACTTCATGGCCAAGACGCCGAAGGTTGTCATTGGCCATAGCACCATCAAGAACAAGGATACCGAAATTGCCTTGGAAGGCGAAATGACTTTTCCTGGCGAGAAGCCGGAAGCCAATGTGACGGTGGACGTGGCCGGCTTCGACAAGATCGTCGAGGGCTTGCAGGAAGCGGCGAAATCGGAACCGGAGGTGGCGCAGTACGTGCCTGTGGCCCTGATGGTGAAAGGGTTCGGCAAGACCTTGACGGACGGCCGCATGGAATGGGTCGTCAACGCCAAGCCGGACGGTTCGGTCATTGTCAATGGCGTCATGCTGAAGCCGGCCGATCCTGCCGAGGACGACAGCATTGACGATGGCGGCGACGAGACGGACCAGGCGGATCCGACACCGTAGCCACTCGGCTCACCAAAGCGCGTCGCCTTCGAACGGATTGGCGCGACGCGCCTCAAGCCTTCGTTTTATGCTTGTCGCTCAAACCGGGCGACAAGAGTCAGACTTCGCTCGACCTGGCGATCGGGGCGCCGCCTTGGGATCGTCACTCATATGGAATGCTCGTGGTTATCGTCGCCCAGCGGCAGCGCGCGCAACGCCTTGCCGACGGAAGCCGGTGGCGTGCCGGTTTCCTCGGCAAAACGCAGCAATGTGGGTTCGTGGGCGAGAACGAACTGCAGCACACCGGCCAGAAATCCCGGCTCGCCGGCAGCTTTGCGGATCGAATGCGCCTCGATGCCGGTGATCGCCAGGAAGCGAGGCAGCAGTTCGGGATCAGAGGCGACGAAGGCCAGAGCCTTCACGGCAATGGTTTCGGCCTCTTCGCGCATTGACGCTGCGTTTGCCATCACTACCTTTCAGGGTATGCGGAATGTGAGTCTCTTCCGCAGTAATGGCAAGCGTCGCTTGCGGCAAGTCGTTACCTCTTCAGTGCGGGACCCGAGGTGGAAACGGAGCAGCTTTTCTCGCCGCAGGTTTCCGTTTCGTCAATCATATTGCCGTAGAGTCGACCAGGGTTTGGTGCGTCCCGGAAGGGCGCATAACGGCCGCGTTCGAGCGAAACAGCGGCCGGGACGGGATATCGATGCCTAAGAAGGTCATGATCGTCGAGGACAATGAGCTCAACATGAAGCTCTTTCGGGACCTCATCGAAGCAAGCGGTTACGAGACAGTTCGCACCCGCAACGGTCTGGAAGCGCTCGATCTGGCGCGTCAGCACCGGCCGGATCTCATTTTGATGGACATCCAGTTGCCTGAAGTGTCTGGGCTGGAGGTGACGAAATGGCTGAAGGAAGACGACGACCTGCACGTCATCCCGGTCATTGCCGTCACCGCCTTCGCGATGAAGGGCGACGAGGAGCGCATCCGCCAGGGCGGCTGCGAGGCTTATATCTCCAAGCCGATCTCGGTGCCGCGCTTCATCGAAACCATCAAGTCTTACCTGGGTGATTCCTGATGCACCTTGCCGCCAAAGCCGGAGCCTTGTGAAATGACCGCTCGGATTCTCGTCGTCGACGACATCCCTGCCAATGTCAGGCTGCTGGAGGTTCGGCTGCTGGCCGAATATTTCGAGGTGTTGACCGCCACCAACGGCCTGGATGCAATCGAGACCTGCGAGAACGGCAAGGTCGACGTCGTGCTGCTCGACGTCATGATGCCGGACATGGACGGCTTCGAGGTCTGCCGCCGCCTGAAGAGCGATCCGGCGACGTCGCATATTCCAGTGGTAATGATCACCGCACTCGACCAGGTTTCCGACAGGGTGCGCGGGCTTGAGGTCGGCGCCGACGATTTCCTGACCAAACCCGTCAACGACCTGCAACTGATGACGCGCGTCAAGAGCCTCGTCAGGCTGAAGTCGCTGACCGACGAGTTGCGGCTGCGCGCTTCGACCACGCGCAACATCGGCATCGAAGAGTTGCTCAGCCGCAATTTCGCCTCCGAGGACACGACGCCGAAAGTGCTTCTGATCGATGAGCGCAAATCGTCGATCGAGCGCGTCCAGAAGATGCTGCGCGACTGTGCTGACCTGGATGTCGCCAGCGATCCGCATGCCGGCTTCTTCCAGGCGGCGGAGACGCCCTATGAATGCGTGATGATCTCGACGAGCTTCGCCGATTTCGATCCGCTTCGGCTCTGCTCGCAACTGCGCTCGCTCGATCGCACACGCTTCCTGCCGATCATCCTGCTGGCGGAGGAGGGCGAGGAGGAGCGCATCATCCGTGGTCTCGAACTCGGCATCAACGACTATCTGATGCGGCCTATCGACCAGCAGGAACTGACGGCGCGGTTGCGCACCCAGGTGCGCCGCAAGCGCTACAACGACCAATTGCGCGCCAGCGTGACGCAGACGATCGAAATGGCGGTGACCGACGGGCTGACCGGGCTGCACAACCGCCGCTATCTCGACAGCCATCTCCAGACGCTGTTCGACCGCGCCGTGGCGCGGCGTCGGCCGCTGTCGGTGATGATCACCGACCTCGATCGCTTCAAGTCGATTAACGACACGCACGGCCATGACGGTGGCGACGAGGTGCTGCGGGAATTCGCGCGGCGGCTGCGCAAGAACGTGCGCGGCATCGATCTGGCCTGCCGGTTCGGCGGTGAGGAGTTCGTAGTGGTCATGCCTGACACCGATGGAGCGATCGCCGAAAAGGTGGCCGAACGCATCCGCGCCGAAATCGCCCAGATGCCGTTCGTCATCGGGCCTGACGGCAAGGCCATCGAGGTCACCGTCAGCGTCGGCGTGTCGTCGGTGCTGAAGGGGGTGGATACGGTGGCGGCGCTGATGAAACGCGCCGATCTGGCGCTCTATGAAGCCAAGAGCGGTGGCCGCAACCGCGTCGTCGCCAAGGCTGCCTGACGGACCGGGTAAGAGTATCCGTCAATCCGGCAAGGTTACCCATTTACCTTAATCCAAGCGATTCACGAGGCTTGGTTAAGAAACTGTTGATTTTCATAAGCTCTTGCGCAAATGTGCGGCCACAGACAGAGCGACGCCGGCACGAGGACAGACAGCCGGGTCGATCAAAAAATACCCCATGATGCTCAGGTCCGCCGCATCTCCTGGGTCCGTGGGGTCGGCCGGCCGGCGCTGGCACATAGTGGCCTCCTCGTACCGCTGCCAAACGCCGACCGGCCCCCTTTCAAAATAGCATCAGGATTCTGCGCCAAGCTCCGGAAATCAGGGGCTTTTTGCGCACGAGATGTCGACAGCGCTTCCTGGCCTGGAAAAGGCGAGCTCCGATGTGAAGAGCTGCGGCGTACGCTCTCTTGCCATTCGGCAGAGGGCGTTGCTCCTCACTTCATACATATGGCGCCCAGGGGGCTTGCTTCAAGCCTGGGTTCCTCCCGTAAAACCGCGGCCCTAGCCAATGGGAGCGGAGTGACGGGAATGCGTGCACCGACAGATGGATCGCGTCGAAATCATGCGGTGATTGTCGCCGGGGGCGGCCCGACAGGATTGATGCTGGCAGGCGAACTCGCATTGGCGGGCATCGACGTCGCCATTGTCGAGCGGCGCCCGACCCAGCAACTGATTGGCTTGCGCGCGGGTGGCCTGCACGCACGCACAATCGAGGTGCTCGACCAGCGCGGGATCGCCGACCGGTTCCTCTGCCAGGGGCGATGCTTCCCGACCGTCGGCTTCCACATGATCCGTTTGGACATCAGCGACTTTCCCACCCGGCACAACTATCTGCTGGCGCTGCGGCAAAACCACATCGAGCGGATATTGGCCGACTGGATCAGCGAATTGGGGGTGCCGATCCATCGCGGACAGGAAGTCACGGATTTCATGCAGGACGACAGTGGCGTGGATGTGGGGCTTTCCGATGGCCGACGGATGAAGGCGCAGTACCTCGTCGGATGCGACGGTGGACGCAGCACGATCCGCAAGGCGGCGGGCATCGAATTCGCTGGATGGGATCCGACGATGAGCTGGATGATCGCCGAGGTCGAGAAGTCGGAAGAACCGCCATTGGGCTTTCGCAGCGACGCCCGCGGAACCCATGCGATAGGCAAGATCGAGGACGGCGACCGGTTGGGCATCGTGCTGACCGAGAAACAACTGATCATCGGTGGTGAACCGACATTGGACGATCTCCGCGAGGCGCTCACCGTTGTCTATGGCACCGATTTCGGCGTCCACAGTCCGACTTGGCTCTCTCGTTTCACCGATATGACGCGCCAGGCTGCCGCTTACCGCGACAGACGTGTCCTGCTGGCCGGCGACGCTGCGCATATCCATCCCCCAATGGGCGGACAGGGCCTCAACATCGGCGTGCAGGACGCGGTCAACCTGGGATGGAAGCTGGCCCAGGTCGTCAAACGGGCATCACCGGACAGTCTGCTCGACAGCTACCATGCCGAGCGCCATCCGGTCGCCGCCATCGTGTTGCGCAACACGATGGCGCAGGTCGCGCTTCGCCGCATGGATGATCGCACCAAAGCCCTGGGCGACACCATCGCCGAACTGCTCGCCATGGATGAACCACGCAAACGAATCGCCGCAGAGATGTCCGGCCTGGGTGTCCACTACGACCTCGGGGAGGGGCACGCGCTGCTTGGGTGGCGAATACCCGACCTCGATCTGCTCACCGCCAGCGGGCCGGTGCGGCTGTTTACCTTGCTGCACCATGCCCGGCCGGTGCTGATCAACCTCGGCACGCCCGGCAGACTTGACATCAAGCCGTGGGCGGATCGGGTCCAGCAGGTCGACGCCGTGTACGACGGCGACTGGGAGCTGCCAGTTCTCGGGGCCGTCGCCGGGCCCGACGCGGTGCTGATCCGCCCCGACGGGTACGTGGCATGGGTTGGTTCCGGAAGCCAACAGGGACTGGCCGATGCGCTGACCACCTGGTTCGGGCCGCCCGCTGCTGTGGCGTAGCAGGGTCGAGGCCGGCCTGGCGCATCGCCCGCAAACGCGTGCTTGTCATGCGTTGCGAGCTTTTACGGTGCTAGGTCTCCTGACATCCCGTTGACAGGAGGTACCATCTGTGCAGAAATTGGTTGGACCATTGGACCACTTGGAACGCGCGTGGATCAAAACAGCCTGCCACCTATTCAGACGACGGCGCGTGACGACGCCGTGCTGAAGGCGTTGGTAGGCTTTGTTCGTGCCGAGGCCCTCCAGCCGGGCGAGCGGCTGCCAACGGAACGCATCCTGGCCGAGCGGCTGAAGGTCAGCCGCAACACGGTGCGCGAGGCGCTGACGCGCTGGGAAGGGCTCGGGCTGGTCGAGCGCCGGCAAGGCAGCGGCACCTATCTCAAGGCAGCCGTTTCGCCGGACATGTTGCATCTGCCGCTGACGCTTGCGGGCGGCAACGACTTCACCAGCCTGATGCAGACGCTTGAAATCCGTCGCGCGCTGGAGGCGGAAGCCGCCGCCCTTTGCGCCGAACGCGCGAGCCAGACCGATATCGCCGAAATCGAGCGCAAGCTCGACATCATGGAGCAGGCGTTCCGCACGCGCGAGGGCATGTCTTCGGAAGAGGACTGGGAGTTCCACCAGGCGATCTACAGGGTTTCCGGCAACCCGCTGTTCGAACAGATCATCGCCGCCATGCACGAATTGTTCCACCGCTTCTGGGAGCATCCGCTGGGCGTGCGCGATTTCGGCCACGCCAGTTTTCCCTATCATCGGACCATTTACGAGCGCATCGCCGCGCGCGACCCGCACGGCGCCCGCGCCGAAGCGCTCAAGCTGATCGCCACCGTCGAGGACGATCTCAAGCGCGGCGCCGCCAAACTCAAACTTTCGAGCCAGACATGAACGAGCATCCCTCAGGTTTCGATCACGACTATCTTGCCGAGGCGGCGACGCTTCTGGCGCATGACGAACCTTTCCCCGGTGGGGCGGTGGTGCCGCCGATCTACCAGACATCGCTGTTCACCTTCGCCAACTATGCCGAGATGGCGGATACTTTTGCCGGCAAACGGAAGCAGCCGATCTATTCGCGCGGCGACAATCCGACGGTGATGGAGTTCGAGGCACGCGTCGCCGCGCTCGAGGGCGCCGAGGCCGCGCGCGGCTTTTCCAGCGGCATGGCGGCGATCAGCGCCACGGTGCTCGCCTTCGTCGGCGCCGGCGAGCGCATCGTTGCGGTGCGCAATTGCTATGGTGATGCCTATCGGCTGTTCGAGCGGCTTTTGCCGCGGCTCAACATCAGGGTCGACTATGTCGACGGCTCCGATCCGGATGCGGTGGCGGCGGCCCTTCCGGGCGCCAGGCTGCTCTATCTGGAGAGCCCGACCTCGATGATGTTCGAGTTGCAGGACTTGGCTCACCTGACCCGGCTGGCGAAGGAGCAGGGCATCGTCACCACGATCGACAATTCCTGGGCGACACCGGTGTTCCAGAAGCCGATCACGCATGGCGTCGATCTGGTGCTGCATTCGGCTTCGAAATATCTCGGCGGCCATAGCGATACGGTCGCCGGCGTGGTGGCAGGCTCGGCCGCCCACATCAAGCACATCAACGAGCAGACTTATTCCTATCTCGGCGGCAAGCTTTCGCCCTTCGAGGCCTGGCTCTTGCTGCGCGGGCTGCGCACGCTGCCGCTGCGCCTGCCGCACCACATGAAGAGCGGGCTTGCCATCGCCGAACGGCTGAAGGCGCACGGCAATGTCGAGCGCGTCAACCACCCCGCCTATTCGAACCATCCGGGCAAGGCGACGCTTGCTGGTTACGCGGGGTTGTTCTCCTTCGAGGTCACCGAGGATATCGACATCCCTGTCTTCGTGGATGCGTTGAAATATTTCCGCATCGGCGTGAGCTGGGGCGGCCATGAGAGCCTGGTCGTGCCCGCCAAGGCGTCGCTGGAGCAGACGCCGGGACTGAATTCGATGGCGCGCTTCGGCGTCAGCCCCCGAACCATCCGCTTCAATGTCGGATTGGAGAATGTCGAGGACCTGTGGGCCGACGTGGCGCAGGCCTTCGAAAAAGCCAGAAAATAACAAGCCGCTTCAAAATGGGAGTCTTGAAGATGAAAAAACTGACCGCCATGCTTGCCACAGCCGCGGGATTGGCAATTTCCGCCGGAAACGCGCTGGCCGATTCGACCCTGAAAATGGTCGAAGTCATCACCAGCCCGCCGCGCACGGAGTTCCTGAAGAAGCAGATCGCCGAATTCGAAAAGGCCAATCCCGGCATCAAAGTCGAGCTGGTCTCGCTGCCGTGGGGCCAGGCCTTCGAGAAATTCCTGACCATGGTGCAGGCCGGCGATACGCCCGACGTGGTCGAGATGCCGGAACGTTGGATGGGCCTCTACGCCAACAATGCCCAGCTCGAGGATCTCGGCCCGTACATGGCCAAGTGGGACGACGCCAAGACGCTCGGCGACCGTGCCAAGCAGTTCGGCTCGACCGTCAACAACACCCAGTTCATGATCCCTTACGGCTACTATGTGAACGCGTTGTTCTGGAACAAGAAGCTGTTCAAGGAAGCCGGCCTCGACGGCCCGCCGGCCACGCTCGACGAGTTCGTCGCCGATTCCAAGAAGATCTCGGCGTTGCCCGGCAAATACGGCTACTGCCTGCGCGGCGGGCCCGGCGCCTTCAACGGCATGCACATGTTCATGAACATCGCCGCCGGCAAGGGCGGCTACTTCAACGAAGACGGCACGTCGACCATAAACGAGGAGGGCTCGGTCAAGGGCCTGCAGATGCTGGCAGACATGTACAAGCAGGGCCTGGCGCCCAAGGATGCGGTGAGCTGGGGTTTCAACGAAACCGTCACCGGCTTCTATTCCGGCACCTGCGCCATGCTCAACCAGGATCCGGATGCGCTGCTGGGTATAGCCGACAAGATGAGCGCAGACGACTTCGCCGTGGCGCCGCTGCCGGTCGGGCCGAGCGGCAAGTCCTATCCGACGCTCGGCTATGCCGGCTGGGCAATGTTCGCCAATTCGCAGCACAAGGACGACGCCTGGAAGCTGATGGCGACGCTGCTCTCGCCCAAGGACAATCTGGAATGGGCCAAGGAAGTCGGCGTCGTCCCGATCCACAACGGCGCCGACCAGGATCCGCATTTCAAGACCGAGCAGTTCAAGGGCTGGTTCACGGAGCTCAGCGACAGCGCCAAATATGAAATGGTGACGCCGCCGACGCATCTGGAGAATCTCGGCAATTTCGTCGACCAGGTGGCGATCAAGAATTTCCAGGAAGTGCTGCTGGGCCAAAAGACGGCCAAGGAGGTTGCCGACCAATGGGCCGCCTTCCTGACCAAGGAACAGCAGGACTGGATGGCGAAGAACAAGAAGTAGTTTTTCTTCCTTCTCCCCGTTCACGGGGAGAAGGTGGCCCGATAGGGCCGGATGAGAGGCGGCGCTAGTTCTGTCAGCCTGGCGCTGCCCCTCATCTGCCTGCCGGCATCTTCTCCCCGTATATGGGAGAAGGGTGCTGTCGCCTTCGCCGGCACCCACTCACCACTGTTGAGCCCAAATGACCTATGCCGTTTCCGAAATACGACCCGCCGGGAGGCCGCGCCGCAAGCGGCTGACGCACGCTGCCACCGAACCCTGGCTTTATCTCAGCCCGGCGATCATCCTGCTGGTCGTGGTGCTTTTGGTGCCGCTGGTCATCGGCATCAGCTATTCGTTCCGTAAGTTTTCGGCCTTCAAGTCGGAATATGTCGGGCTCGGCCAGTACCAGGCGATGCTGTCGGATGCCGTGCTCGGCCAGGCGCTGGTCAATACGTTGTGGTGGACGCTCTCCAGCCTGTTCTTCCAGTTCTTCCTCGGCCTTGGCCTGGCGCTGCTGCTCGACAAGCCGTTTCGGGGCCGCAAGGTGGTGCAGGCGCTGGTGTTCCTGCCCTGGGCGGTGCCGTCCTTCCTGTCGGGCCTGACATGGGCATGGCTGTTCAATCCGATCATCGGGCCGCTGCCGCACTGGCTGTTCGCGCTGGGGCTAAAGGCCGAGCCGACCAACGTTCTCTCCGATCCCTCGACCGCCATGTGGGGGCCGATCGTCGCCAATGTCTGGTTCGGCATCCCGTTCTTTGCCATCACGTTGCTGGCGGCACTGAAATCCATTCCCTCGGAACTGCATGAGGCGGCAGCGATCGACGGCGCCTCGCCCTGGCAACGCTTCACCAAGGTGACGCTGCCGTTCCTGGCGCCGACCATCGCCATCACGGTGATGCTGCGTACCATCTGGATCGCCACTTTCGCCGACCTGATCTTCGTCATGACCGAGGGCGGGCCGGCCGGGTCGACCAACACGGTGCCGGTCTACATCTATGTCAGTGCCTTCAAGTCGCTGGACAAGGGCTACGCATCGGCGGTTGCCGTGCTGCTGCTCGTCCTGCTCATTGCCTATGCGATCGCGCTGATCGCCATCCGCCGCTCCCTGGTGAGGCACGTCTGATGATTGCGGGACGCTCATCTTCGCAGCGCTTCTTCGGCGGCGTCGGGCTCTATGCGGCCATCGCGGCCTATGTGATCTTCGCCCTGTTCCCGATCTTCTGGACGCTGAAGATATCGGTTACACCGGAACGGCTTCTCTATTCCGAAGGCATCACCTTCTGGCCGTCGCAGATGACGTTGCAGAACTTCGTCACCGTGCTCGAGGCGACCGACTTTCCGCGCTATTTCCTCAACAGCGTCATCGTCTCGGTTTCGACGGCTGCATTGGTGACTGTCATCGCGACGCTTGCCGGCTATGCCATGTCGCGCTTCACCTTTCGCGGCAAGGCGGCACTGGCGCTGATGCTGCTTTTGACCCAGACTTTCCCGCTAGTCATGGTCATTCCACCGATCTATCGCGTGATGGGCCAGATCGGCCTGATCAACAGCCTGACCGGGCTGATCATCATCTACACCGCCTTCAATACCGCGTTTGCAACCTTCCTGATGCAGTCCTTCTTCGACGGCATACCGAAGGACCTGGAGGAGGCGGCGATGATCGACGGCTGCACACGCGCGCAGGCGATGCGCCGGGTGATCGTGCCGCTGACGCTACCCGGCATGGGCGCCACGCTCGGCTTTGTCTTCACCGCTGCCTGGAGCGAACTCCTGTTCGCGCTGATGCTGATCTCCAGCGATGACAAGAAGACCTTCGCCGTCGGCCTGCTCACCTTCATCGGCAAGTTCGCCGTCGACTGGGGGCAGATGATGGCGGCGTCGATCCTGGCGCTGATCCCGGTCTGCATCTTCTTCGGCTTCCTGCAACGCTATCTCGTCACCGGCCTCACCGCCGGCGCCGTGAAGGGATAATCGATGGCTTCCGTTACGCTGGAAAAAGTCCGCAAAGACTATGGCGCCGTGCGTGTGCTGCACGCGGTCGACCTCGACATCGCCGACGGCGAGTTCGTCGTCCTCGTCGGTCCGTCCGGCTGCGGGAAATCGACGCTTCTGCGCATGATCGCCGGTCTGGAGGAGGTTTCCGATGGCGAGATCCGTATCGGCGAGCGGCTGGTCAACGACGTCGCGCCGAAGGACCGCGACATCGCCATGGTATTCCAGTCCTACGCGCTCTATCCGCATATGGACGTGTCGAAGAACATGGGCTTCAGCCTGATGCTGAGGAAGGCAGAAAAGCAGGCGATCGACGCGCGGGTCGACGGTGCCGCCAGGCGGCTTGGGCTGGACAATTTTCTGCAACGCCTGCCGCGGCAGCTTTCCGGCGGCCAGCGCCAGCGCGTCGCCATGGGCCGGGCCATCGTGCGCGATCCCAAGGTCTTTCTTTTCGACGAGCCGCTTTCGAACCTCGACGCCAAGCTGCGCGTGCACATGCGCGCCGAGATCAAGGCGCTTCACCAGCAACTGAAGACCACATCGGTCTATGTCACGCATGACCAGATCGAAGCCATGACCATGGCCGATCGCATCGTCGTGATGCATGACGGCGTCGTCCAGCAGGTCGGCGCGCCGCTCGACCTCTATGACCGGCCGGCCAACATGTTCGTCGCCGGATTCATTGGCTCGCCCGGCATGAATTTCCTGCCGGCGAGTGTTGAGAAGGGCGGCAAGGCGGATGCCGTGCTGTCCGATGGCCAGAAACTGCGATTGCCGGATGGCCTGCCGCTCAGGGAAGGCGATGCTTTTACCGTCGGCTTGCGGCCGGAGCATATAAGGCTGGCGGATGACGGCCCGCTGCAAGGCGAAGTGGTGGTGGTCGAGCCGCTCGGCCTCTCGACGCAGTTCTACGTCAAGCTGGCCGGCCAGCAGCTTTGCGTGTTCGCCATGGGCCGCGCCGGCGTGAAGCCTAGCGAGACGGTGCGGCTATCGGCCGATCCGGCGGCGCTGCATGTTTTCGACCCGAAAAGCGGCGACCGGGTAGGGTAGGGGCGCCGCCGCCGAGCGGCCACTCTGTTGCCCGCTGGGCATATTCTAACCATACGGCCTTTTGGCGAGTCGAAACTTGCTTGACCCGGGCCAACCGCTTTGCGGAGCCACATTAATAGAAACCTCCTCCTGCCGCCATCATGTGCGTCCTTTCATCAATCAGTTTGGTTCTTGAATCGCCGCAACGCGGCGGGGGGAGATTTATAATGCCTGCGAATAACAACTCCGCCGACGCTCGTATCACTGAACCATGCCGCGAGAATGACCAGCCTAGGCCGGTGAACCGGTATGTCAGAAGACGGCTTCCGTCTGCCATCACGCTCGGAGACCGGAGAATTGCTTTCATACGCAGCGAAATCACGGAACAGATTCAGTCGCGAATTGACGCCTAGCGGACAGCGAGGGCAGCAGTATCAAGCCACGCTCTATCCCAGGGCGGCCGGCAAAGCAGCCTAAATCTCTTTGAACTCCACCGTCCGCGGCGGGATATGAGCTAGGCTCAGCCGTTTGGTATTCTTGATTTCTGGCCAACTGCCGCCCTACTTTGGGCCATCATCAGGGACCTAGACGAATGATCTCGGTTTGCGGATACATCGGGGCGGTGATCGGTTGGAAGGCGCTCGAAAATGCCGGCGACATCCTAGATAAGATCGGCGAGACGCTGTTTGGCGGACGTTATAAAGCGATCTACGAGGACGTCGCATCCAAGCTGCGCGCTCATACAGGCGCGGTTCCAGCAAACCACGATTTGGAGCACGCCATTCGACTCAGTGAACTCACCTCTTCACTCGTGATGGTGCGCATGTATGTCGATACGCAAGAGGCCGACCAGTTGCGGCTTGGCGGACGGCCGCCGGAGCGTCGCGCGAGGATTCAGTTCGCTAGTGCCGCGCGCCGCTATCTGCATAAGCAGATCGGATTGGGCGGGCCATTCAAGCTAGAATCCAACAAGGACGTTGTCGATGAAATAGAGACAAACTTGGACGGCGCGCTATCGGCTCGCGACTTTGCAGCGGTCCAGGCGAGTCTGGATGCAGCGTGCAAGCGCGTTCTGCGCGATCTCATCGCTGGAACGGAGCAGGGAAAGGACCAACTGGCCGTTCCTGCCGATTTCGCGTCATTTTTTCGTGGAAAGGCGACAGATGATGAGCCGGGCTGGGCTCTTATTTTCCTTGCCTTCATGCGGGAGGCATTGAAGCAAAATCACAAAGCGGAGGTCGCCTTCATCGCGTCTCGCCTTGGGTATTTGCGCAATTCGCTACCGAAACTCGAAGCCAAATTTGACCAATTTTTGCAGATAGCGAATTCGATAAAGAACGACACATCTGATATTAAAGATGATGTATCTAAAATCCTAGCAATAGTTCAGAGACGTGGTTCTTATGTAATTGGAGGAATTCAATTTGAATTTCCTATTAAAATTGAAATAGCGATAAATGATCGTGGAGAGCTTATCATTTTCCACAATCGGCCATTTAACAATGATTTATCTAAACTAGAATTCAATATGGAAGAAAGTCGACTCTCTCTAATAATGATTAAAGGATTCTCTTGTAATATACCAATACGATCTGAGTTATCTGTGTTTATGAGAAAGTCTACTCAGGCTTTAATGGTTCTTGTGAACGAGGAAGGTGGAAATCTAGTCGAGGGTGACTATGTGCCATTGCATGTCATGAAAAGGTACTTGGAACCATTTTCTTCTGGCTAGGGCAAAGCTGCGTAGAGACAAATTCTCTGGATCCTTGCTGAGGCGCCGTGGCTTTTGTCGTGGAGATTTATGCGGTGACGACGCGCACGCCTTTCGCGGTTTATGGGAGCCGCTCGACAAGGCCCCTGCCTCGCGCGGGCTTTGTGGCTATAGCAGCCCTATCGGCAGCGCGATCCACTATGTTGGCCGTTATGCTGGATTTGACTACCAACCAATGAAATCAATGTTTTAGGAACAAAAAACGCCGCCCGATGGGCGGCGTTTCGGCATTTTCTCGGAAAAACCAGATTACTTGATCTTGGTTTCCTTGAACTCGACGTGCTTCTTGGCAACCGGGTCGTATTTGCGGAACGACAGCTTGTCCGTCTTGGTGCGGCTGTTCTTGCTGGTCACGTAGAAGAAACCGGTGTCGGCGGTCGACAGAAGCTTAATCTTGATGTTTGCGGCTTTGGCCATGGTATCAGTCCGTTTGTTCGTGGGGTTTTGGCCGCTGGAGCACGGGCAAACACCCGGACGCGGGAAACTTGCCGCGACACATAAAGAACGCGCCCGGAAAGTCAAGCCCGACGCGCCTTGCTGTCGTAAGCAGATGAGTTGTCCGGATTAGGTAGCACGTGAGTTGTCCGGTTTTATCGCCAGCGGATGGAGGCTGG